>JAJECY010000307.1 GCA_022821775.1 Acidobacteriota bacterium
GTAACCATGGCGGAGGAAGACAAGCTGGTGGTCCCGGCCAAGGGCTTCAAGCAGATCAACCAGGTCCTGAAGCACGCCCCGGGAATCACCCAGGGCTACATCCGGATCCGCAAGGCAATGGGAACCAGCCCCAACCCCTACCTGGCCTACGGGGTGGTCAACGACGGCGGGGCCCCCGGTGAGAGGACCGGCGACGGCGCTTATATCCCGGCCAGGCATTAGGACCCGGCAGCTCTCCGCGCTGCGACGGGCAAAGGAAGCATCATCGAGAACCGCTCAGTGCGCTTCTTCTGGGGCAGTAGGGGAAGCAGGGGATGTTGGCGTACGTAACTATAATGAATTCAATGCTGCCAGCCGATTGGGAGCCATGCTCACAAAGCGGCAGCTTTGAGAGAAGAGCCTCACCAGGTATCGGGCCCGGCTTGTCCCGCATCGCCGCGACCACGGCCACCGTCGTTCTGGCGACCCTTGTTGCCCCCTTCGTATCCTTCGGGCAAGGCGAGTGGCCGCCGGACCGCCATGTCCTGCGCACGTTCCACGAAGAGCACTGGCCAACCGGCCAGCAGTTCCTGGGCAGCCGGATCTGCCAGGACTGCCATCCGGCCGTGTGGGAAAACTTTCCCCGCGATCCGCACTTCAGGTCGGTGGCCCTGGCGAACCGGCCCGCAGGGAGGACCGGCTGCGAGGGATGCCATGGCCCGGCCGGCCTCCACGTCATTGACCCTGATAACGGGAAGATCGTGAAGTTTCCCGAAATCGAACCCAGCCAGGCCCAGGATGTTTGCCTTCGCTGCCACAGCGAGGACATCGGCAAGATGCATATTCGCCGGTCGGCTCACCTGACCGGGGAAATCGGTTGCACGAGCTGCCATTCGATCCACAGCCCCCACGAGGCGGGTGCGCTGCTTTTGGCCGAGCAGCGAAACGTCTGCTACGGCTGCCATCGGGAGATAGAAGCGCGCTTCAACATGCCGTTCAAGCACCGTGTCAACGAGGGGGCCATGGACTGCTCGGATTGCCACAATCCACACGGAGCCGCGCTCGCTACCTGGCGCACGGCGCACTTTCCGCGCATGGTTTCGCACGGTCTCGGGAATGACATTGCCTGCACCAAGTGCCATTCCGACAAGCGCGGTCCCTTTGTGCACGAGCACCCGCCCGTCCGAGTCGAGGGCTGCCAGGCATGCCACGATCCGCACGGCAGCACGAATCCACGCCTGCTGAACCGTCCTTCGGCCTTTACTCTGTGCCTGGAATGCCACAACGACGTTGGCGGGTTCGGCTTGCGCGCCGAAGGCATCCGTTCGCCGAATCCGTGGTTCCACAACCTGGCGGACCCTGCGTTCCGGGACTGCGTCCTCTGTCACTCGCGGATCCACGGCTCGAACGCCGATCCGAAGTTTCGACGATGAGAAGGCACTGCCTCCCATTGCTGCTCCTCTGCCTCCCGGCGGCTGCCCAACAGCCGGTCGCCTATTGGGCCCAGGTTCCAGCTAGCACCCGCGAGTTCAGCGGCTACAGCATCTTGAATTCCTTCGAATTCGGGTATCGATTCGCCAACGTCGGCGGGGACCATGACCTGTACCGGGCGAGCGTGAATCTGGGCGATGGCTTGCGCTTGTTCCGCGGCAGGCTTCGCGTCAATTCCCTCGATGGCAAGGGAGGCGCATTGGACGAGTTCCGGCTGCGCTCGTCGGGAGCGGCGGGAGACCCGTACCAGGCACAGGTCATGCGGGTCGAGAAGAATGGCCTGTATCGGTACGACCTGCAGTACCGGCAAGTGAGGTACCACAATCGGTTGCCGTCGCTGTGGCGAGGCGAGCACGGCCTGACCGTGGAGCGCGCGATGCAAACTCATGACATCACGATCTTCCCCGGGTCGAACTTCGAGCTTCTGCTGGGCTACGACCGAAACGGACGGTCCGGGCCGGGCTTCGCGTCCGTGGGAACAACCGACAGTTTCGGCCTGCTCGAAGCGCGCAACTACCTTCGCTATCAAGCCGACCTGCGGCAATCCAACCAGCAGTACAGGGCCGGATTTACGGCGAACTTCCTGGGACTGGCCTTGACCGCGACGCACGCCGTCGACCATTACGAGGAGGAGGGGAGCCAGACCGACGCCTCCGCGCTTCCCTCCGCCACGTCGAACATCCAGCTTGTCGAGGACTTCACCCGCTCTCAGCCGTTTCGCGGGCGGACTCCGATCACGACGCTGGCTCTGCGGACCAGGAAGGACCGCGTCATTGGATTCAACTCCCGGTTTGTCTACGCCGGCGGCACGCGAAACTCCGCTCTGAAGGACCACATCTCGGTGCCGGGTTCGGCAACGACGAAAGCCGGTTTCCGGGAGTCGTTCATCGTTGGCGATGCCAGCCGGAAGCAGAGTTCGGGCGAGGCCACCATCGTGCTGCTGCCAACCCCGCGTTGGACAATCACCAACACCACGGCATTTCACAACACCCGCATCGATGGCGACGCGTCACTTGTAGAGATCGGCTTCTTCCGGAACGAATACCTGCGATTCAGCCACCTCGGAATTCGTCGCATTTCCAATGCAAGCGAGGCCAACTACAGAGCGCTGAAAGAAGTCAGCCTTTACGGCGCATACAGGTTCTCAACGAGAAGGGCAAGGTCTTCGGACGCCTTGCGATACCCGGATTTCGGATTCGGCCGGGAGTTGGCGCCCGTCGACAACAAGTTCCATTCCGGCGGGGCCGGCGTGCGCTGGCTGCCCGGGCGTAACCTTCGGGCTTCGTTCGACTTCGAGGTCGGCAGGGCTGACCGCCCCCTGACCCCGACGAACGAGCGGCGTTTACACAACCAGTCGGCTCGATTGCACTGGCGCGCGCGGGATTTCAGCGTCAGCGCCTATTTCAAGAATCGAGCTAACGACAACCCAACCGAATTGCTGGCCTATAGCTCGAAGAGTCGCAGCCAGGGCGTTCATGCCTCATGGCTGCATCCGAAAACGGGCATGGTCCTGGACGCGGGCTACAGCTTGCTGAACATGGACGTCTCGACGGGAATCCTGGACCTGTTCGAATTCTCCGGCGAGCCCGAACGCTTGCGCAGCATCTACGCCAGCAGCATTCACAATTTGAACTTCGCGATTCGCGCGACTCCGGCGCAACGGGTGACACTAAACCTTGCCTACAACCTGACGAAGGACACGGGCGGCGGCGACTTCGACTCGGCATTCGCCGAGCGATCGGCGTTCTCGCTCGAAGGTGCGTACCTCATGACCAGCCTGCCGATGTCGTACCATTCGCCTCAGGTTCGTCTCTCGGTTGCGATGAAGGCGAACCTCGCGTGGAACTTCGGCTGGCAGTACTACGGCTATTCGGAGCGGATCGCCGGCATTCGCGGCTTTCGCTCGCATATCGGCTACACGAGCCTGACAGTCGGCTTTTGACCCATGTCCGGGCTGAACGAGCCCGGGCGCTCCACTGGCCGGCTTGTTGACCTTGTTTCATGGGCCGGATTTCTCAATTTGTGGCTTAATCCGATCTGTCCAGTTCCCCCATCGGGTCTATTCACGTCGTTGCGCGACCGTGGAAAATTCTTCGAAATTCCCACTTCCCCACGGCCTCGACGACGCCGATTGTTTTCCGGCAGCAGACCACGACTCCGGCGTCCCTCAGGCTCTGGCCGGGTTCGATCGCCAGTCACTCCCTGATGAAGAGGTCCACCACGGGGAATGGCCCACTTCATCACCCTGCCGAGCCGTTGCCGCACTCGCCGGGCCGTCGCCGAGTCGCCGCTCAGGGGGCTTGGCTGCCTTGCCCGGAGATTTTTTCGTGTGCTAGCATCTTTTGTTCCGGAGTTGACCTTGACTGGCAAATTCACAGTAGCTTTGGCCCAGGTGTCACCCAAGTTGGGGCTGTTAAGCGAGAACCTGCAACTTCATCTGGACACTATCCGCCGGGCACAATCGGAAGGGGCGGATCTGGTTGTTTTTCCGGAACTTTCCCTGACCGGGTATATTCTGCAGGACCTGGTGCCGGACGTCGCCATCGACCCGCTGAACGCTCCAAGTCTCCAGCCGCTGCTGCAGGGCTGCAAGGATATCGCCTGTGTTTTCGGCTTCGTGGAAGTCTCGGATCGCTACAACTACTACAACGCCGCTGCATACGTATCCGAGGGCAGGATTCGACATGTGCACCGGAAGCTGTATCTGCCCACTTACGGCATGTTCGACGAGATGCGCTTTTTCGCCATGGGCGAGAGTTTGCGGACGGTGCCGACTCCCTTCGGGCCGTTGGGCTTGCTGATCTGTGAAGACCTCTGGCATCCCTCCACTCTTTACCTGCATGTCCAGGATGGAGCCCGGGTGGTGGTGACGCTCTCCTCCAGTCCCGGAAGGGGCGTGAGGACCAACGAAGGGTTCCAGACGTCTCAGGGATGGGAAACTCTGTTGAAGGCCTTGTCGCAGTTTTACACCGTTTACAACCTTTACGCCAATCGGGCCGGGATCGAGGATGGGGCCTACTTTCCAGGAGGATCGATGGTTGTCAGTCCTGTTGGAGAGGTGGTAGCCCGGAGCCAAACCTCCGGAGAGGACCTGGTGCTGGCCGAACTGGACCTGGACGAGATCCGGCGGGCACGGCTATTCACCCCGGTCTTGAGGGATGAGCGCCTGGATCTGACCCTGAGGGAACTGACTCGAATTGTCCATCAGCGCTCCCAATCCTAGTCACGCGATCACCGGATAGATCACGAAGGGAATAGTGGCCAGTGGTTAGTTATTTTACCGACACGTTATGCAACTGAAACAAGCCTGTTTCACTCTCGTATGATCCGCCCGCCAGGGCGGGGGCACGGCTATCCACCAGCCACTATCCACTGACCACTGAATAAACGTCCATGCAATTGAACTGCCCGCTGGTAAACCAGGTCCTGAAGGGCTTTATTCGAGACGAGCTGAGCAAGGCGGGATTTCACCGAGTGGTGGTCGGTCTGTCAGGCGGCATCGACTCGGCGGTCTCCTGCTTTCTGGCGGCCCGCGCCCTGGGTCCTGAAAATGTTCTGGCCGTCATGATGCCCTACAGGACCAGCAGTCCGGAGAGCCTCTCCGACGCTAGGGCGGTGGTCGAGGCGCTTGGAGTCAAGAGCGAGATCGTCGAGATCACGTCCATCGTGGACGGCTACTTCGAGGCGCAATCGCGGGCCAACTCCCTGCGCCGCGGCAATGCCATGGCCCGTGCCCGCATGATCGTCCTCTTCGACAAATCGATGGAGTTCAACGCCCTGGTGCTCGGCACCTCCAACAAGACGGAGCTGCTGCTCGGATACGGTACGCTTTTCGGAGACATGGCCTCCTCGATCAATCCGATCGGTGACCTTTACAAGGCCGATATCTTCAAGTTGGCCCGTTACCTGCAAGTCCCGCAGTCCATTCTCGACAAGAAGCCCACGGCCGATCTCTGGGCGGGACAGTCGGACGAAGATGAGCTGGGTTTCACCTATGCCGAAGTGGATGAACTCCTGCACGAGCTCATCGACCGCCGCGTCTCCCGGCGAGAGTTGTTGGAAAAGGGCTTCAAAAGGGACTTTGTCCAACTGGTCGTCAACAAGATCCGAGGCTCCCAGTTCAAGCGGCGCGGGCCAGTGGTATGCAAGCTGTCACCCCGATCCGTCAGTCACGACTTTCACTATCTCCGAGACTGGGGGATGTAACCTCCCGGCGACTTATGGCAGGAACACTCTTCGTGGTAGCCACACCGATCGGGAACCTGGAAGATATTACCTTGCGCGCACTGCGCATCCTTCGTGAAGCTGACCTCATCGCCTGCGAGGACACCCGCCACACCAGAAAACTGCTGGCCCACTACCAGATCACGACTCCGACCTCCAGCTACCACGAACACAATGAGCAACAGCGAACCGGTTGGTTGCTGGAACGGCTGGAATCGGGAACGGACATCGCCCTGGTCAGCGACGCGGGAACGCCATCCATCTCCGATCCGGGATATCGCCTGGTTCGGGCCGCCCTGGAGCACGGCGTCCGCGTTTCTCCAATCCCCGGAGCCTGCGCGATCATTTCCGCCCTGAGCATCTCGGGGAGACCCACCGATTCCTTTGCGTTTCTGGGATTTCTTCCCGGCAGGAAAGTGGCGCGGCGCAATCGGCTGCGAGCCTTGCGGTCGGAATCCCGGACGCTGCTCTTCTTCGAATCTCCACTGAGGCTGGCATCCACCCTGAGCGACATCGACGAGATTCTGGATTCACGTGAGGTAACCGTCGCCCGGGAGATGACCAAGGTTCACGAGCAACTGGTCACGGGAACGGCGGCCGAGCTGGCCTCCCTCTTCCGAAGCCGACGCCCAAAGGGAGAGGCGGTGGTGGTCGTGGAAAAGGCATCGCCAGAGGCAGCCGCCGAGGCGGTCAGCGACCGGGAACTGGATCTTCGTTTCGAGGGACTGGTGGACCGGGGTCTTTCCAGGAAGGATGCCATCAAGCAGTTGGCCAAGGAGTTGGCTTCTCCGAAGCGGGAGCTCTACCTTCGCCTGCTCCGGGAGAAAGAGCCTGTGGATGGGAAACGGTAACAACCACACAGTTGGACGAAGGAAGAAAGGAAAGAGAGATGATGGAAAAACTGGCTAGCCGCATGGGGAGGCTGGGAACGGAAACGGCTTTCGACGTCCTGGTAAAGGCCAAGGCGCTGGAAGCGAAGGGACGCAGCGTGGTTCACCTGGAACTGGGTGAACCGGACTTCGATACCCCCTCGAACGTGATCCGGGCCGCCAGTACCGCCATGGAGGAAGGATACACCCATTACTGCGCTTCGGCGGGCCTGGTGGAACTGCGGGAAGCCATTGCCGACCACGTGGGGCAAACTCGCTCGGTAAGCATCGATCCGGACTGGGTCGTCGTCACGCCGGGAGCCAAGCCCATCATGTTCTTTCTGATCCTGGCCCTGGTGGAGGAAGGCGACGAAGTCATCTACCCGAACCCGGGCTTTCCCATCTACGAGTCCATGATCCGCTTTTGCGGGGGAACCCCGGTCCCCTTGCCCTTGCTGGAGGAGTTCGAGTTCCGTTTCGACCCCGAGCAACTCGAGTCCAAAGTCTCGTCCAGAACCAAGTTGATCATTATCAACTCCCCGCAAAACCCGACCGGAGGACTGCTGACGGAGAACGACCTGGCAACCGTCGCGGATCTGGCCACCCGGCATGACATCACCGTTCTATCGGATGAAATCTACTCCTGCATCATCTACGAAGGAGAGCATCACAGTATCACCTCGATTCCGGGGATGATGGACCGCACCGTCATCCTGGACGGGTTCTCCAAGACCTTCGCCATGACCGGGTGGCGGCTCGGATACGGCATCATGAGGCCGGAACTGCAGACCCATATCTCAAAGCTGGCGACCAACAGCGTTTCCTGCACGGCGCCTTTTGCCCAGCGGGCGGGGCTGGAAGCATTGGCCAACGCCGAGGGCGCCACGGCTTCGATGGTGGCGGAATTTCGCAAGCGCAGGGACTTTCTGGTCGAGGCGCTGAATCGAATACCGGGAATGAGCTGCCTGAACCCTCCTGGAGCCTTCTACGTATTCCCCAACGTTCGCTCCTTCGGCAAAAGCAGCGACGAAATTGCCGACTATCTGTTGCAGGAAGCCGGTGTGGCCCTGCTCTCGGGAACAGCCTTCGGAGCCTTTGGAGAAGGCTACCTCAGACTCTCCTACGCAACATCCATGGAAAACCTTGCCGAGGGTAGCCAACGGATAGCAGAGGGTCTGGCGGGATTCTGATCAGGGAACGCCGTAAATGAAGAACGCGTCCCCGGAGGACTGACTGTCCTGGAATCCGTCGGAAACGACGGCAAAGGTCACGAACGGGTTGGACCCGGAAATTCGGGAGACGCGAACATAGCCCTGGCTGGTTTCCGGAGCATTCTGCTCGAGAATCGACGCCAACCGGATCGACTTCCGGGCCTCGAGTTCCACTTCCTCGATCGTATGGGCCAGCATCCCGGTTTCTCCGTCGTAGATCTTGACGCTGAAGAGGCTGGTCTCGTCGCTCAACTCTCCCGTATTGACGATTCCCAGATCGGTTTGGTTCTCCTGGTCCCGGCGCAACCCGTACACCCAGGCCGAGGTATGGTGGGAGTCTCCATAAGGTACGGCCGCGTGGACAAATCCGTTGCGGCGGCCGCCCATGAGAGTTGAATTCCTCGCACCCACGTAATAACCGCTATCCTCGCCGGCTCCATCAACGGTGACAAAGATGGAACCGGAGAAATCCTCACCGGCAGCACCCAACCCCGGGAAGAATGACCCCGGCAGGCTCCCCTGTTGCCGCAGCCAGCTTACGAATCCCGGCATGATGATCTGCTCGCCAGGTCTCACGGAGACGAATCGAGCACCCTGCGGATTCTGAATGCCGTCAGACAGAACCGAAAAGCCCACCACCTTCCAGGACTTCGACCAGTTTGTCACCACCAGCTCGCTGTTGAACCGGGCGGTTTTCTCCACGGCGAGCAGTGTCTGTCCCTTTCTGCCGACGGTCGCTCTTTCCGAAACAGGCGCAATAAAGGAACCATCGGAACCGCCCTTGCCAGAGAGGAGGGCATAGGCATAGAAGGGCGCTTGCCCTTCAATCTTCTCGACGCGCACATAGCCATTTTCCAGCGAAAGACCGCTGGACCGGAGAACATCTTCGATCTCACTGAATGAACCCGGCTCCAACGTCTGATCTTCCAGAACCAGAAAATCCGGCTCCAGCGTCTGATCCTCAAGAACCAGGGAATCCGGCTGTCGAGGATCGCCGGAGACGATGGTCAGCCTCAAGGTGATTTCGCCGCTCTCCTGTGCCCCCAGGTTGTGAATCACAAGGCTGCTGCGATCCGCGTCGTTGTGGCGGAGTCCGCAGAGATACACCGGCTGGTGAAATCCGGTTGAAACGCCCGGATGGGCCCAACCGCTTCGGCCGCCATCGACCGTCCTGATGGTTCGCACGGCCACCGCCCCTTCCAATTCGGAGTTCAGTCCGGAAAAACGAACCGACAGACTGCCTTCCCGGTCTCCCGAATCCGGAATGGGAACCCCCAATTCTCTCAGGTATTCAATAGCATCGGGCACGATGCGCTGCCGGCCCGCCGGCAGGTTGTCCGTGGCGGCGCCGCTTCCCCCGCCAATGGCCGCCGTGTAGGTGAATTCCAGCGTGGCCGGCCGAGTGCCCCGATTGCTGAGGGTCAGCTCCGAATTGACCGTAGCGCCATCGGACTCGGTGGTTGCGAGCACAATGGGCACAAAGACTTCAGCATCGCCAATGAGCCTCGCCACAAAGGCTCCATTTCCTTCCGAAGCCTGATAGGCCCCGGTGGTCAAGGTAACGTCGGAGCCCGCCTGCCCCGTGATGGTGGCGCTTCCCCGAGGGCTGACCCAAAGACCACTGCCTCCCTCGACGCTCTCGCCGCTTCCCGCCCTGACCGAGTAGACAATCTCCTCTCCCTCCGGGTCCAGTTTGCTTACAAAAATCTGTCCATCGGAAGACCCCGGGCCTTGTACCTCCGGGAAGTCGGAGGAAAGCGTCACACCCGTGACATAGGCGTTTCCTTGCAGATCCACACCCACGCCATTGGCGTAGTCGATGGAGCTGCCTCCCAGGTAAGTGGAGTAGACCAGCTCCGTCCCCTCCCGGTTCAGCTTGGAGACGAAGGCATCCAGGCACAGGGAGCTTCCGCAGATTCCGGCTCCGGGAGCCGTTTCGGAAAAAGCGCCGGCAGTCGTGGGAAAGTCCTGATAGGCCGTGTAACCGGTCACGTAGGCGTAGCCCTGGGCGTCGACAGCGATTCCCGTGATCGCCTCCAGTTCCTGGGGGGACGCATCGAAGGGGACGGAGGTCCCTCCCAGGCGGAAGCTGTAAAGGATCTCGGCCCCCTCGGAATCCAGCTTGGTCACGTAGGACTCGTTCCCGTTCCTGCCGGAGAGATAGGCATTGTTATGGGAATCCAGGGACACACCGGTGCCCCCCACGCCCTGGACCGAATAGATCAGCGATGTCCCCTCCGAGTGGAGCTTGGCCACAAACCCGCCGTCGGCGCCGTCCCCCGTGACGTAGGCGGATCCGTGGGCGTCGACGGCAACTCCGTTTCCGCCCAGTCCGCCTTCGTTGCCACCGAGATAAGTCGAGTAGAGCAGAGCCGTCCCGGTGGCATTGACCTTGGTGACAAAGGCACTGGTGCAGAACTGGCCCGCAAGGTCGGCAGGGCACTGCTCGCTTGACAGGGCCGACTGCCAGGCATCGGATGACACGGGGAAGTCGGAAGAGTTGGTGGTGCCGGTGAGAAAGGCATTGCCCTGAAAATCCACGGCAACTCCATACCCGTAATCGAATCCCGAACCGCCCAAGAAGGTGGAATAGATCAATTCCGTTCCCTCGGGGTTCAGTTTGGCCAAGAGAACGTCGGGACAGCGAACCAGGTTCGGCCCGTCATAACACTCCCCTTCGCTATGAAGACCTTGAAGGGCTCCGGCGGAGGTGAGAAAGGCGGGGTTGGCAATCCCCGTCACGTAGGCGCTCCCCTCCCGATCGACAGCGACGGCAAGCCCCCCGATCCCGCCGGCAGAATAGGTCAGCACGGGATCGATCACCAGAGGCCTGGCCGGATCATGGGCGCCCAATCGGAATCCTACCTCGCCGTTGCCACCGAGCTCGTACTGCACGCGGACCTCCTGGCGAACGCCACCCTCTTCCTGAAACGCCAGGGGACGCATCAGCCGGAGACCACCCGGGAGAATGAGGTTCCCCTGTTCATCCAGCGACACCCCGAGATGGGCCGGAATGCCCCTCATCCCCTCAAAGCGGAGGCGGATCGCGCCGGGATCGACACCCGAATCGAGCCGGAAATCGAACTCCAAACGCCGGCCGTTGCCGTAAAAGATCAAGTCGATCCCCGGATAGACCTGCTGGTAGCGGACCTTGGAAAAGGTCGGAACGTCCAATCGCCACTGCCCTGGGTCCGTGCCGCGCAAGTAGTGACTCTTGCTTCGGAGCCGGTTTTCGCCACGGATCCCGGGCCGAGGCTTGCCGTTGACGAGCCGCATCCGCAACGCCGATATCCCCCCAGCCGCCCCCTGCAGCCTGGACCCTCCCGGGGACCCGCCGGACTGAAATTGAAAGACCAGCTCGCGGTCGAGCAGCAGGTAGCTGTAGCCGGGTCCCCGGGAAAGGAAACGAACCTGCTTCCCTGCCTGGCCCCGATTCGGTTCGAAGCCAAGTGGCAATTCGGCATAGGTCTGCCGCACCTCGGCCTTGCGGAAAGTTTGCAGCCCATCCGGAAGAATCTCGGGTGCAGCAATGGCCGGCCGGCCTTGGGTTCGGGCCAAAGGCCGCGGACCCGCACCCCCCGGCGCAAGCTCTCCGGCCGCAAGCGGAGACATGCCACCGCCGGCTCCAATAAGTGCAGCCAAACCGAGAACAGCTTTCGGAACTAATACCCGGCAACACAATGACATCAGGCTGGTCTGAAACAACAGAAAAAAAGAGTTATCCACGAAGACACACGAAGGACGACGAAGGGCCACTAAGAAAGACCATGTTCTTGACCCACTCAAAGGGAACGCCCCTTGGGTTCGCGTGAGGGGAAACGCAGCCAATCGGCTTCCCCTGCGACAGCCTCTCGTCCTGTTAATCCTGTGCATCCTGTGCATCGATGTTCAATAGGTAGATAACCGGATCAACGGGACAGGGTCCTTGTTGCCGATAGGCCACGAAGAAAAACCGAAAGAGATCCATTCGTATTCGTGTCAATTCGTGTTCATTCGTGGTTCGTCTTTATTAACGCCCCTCTGTTTCAATCTCGAATGATCCGCCCATCGTGGGAGGCGGGGGCGAAACTTGTCTCAATCATTCCCGTTTGACCCTGTATCAACCACCCAGCCGTCTGTGACGCCGGCGCGGCCAGGTGAAAAGCGGATAGTCATTCGATCGACAGGTTGAGCATCTTGCCGGTCTCGGTGTAACCGTTCAAGCGCATCCACGTCACAGGGCGCTTGCCTGTTCCGAAAACCCCCGGCTGACCCCTCCCCACTCTCCACCCTTCACACTTCAAACTTCAAACTTCCCACTTCAAACTTCAAAAGATCAATTTAACGGCCAGGACGATCTGGCGGGCTTCCTGGGGAAAACCCGCGGGCGTCCCGAAGGAGGCCACCACTCCCGGCACTCGAGACCCCAGGTCCGTGTTGAAGGACGAGGCCGCCACGTTGGTCGTCGCCGGCTTCACATACAGGTTGGAGTGGTTGAAGAGATTGTAGAACTCCGCCCGGAGTTGAAGCTGCGATCCTTCCACCCCGCCCATCTCGGGTAGATCGATATTTTTCGCCAGCGCAACGTTCTGGAAGTGGGTACCCGGGCGCCGGAAGGTGTTGCGACCCAGAGACCCGTCAAACGGCCCATTGACGGAGAGTTGACAGCCAAAGGGCTCGGCATCGGCAATACAGCTCCCATTGGAGTTGCGGACCCGGTTGACGGGCAGGACCAGAAAGGCGTTCGGCGTCCGGACATCGACCTGACGTTCCCCGGCACCCAGCATTTCCGGCGCCTGTCCCATGAGTCGCGGCCGGGTGTTGTCGGACAACTCTCGATCGAAGACCCGGCCATCCCGAAGACTGAAAGGCTGGCCGCTCTGAAAGGAAACGATCCCGCTGAACTGCCAGCCTGCCAACAAAAGGCGCGTCAATCCCCGGGTTCGAGCCGCACCCGGAATCTGCCAGACGAAGTGGCCGACCATGCGGTGGCGAACGTCGTGATCGGAGGGGCCCTTGTCCAGATCGGGATCAAAGGCATCCAGCGGCAACCCGGCGCCGCCGCTCACGCTGTCGTCACCCACCAGCGAGCTCACGTTGTCCAGGGAGTGGCTCCAGGTGTAATTCAGGCCGTACTGCAACCCGAACCTGCGCAGGCGCAGGCTGTCAATTCTGAGCTGCATCCCGTGGTAGGAAGACCGGGCCTGATTCCCTACCGTTATCAACGCGGCGACGTGGCTGACCAGCCTTTCCTCCGGGCGCCCCAGAAACCGGCCGCTGCCCACGCGATTGGCGTTGATGGGCCGGTAGAGATCCTGGCCCCTGGAGCCCACGTAGGAGGCGGCCAGCAACAGCTTGCTGTCCCAGTCCTGTTGCAGGGTGGCGTTCCAGGCCCAGCTCGAGGCGGTTGCCAGATCCTGGTCCAGGTGGCTGACGGCACTGGGGGGCATCGACAAGGGACGGGAGGACAACAGGGAGTAGGGATCTTCAAACAGGGCCGGCGCCAACGGGATTCCGGAAATACGGACAACGCTGAAGGCCGGAGGATTCAGGTTTTCGTAGACAAAGCCGGGCAATCGCTCGTAGAAGCGTCCAATCCCGGCCCGAAAGACCAGCCGGCCTCTTCCGGTCAAATCATAGGCAAGACCCATTCTGGGGGAGATGTTGGTCTTGCCGGGCGGAAAGAAGTGGTTGCGATACCGGCCGGGTGCGTCGACGGTGCGGAGCAATCGTCCGTTGGCCACCTGCTCCAGGGGAGTGGTCCCGTCCCCTCGATAGAAGCTGGCTTCCAGCAGTTTTTCCTGGCCGATGCGGTGGCCGGAACCAAAATATTCATACCGCACACCCGGCGACAGGGTCAGCCGGGGCGTTACCTTCCAGGAGTCCTGCATAAAACCGGCCAGGTCGTTAAAGCGATAGTGGCGCCGTGGATTGAAGGGCCCGAAGGGAGGAGCCAACAGCTCCCCGGGAACCTTGCCTCTCGGATCGAGGTGAATTTGAAAGGAGGATGCCCGGCCGTTCACGAATCGCTGCAGGTCCTTGAACTCCAGGTGATTGTGACGAGTCAGGACGGACTCGGCAGGGGTCTGGTTGTCCCGGAGATGGACCAGGCTGGCGCCGAACTTGAGGTTGTGCCGACCTCTCACCCAGTTCGCCATCTGTTGAAACTGGTATTCGTTCTGGGCGCCGCCGTCCCCGTTTCGTCCGGAGGGCAATGCCAGAGATCCCACGGCGCCGCTGATTTCATCGCCGGTTATGACGAAAGAGGGGAAGCCTCCAGCAAGCTGGATCGCCCTCCGCCGAAAGAGACGGTTGAAGACCAGGCGGGATTCCGTCAGGAAATTGCCCGACCAGAACCGCGTCAGGTTGACCGTCATGGTCTGGTTTCTCAAATGAAAGGACCGGTCCAGCAGGGGGGAATAGGGCTGATCGACGGTTGCCAGCCTCACATGGTCCTGATAGGCGTAACGGGTGTTCAGCACCGTGCGGGGACCGATGCTGGTGTCAACCCGCGCCGTCCAGAGGTAGGTGTCCTGGGGCGGACCGGCGCCGGCATCCACCGGTCCGGTTCGAGAGGTCGAAGCCAATGCCGGCAACGTGACAAAGCCCGCCCCGAACCTGGACCCGCAGGCTCTTCCGAAGGGACAGACGGTCCGGGTGCTGATGTCTGTGTCGGAGAGGTTGGTGGGCAAGGGAAAGCGCTCGAAGATGGCATTGGTTCCGGGTGAACTGGCCGAGAGCAGTTGCGGGGTTGGGACATAGTAGCTGAGAGGGGCGGAACTCCGTACCAGGATGGGTTCGAACGCCGCAAAGAAGAAGACCTTGTCCCGGTAGACGGGCCCGCCCAGCGTGCCCCCGAGCTGCCGCCGGTTGAAAACCGGCCGGGGCAGACCCCTGGAGTTGTTCTCGAACGTATTGGCCGCCAGCCCGGAGTGGCGCAGAAAATAGTAGGCGTTCCCGTGAAACTCGTTCACGCCGCTCTTGGTGATGGCGTTGGCGATGAAGCCCGCGTTGCGGCCATACTCGGCGGTGAAGTTGTTGGTGAGCAACCGGTACTCCTGCACGGCATCCAGGGGAACGATCTGGCTCGGACCGGAGTTGTAGGGATCGTTGTTGGCGCTTCCGTCCAGCAGGAAGCCCCCGCTCTCGGCCCGCTGCCCGTTCAAGGCAAAGCCGATGCCCCGCCTCACGCTGGCCTGAGTGGCCCCGGAGCTGACCCCTACAAAATCGTAGGGATTGCGGGTCAACGAGGGCAGCTCCGTCATGACCTGCGGCTTGATGTTGGTGCCCAATGTGGCGGACTCGGTGCGGATGAGCGGGATCCCCCCCAGTTCGGTGACGCTGGCGATGACCGATCCCACCTGCATCGAGAAGTTCAGAACCACGGCATCCTGGACGTGGAGCTCCAGGTCGGGCTTCACGATCGTGCGGTACCCCAGCAGGCGGATAATCACCCGGTAGTGTCCCGGCGGCAGGTTCGAGAGCCGATAGAGCCCCAGCCGATTGGTCCTGGCCCGAAACCTCTGGTTGGTTTCGATCTGGGTAGCGGTCACCTGGACCTCGGACAGAACCTGTCCCTGCCTGTCGGTCACCCGGCCGCTGAGCGTTGCCGTGGGATTTGCCAGCAGCGAGCCGGCCAATGCCACCCACAAGATTGGGACTGGAATCAGACGCACGGTGCGGATCAACCTCCCGTGTGGAGCAAGGATGCAAGCCGGCTCACACCCGAGTATGCCACCCTCGGTTTCCAACTGCGTCACTGGGATCTGGCGCTGTGGGCGAACGGAACCACCGGTACCAGGCAGGGTGGGTCCTGGGGTTCGGATCTGCGGATTGGGGAAGTGACCGGGTCAAGGAAGATCGTCATCTGTGGTCAGATAGGAGTACAGCAGCGGTGTGTCTCCCGGCTTCAGGCTGCCTTCCTTGGGCTCCAGCGTAACGAAGACGGAATCGATCTGGGAAAGAACCTCGGGATCGTCGAACTCGAGAATCCAGCCTTCATCGTTCCTGGCGTCTGCATAGAAGATACCCAGACTCTTGGGTGACCCCGTCAGCGAGGAACTGCGTTCCCCCCAGGCTTGCAGCGAGAAATTTTCCAGCGATTTCCGCCCCCTTGGCGTCTCGTGGGCATAGACGAGCAGTCGCCTGCCCTCGGCGTAAAATACGTGCGCATCCACGATTCGCTCTCCGGCCGGATCGAGGTCCTTGACGTAACTCACACGCAGGTTACGGTCCGTCAACAGGTCCCGAATGTCCCGATCTGCGGCCAGCAACTCCTGATCCCGCCGGATGGTCTCTGCCTGCTCGTTCACCTTACGAGCCAACTCGTCGATCTGCTTTTCCTGTAGCGCCAGGGTCACTTCCCGGGTGGTCCCCTGTTTCCGCAGAGCTTCCAATTCGCCGGTTCGAGTCTGAAGAGCCCTCTCCACCCCTGCCAACTGCTCCGACAACTGCGCTTCCGAATGCCTGGCCGCCTCCAGAGCCCGATTCAAGGCATCGGCATCCGCTTGGGTCTCCACCAGCTTGCGGCTCTGACTCCGCAACCTGGCCAGGGCCCTGCGCCGCTGGCTTTGCGCCCGAGACAGTTCCTCAACCAGCCGATCCATTTCCGCCCCCGACGGATCGGGGACTGCGACAGTGACGGGAGCCGGTGACAGACCGGCCAGGGACTGGTCGGAAATTTGACGATTGAGCCGGCTGATTTCCTCGCGGAGTTGGCTCACCCTGGTCGTGGCGCTGGACAAGCGCTCTCCACCCCGGTACCACTGGAACCCGTTCAGCCCCAGCGCCGCCACCAGGAGACCGGCCGCCGCCGGCAGGGCGTATCGGGCCATTCGGGTCGGCCGATACCATGGCCCCGCCCCAACCCCTGAGCGGGTTGCGTTTCCGGCTCTGGCGGGAGTAGTGGGAGAACTGCTCTGATCCTCGGTGCGCTGCAGAAATCGCTGCCTGTAGCTGGATTCATGCAGGGCAACCTTCGAGGAGGAATCGGCAGGCTCCCCCGCGGCAACCAGCGGCAGGTGCTCGTGAAGGATCTCCAGGTAATCCTGATGACTTCTCCGACAATCCTCGCACGCGATCAGATGGGAGCGAAGTTCGACGTACTCCGCTGCAGAGATCTGGCCTAGTGCCGCCAGGGCACACAACTGTTCGATTCGTTCACAGTGCGATTCATCAAACTTGGACATGGTGACATCCCCTGAGCATCAACCCGTGGTCCTGTTCATGCAGCCGTGGGCCTGCAAGAAGGACCGCAACTTTTTGAGACCCCGGTAGTAGTGGTTCCTTATGTTGGACAAGGGCTCCTTCATTTGGACGGCAATTTCTTTCAGGAGCAACCCCTGAAAATAGGCCAGGTCCAATGTCCGGCGTTCCCTTTCCGTCAACGTCTGCAATCCTTTTTCGATCATCTGACCCCAATCCTGATAGGTGAGGCCGTTCCACCCCTTCATGGAGTGGGCGAATTCATGGCTTTCCAGGTCCGATTCTTCCGACTGATCATAGAAGTTGCGCAGGGCCAGGTACTTCCGCCGGTTGAGACTCCTGTGATAGGCATACTGAAGAATCCAGGTCTTGGCGCTCCCCTTGTCGGGATTGAAGACTTCAATCCGCCGGTAAATCTCAATGAATACCTCCTGCATGAGATCTTCCGCTTCGCCCCGATCACGAAGAATCTTGAGAGCCACACTGAAGACCAGGCGGTAATAGCGGTCAAACAGAAAGCCCAGAGCTTCCTGACGACCCCGCTTGAGCTCTTCCATCAACTCTTCGTCGGTCCTGGTATGGAGCTGTTTGTCTGTCAACATGAACCCGAAACCTGGACCGGACCGGCAGGGCCCGGGGCGCGGCTGAAGAAGAAACCAACCCTTTAAAGTATGCCGCCTGTGCCAGGGGTTTGTATCAACCGGCGGGACTCTGCATTGATCCGCCTTCCGTGGAATCCGCCGCGGTCCAGATATTTTATTGTCACTCGGAACGTATTGGAAGGGCAACCACTTCAGCGGTACCGAACCGGTCCCACCCGGAACGGCCCGTCGGATTCGATCCCGTCACTACCGCGACCGCCCTGGTCGTACTGAGGTGGGCCTTGGCGGCTCCCTGAATGTCTTCCGGGGTCAATCTCCGGACATGGTCGCCGAACCGGTGCAAGAAATCCTTGGAAAGAGAAAACAGCTCCATCTGCGTCAACTCATCGGCAACGGCTTCGGGGGATCGCATTCTTTCCCCATGACTGGCGATGAGTCGTGTCTTTGCCGACTCCAGCTCAGCCTCCGAAACCGGAGTTTGCTTGAGGCTTTCAACAGCCTCCAGGATGGCCGTCAGTGCACCCGGGGCAGCCTGCTCGGGAACCTTGGCCAATACCTGCAACATGCCCCCGATACGGAAAAACCGAATCCGACTGTCGAGAAACAGATAGTTGATCCGGTGAGCCAGAAACACGCGGCTGAGGCGGGACCCGGTACCCAGCCCTCCCAACAGCAAGTTCAGAACCTCCAGGCTGTAGAAGTCGCTGCTCGATCGTCGTGGAGTCCTGTGGCCGAAGACGATTCCCGCTTCCGAGCCGTCCTCTTCTTCACCCACAAGCTGGATAGACAGACGATCCAATCGCGGGAACTCGGGATAACCGGGTTCCTGAGAGACCCCCTTGGTCCAGGGTCCCAGCTTTTCCCGGGCTGCATCCAACAGCTCCCGCCCGGGAATGGGGCCGACCACAATCAGGGAGGCATCGTTGGGAATGTAGTGGCGCCGCCGGAAGTCGTCCAGGTCACCGTACAGGATGGCCTCCGCGCCTTTCCTCCTTCCGGAACCGCTTCCATAGGGATGATCTCCGAAGATCGCTCTTCTGAAACGCCCGTGGTCCAGACCATCCGGAGTATTTCCGGGAGGATCTTCCTTCACCGGTGCGGCGGCCTGCGTGACCTTGTCCTCAAACGGCGGCGGAGCCAAGGCAGCTCCCAGCAGGTCAAGGAAGGTGCGCAAGCGGCGGGGAGGCATGTCGGCTCGGAGAATGGTGGCATCGGGCTGGACGTCCACCCGCAGCTCGATACCCAGCACCTGGAGCTCTTTGGTGTCATCGGGAGATTGGACGAGCAGCCGGCGGGCCGACAGACGCGCCAACCCGGGCTTATGGGACGGCTCAAGGGTCGACCCCGACCTGACCAGGAGATTGACAACCAACCGGTCGTCGCCCTGCCGATGCAGGAGCAGGATTCGCAAACCGTTGAGTAGTTGGAACCGCTGAACAGTTGGGTTTCCTCCGGCGTCGCGCTCCGCGGCCTCCCCGAAACCGGATTCCGGCAGGGCGCCCAGGAGCAGGCCGCTTGCCAATGCCGACCCCAGCCAGACCAGCCTGCCGACGGCCGCAAGCCCCCTTCGATCGGACCCGATCCACCGGGTGATCGGTCCCCGGAACAACCCCCCAGAGTAACCTTGCAACGCCTGACCTCCTGAAATACGGGTCGGCCCGGAGGCGACATCCGGCCCGATTGGAATAGCCGCGGGCCTGTTCGAGCGTTCCCCGAACCCGGGTCAACCTGCCTGTTTCCAGTGTATCAGACCGATTGCCTGGCTGAAACACATCAGGCGGAGCCCCGGTTGACGGGCCGGGATGGTTTCTGATATGAGTATTGCCCACTTCACGTTATGTCAGCTCACCCTCATTGCTGCTTGCCTGGAATCGTTCATCCTGCCGCATGTGACGAATCAAAACCTTTGGGCGCCCGGCCGGGCTGGCGACATCCCTGTGGCCCCAGGTTTCGGAAGGAGAGGTGAGGGCGCTGGCTGCAAGGACAACCTTCCGGGGAAGCGGCTTTCCAGTTGCGACCGGCCAGCGCCGCTGACCTGCCAACCAAGGGAGACATGCCCAGAACTCAGCCCAAAGCCAAGGTGAGGACTTCGTCGAAAACAGCGTCGCCCGAACTCAACCCGATCACTGGATCAAAGGCCGCCGGGTCCACCGGGGACGCGACCGCCAAGCAGACCGCTTCCCCCAAAGCCGTGGGTCCCCGGTCTTCACGGCGTTCCGGCAGAAAAACAGCCCAGCCGCGAGCCGGCTCGGCCCACCCGGGCCGAAGCTCCCTGATCAAGCAGTACGAGAGGGCGGTTCGTCTGCTTTATCGTCAACAATTCGAGCAGGCGAGAGAAGCGTTCGAGAAAGTGATCTCCGCCGACGGTGGGGACAAAGAGATAAACGAGCGGGCTCTGACCCACATCAGACTGTGCCAAAACAAGATGGCCCGCCGCCAACCTGTCCTCAAGACCACGGAGGAACTTTACAATGTCGCCATTACCCTGATAAACGACGGCCGGATCCAGGAGTCGATCAAGCACCTCAATCGGGCGCAGAAGCGGAGCCCCAAGTGTGACTACGTGATCTACGCCCTCGCGGTATGCTACTGTCGACTGGGAAACAGGGACCGCGCCCTGAAACATCTCAAGCTTGCTATCGACCTGAAGGTGGAGAACCGCTTCCTGGCCCAACGAGATACGGACTTCGAGCCGTTCATGAGAGACTCCCGGTTTGCCTCGCTGGTCTTTCCGGAGGAACCCCCAGAAGCAACATCGTAGGCGGTTCGCACTCAGTGCTTTCCAAGATCAGCCCATTCTCCCCAGCCATCAGAATCGTCTCCATCGGAGGAGGAACGAGTCTCTCCCGCCTCCTTTCGGGGCTCAAGCATTTTGTGGCGATATTCGATGCCCGTATGGCCCTCGATCGCCTCCAGCCGCCACTGCCCGCGTCGGCCTCCGCTCAGACATGAATCCAACCCGCGTCCTGATCATGGCGGCCGGAAAGGGCACGCGCCTCAAGTCGTCCCTGCCGAAAGTGCTGCAGCCATTGGCGGGACGGCCGCTGATGGAACACCTTCTGCAGACCGTCGAGGCCTTGAACCCCCGGCACACTCTGGTGGTCGTGGGGCATCAGGCCGCCTTGGTGAAGTCGAGGCTGAGGCACCGGGCCGTTGAATTCGCCGAGCAGGTTCCCCAACTGGGAACCGGACATGCCGTGCAGGTTGCCAGAGACTGGTGGTCCGGCAAGCCCGGCAACCTTCTGATCCTGTCGGGCGACGTGCCGTTGATTTCAGCCGGGACCCTCCGGAAAATGATCCAGCTGCACGATCGAACCCGCGCCGGCCTCACGCTGCTTTCGACCCGGCTGGACGACCCCACCGGCTATGGCCGGGTGATCCGGGCGGAAGACGGGGGGGTTCGGGGTATCGTCGAACAGAAAGAGGCCGGCCCTTCCGAGCTGCAGGTCAAGGAGGTCAACACCGGGCTCTATTGCTTTCGAATTCCGGACCTGTCCGAAGTCATCGACCGATTGACCGCCGACAATCGCCAGAAGGAGTACTATCTTACCGATTGCGTGGGCCTCTTGAGCCGCCAGGGGAAAGCGGTGGAGGCCGTGGTCTGCGACGATTGGCTGGAGGTCATGGGAGTCAACAGCCCGATCGATCTGGCTCGCATGGAAAAAGTCCTCCGGGAACGCCGCTCGGAACATCGGAAATCCCACGCACCCGCCGTCATAGAACCTGGATCCGTTTGAGGCAACCGCTCCATGTGCGGAATCATTGGATACGCAGGAAGCGAGCCGGCTGCCCCCGTGCTGTTGGATGGGCTGAAACGCCTGGAGTACCGGGGATACGATTCAGCCGGAATCGCGGTCATCGGGGACCATGGCCTCCACATCCGCAGGGCGTCGGGCAAGGTCGGAAACCTTGAAGAGGCGGTCAGGGACAACCCCTGTGAGGGGACTATCGGCATAGGCCACACCCGCTGGGCAACCCACGGCAGACCGACGGAAGAAAACGCCCACCCCCACCGCGACTGCCGGGGGGAATTCGTGGTGGTCCACAACGGAATCATCGAAAACTACCTGCCCCTCAAGAAAGCCCTGGCGGCCGATGGACATCGCTTCGTCACCGAAACCGACACCGAGGTCATCGCCCACCTGGTCGAAAAACACTATGAGGGCTGCCTGGAGGAAGCGGTCCGCAAGGCCGTCGGGAAAATGACCGGCCTCTACGCTCTGGTGGTGCTCTCCCTGCATGACCCCGGCAGGCTGGTCGCGGCCCGCCAGGGCCCGCCGGTCGTCATCGGCCTCGGCAACGGGGAGTCCTTTGTCGCCTCGGACATCCCGGCGATCCTGAGACATACGCGGGACATCGTTTATCTGGGCGACGGCGATCTGGCCGCTATCGGCCCTACCGTGCTCAAGGTGACCGATTCCCGGGGCCGCTCGGTGACACCCAGAGTGCAGCGCATCACTTGGGACCCCGTCATGACCGAAAAGGGTGGATTCAAGCATTTCATGCTGAAGGAAATTCACGAACAGCCCCAAGCCGTTCGGGAGGCCACCATGGGGCGTATCTCACGAGATACCGGGAAGATCATCCTCGACGAAATGAAGTTGACGGAGGAGGATTTCCGGCGAGTGGAGCAGATTCGCCTGATCGGTTGCGGAACCAGCTGGCACGCCGCCCTGGCCGGAAAGTTCATGATCGAGGGCTTGGCCCGGGTGCCGGTCGAGGTGGAGTACGCCTCCGAGTACCGCTACCGGGACCCCATCGTTCCTCCCCACACCCTGGGAGTCCTGATCACCCAGTCGGGAGAAACAGCCGACACCTTGGCGGCCCAACGGGAAATCCGGAGACTGGGAGCCCCCAACATCGCCATCTGCAACGGCGTGGGAAGCATGATCACCCGGGAGGCCGACGGCGTTCTCTACACCCATGCCGGGCCGGAGATCGGCGTGGCCGCGACCAAGACCTTCACCACCCAGTTGACCTCTCTCTTCCTGTTTGCGCTGTATCTGGCCGGTGTAAGGAAAACCGTCAGTCAGCAGCAGACCCAGGCCCTGATCGAAGAACTGGCCCGGGTGCCGCACTTGATGGAGTCGTGCATCGGACAGGCATCCCGTCTGGAGGCCCTTGCCAGGCGTCTGTTTCGAAGCGTGCACCTCCTGTTCCTGGGACGCGGCATCCACTTTCCCATCGCTTTGGAAGGCGCGCTCAAGTTGAAGGAAGTCTCCTACATTCACGCCTCGGGCTACCCGGCAGGCGAAATGAAACATGGCCCCAACGCCCTGATCGACGAAGACCTGCCGGTAGTCGTGATCGCGACCAGCGAAGCCGGCAATCCCCGATCCACGATTCTCTACGAAAAGACCCTCAGCAACATCAAGGAGGTCAAGGCCAGAGACGGGCAGGTCGTCTCTCTGGTGACTCCTTCCAACACCGAAGCCAGGGATGCCTCCGACTTTCACATTGAAGTCCCCTCGAGCAAGGACCTCCTGCTTCCCATCCTGGAGGCCGTTCCACTCCAGCTCCTGGCCTATTTCATCGCGGTCCGCCGCGGCTGCGACGTGGATCAACCGCGAAACCTGGCCAAGAGCGTTACCGTGGAATAGCCCATCGGAGGCCGGGATTCTCCCCCCGACAATGCGGTTGTCAGCCCCCGGGATGGCGCTATAATCAATACCATCGATCGGAAAAAGCGGAATCCGGATGGCATGGACGAAGCCTTCCCGGCAGGACACTTCCATGAGTCGACCCAAGACCCTGGGTGAGTTGAAAAGAACCGGATGGGCAGCTCCCGGAATGCGGCGCCGCACGGTGAAGGAGGAAATGCGGGCCAATGCCATCTCTCAGTTGCAGGCAGGGACCCGACTGTTTCCGGGAATCGTGGGGTATGACGATTCGGTGGTTCCCCAGGTGGTCAACGCCATTCTGTCCCGTCACAACCTGATCCTGCTGGGGCTGCGCGGTCAGGCCAAGTCCAGGATTCTGCGAGGGCTCACCCAGTTCCTGGACGAGGAAATTCCGGTCATGGCCGGCTGCGAGATCAACTGCAACCCCTTCTGCCCCCACTGCCGGGCCTGCCGCAACAGGTTGAAAGAGATGGGAGACGAGGCGCCCGTATCCTTTTTGCCCAGGGAAGCCCGCTACGTGGAGAAGCTGGCCACGCCCGACGTGACCATCGCCGACATGATCGGGGACGTCGACCCCATCCGGGCCGCTCGCAGCGGGCTCAACCTCGCCGACGAGTTGACCATCCACTACGGACTGCTTCCACGAGCCAACCGGGGCCTGTTCGCCATCAATGAGCTCCCCGACCTGGCCGGGAAGATCCAGGTGGGACTCTTCAACATTCTGCAGGAGGGGGACGTCCAGATCAAAGGTTACCCCGTGCGTTTCGAGTTGGACGTGGTGATGGTCTTTACGGCCAATCCCGAGGACTACACCGCCCGCGGAAAAATCATTACTCCCTTGAAAGACCGCATTGGGGCCGAAGTGAGGACCCACTATCCGGCCGCCCTCAAGGAGGGCATCCGGATCACCGAGCAGGAAGCCTGGCTGAACCGGCCGGGGAGTGCAAACCGATTGCGGATTCCCCGCTTTATCCAGGAAGTGGTCGAGACCATCGCCTTTATGGCCCGCCGGGACAAGAAGGTGGACAAGCGCTCCGGAGTGAGTCAGCGGCTGCCCATCACCGTCCTGGAGAACGTGGTCTCCAATGCCGAGCGCCGCTGCATAGCCAGCGGAGAAAAGAAAGTGGTTCCTCGCATCAGCGACGTTTACGCCGCCCTGCCCTCCATGACCGGCAAGCTGGAACTGGAATATGAGGGGGAGTTGCGGGGGGCCGAAAAGGTGGCCCAGGACCTGATTCGCGGCGCCGTGGGAAAGGTTTTTTCCCGCTACTACGACCCGGCGAAGCTCAAGCACATCGTGGACTGGTTCGATCTGGGCGGAGCCCTGAAGCTTTCCGACACCGCCCCGACCGCCGAAACCTTTGAGCAGATGAACCAGATTCAGGGACTGGTGGAAAAGACAGCCTCTCTGGAACCGCGCCGGAAGGGACGCAAAGACCCGGCATTCCTGGTTTCCGGCTGCGAATTCATCCTGGACGGGCTTCACGCCTTGCGCAAGATCGATCGCAGCGAGGACAAGGGTTACTTCGCTTCGGAAAAAAAGAGGCCGCAGGCCTTCATCGACGACCAGCCCGCCCGGCGGCGGCGATCCTTCAACTGACTGTGAAGAACGTCAAATACTCCAAGTACACGGGCCTGGATTGGGACTCCCTGAGTCTGGAGGAGCTGCTCAACCACCTCTCCGACTTCCTGCTGCAGAGTGGCTTCTTCCAGAACCCCTACGGCCGGCATCCCTTCGACCAGGACCACAACCTGCAGAACCTCCACGACGCCATCCTGGACGCTCTGCTCAACCAGGACATGCTGTCCGAGGAAATGCTGGAGAAGCTTATGGAGGGCTCCGGCGAGGACCTGGAAGCCAGGCTATCCGAGTTGGTGCAGAAACTGATCGAACGCCTGGAGGAAGAGGGGTACCTTTCCTACCCCGAGAACCTGCCGGCCGAGGGCGAACCCTCACAGCCGGGGCCGGGCCACGAGAACAGTCAAGCCGGCCAGGTGCGCTTCGAAATGACCAACAAGAGCCTCGACTTTCTGGGGTACAGGACCCTGAAGGACCTGCTGGGTTCCCTGGGCCGAAGCCAGTTCGGACGGCACGACACCCGGGAGATGTCCTCGGGAATCGAAGCCAGCGGAGCCTCCCGACACTATGAATTCGGGGACACCCTGAACCTGGACGTCAGCGGCACGCTGCTGCAGGCCGTCCGGCGCGAAGGACTGGGGATGCCCCTGAAGCTGGACTATCCCGACCTCCTGATCCATCAATCGGAGTACCAGAGCTCATGCGCCACCGTTCTGATGCTGGACTGCAGCCACAGCATGATTCTCTACGGGGAAGACCGCTTCACCCCGGCCAAGCGCGTGGCCATGGCCCTGGCCCACCTGATTCGGACCCAATACCCCGGGGACTCGCTGAACCTGGTCCTGTTCCACGACTCGGCGGAAGAGCTTCCCCTGAGCCAACTGGCCCGGGTCCAGGTGGGCCCCTACTACACCAACACCTGCGAGGGGCTGCGCCTGTCCCAACGCATCCTGGCCCGACAGCGCAAGGACATGAAGCAGATCGTCATGATCACCGACGGCAAGCCTTCGGCTCTCACCCGGGAAGACGGCAGGATCTACAAGAATTCCTTCGGGCTGGACCCGGAGGTGGTGCGTGAGACCATCCGAGAGGTGGCCGCCTGCCGCAGGTCCGGCATCATGATCAACACCTTCATGCTGGCCAGGGATTACGAACTGGTCAGCTTCGTCAAGAAGGTCACCGAGATCTGCCGGGGCAAGGCCTACTTCACCACTCCCTACACCCTGGGCCAGTACCTGCTGCTGGACTACATGCAGAACAAGGTGAAGACCATCCACTGACCACCGGCCGGCGGTCAGCCGCAATCATCCGTCCCATCGCTCTCCTGCATTCAACTGGATTTCGCCGAAACGAACGTGCTATAAGGTCGGTCCAAAGTCCCACCCCCTCGGAGAGGTGCCGGAGTGGCCGAACGGGGCTGCCTGCTAAGCAGTTGTACGGGGAACCGTACCGAGGGTTCGAATCCCTCCCTCTCCGCCACGATATTCCACAAGAAATTCAATTCCGCTACTTCAATCGGCGGTTGAGACGGACGGCCTTGAGATGGGGTGAGCGGGCGATGACGGACAACTGGGCGCCGGTGGCTTCGGCGGCAAAGGCTCTTGAAGCTCGCAGCCAGCGCGGGGGCGAATCGAGAACCGTCTCGAGGAATGCACGGGTCTGGGCGGCCTTCTCTTCGAGATCCGAGAGGTTCCGGGGGGCTTCGGGCATGACCCTGTCGGGCGCGAGACCTCCGGCGCCCCCCGCGGTCGACTCTCTCAATCCGACTTTTTGGGGAGGAACGTCGAGCTCAATGATGACGCTGGCCTTTTGCTCCAGTCCTTTGCTGGCCATGCGTTGCAGCTCTTCACCCTGAAGCTTGTCCAGGCGATTGGTCTTGCTCACCAATGTCCTCGCTGGGCTATTCCCCTCATTATACTGCGCCTCAGAACCCCTTTTCCCTGGCGAAACCGATCGCCTGCAGGATGTCGAGTCGTCCGAACCCGAAGCGGTGATCCTGTCCGGTTTCTCCCAACTCTTCAACCGATCCGGTCAGCAGGTCCTGAATCAGGAATGCACGGTTGGTGGGCGCCACCCGCTTCTTGATGGAAGTCGCGCTCAGCAGCAGCGCCATGGCGCCGGCCACATGAGGGGTGGCCATGGAGGTTCCGTTGAATGCGGCCCACTTGCCGCCCGGCACCGACGAGTAGACTGCCACCCCTGGAGCGCAGATTTCCGGCTTGGAATAGACAAGAGGCAGGTTTTCCCGGGAAACGAAGTTGGACTCCCGGATGATGTGGGTTCGACCTCCGCTGAAAGCGGCCGCGCAGTCCCGGTAGTCGGTCGCCCCCACCGAAAACGAAAGAAGATCGTTGCCGGGTGACCCGGTGATCTGCTGGCCGTCGTTTCCTATGGCGGTCACCACGGGGATTCCGGCTCTCAGCGATGTCAGAATGGCTTCCGTATAGGTGCTCGGCACTTCAGGCCCCAGGGTCAGTCCGCCCAATGACATGTTCAACACATCGACCCCGCGGTCAACGGCCCAGTCGATTGCGGCCAGAACCTGAGCATCCGCCCCTCCCCTGGCTCCGTCCAAGGCCATGGCGACCGCCAGCTTGGCGTCCGGGGCCATGCCGATCCAGCGGCCGCTGGCCTTCCCGCCGGCAATGGTGCCGGCGACGTGGGTTCCGTGCTGAGCCGTGTCATGCGGTTGTGAATCGGGGACCTCCTCTCCGTTGGCATCGAATTCCGCCCAGTCCGCCACCCTCCCCTGAAGGTCGGGGTGACTTGCTTCCACACCGGTGTCCAGAACCGCCACCTTGACTCCTCTTCCGCTGGCCCCGTAAGCCCCCCGGGCGGCCAGCCCTCCGACCGCATGAATCCCCCAGGCGCTGGCCTTGTTCTCCCGCACTCTCTCAGGGAGCGCTTTCAATTCCACCATGCGGGGGACACGCAGCACTCGGTTGGGATAGATATCTCCGATCAGCGGCTCCTCCACCAATCGATTCAACCGTGCCAGGTCATCCTTGGTCGTTTGCAGCACCACACATCTCGAAGTCCAGAATGACCGGACGCCGCGAGCTTTCTGCCCCAGCCCGGGCAAGCTCGAGACCAGGGGATTCACTGACCTCAGGCCCCTGGTCCGAAGAACCCTCTTGCTCACCGGCCGGATGGCGGTGGCGGCCACTTGAGCCGCCAGACCGCCTTCGTCCCTGAGCGCTTCCCTGGCTCGATCGGAAGGGGTCTCTCGATCGGGTGGAGCCAACCGGCCCAAGTCGGCCGGCAAGACGTCCCTGGCCGTCAGCAGCAGCGCACGCCGCTGAATGGCGTTGGCAACCACCCCCAGGAGCGTCTCCTCGTCTCTGTCAGCGAGCTTCATTCGCACAATGACGCTACGGTGATTGCCGGATCCCTCGTCCAGAATCCTTTCCACCTGCCTGGCCAGTCGCTTGGGCATTTCCCGATTCCCCCGATAGTTCTACCACGATTGCACGGACCTCACCGCACCCCTGATCCGCAATCAAATCCCGTTCGCCTGCAACTCGGCCAGCATTTTCTTTGCTCAGAGCGACGCGGCAGTCATATGGGATTGGTCTGCAAAACGGCTCGGCCTCCCTCTGCCTGCATCTTATCCGAGAGTCGTGCGTCCTCGGCGGCGGGCCAGCAACCGCGACAACTCCGCCATGGCCGGATGCCTGGTCGATGCGGCAGGAGGCATATTCTCAATCCGTTCCAACAATTCCGACTCCGAAAATTGCTGCGGCCAGTCCAGGTTGACCGAAATGCGTCGATCATCCATCGCGATGGCTCGAAGCGCATACAGGGCACCCACGGCAGGTGGTGTTAGCGGACCGCAACTGCCTCTGGGAACGGGTGAAATCGGAACGCGCTGAAGCACCGGAGGCCAGAGCTTCTTCCTGTTCGCGTTGGGTGAACTCGGCCCCTTCGATACGGGAAGTGCCGGCTGCTTCCAACCGCAACTGTTCCTCGTGGACCTGCTCGATCCATTGAGGCAGGTATGGCATCCGATTCAGAACGCCGGCGGCGGTTTTGGCCTGGACCAGCAGGTCCAGAAGCGTCACGGCATCGTAACGAATCCACTGTTGCGGGAGGACATAGCGGCTGACACTATCTGGGGTCATTTGGAACTCATTTTAGTCTCATTTATGGTTTAGTTCCAGTTCTGTTCTCTCTATCCCATTGTATTTAAAACTCTTATATCGTTAATGTGCTGCTTCAGTTGTATGTCATTTTCAGTTCATTTTGAGAACGTGTCGAGTCCGTTCACAGATCGGGTCCGTCCGGCAGCCATAATGGCGGAGCTACCACACATTTGGAATTGGGAAGTGAAAAGCTTGAGGTCCGGCGTCACACCGCATGATGCCGAAGGAAACTGAGAACCGGCTAATCGAAGGCAGGGAGACTTGCGGAACCGGCAGCCCTCATAGTACTCAGCAGGCCGTCAACCAGTGGCGGTACTCGGGCAACTCCCCCCGGGTGGCTTGCAGGTAGGTATTGCGTATGGCCAGGGTCAGCTCGCCGGCCTTCCCTTTGCCTAAAGGAAAGCGGTCAATCGACAGGATGGGGGCAACCTCCAGGCCGCTGCCGCAGACGAAGGCCTCGTCGGCCACGTAGAACTCGGTGCGGTCGACCTCCCGCTCGATCACCTTCACCCCGTGCACCTCGCGAAACAGTTGCATCAGGGTGGCCCGGGTGATGCTCTCCAGGATGTCGCTGGAGACGGTGGGCGTCACCACCTGTCCCCCGCGGCAGAGGAAGACGCACCCCCTGGGCTCCTCGGCGACCTTGCCGGCCGCGTTGAGCAGCAGGGCGCTGTCATAGCCGTCCAGGCGGGCTTGCAGCAGCGAGAGGCGGGCGTTCTGGTAGTTGGCCGCGCACTTGACTCTCGGGGGAATGGAGTTGTCCGAGATCCGCTGCCAGGCGCTGATGCAGGCGTGAATTCCCAACTCCTTTCCCTCGAACCATCCCCCCTTGGGGGTCACGATGACGGCGTGGCTGACCGGTCCGGTCACGAAGGCCTCGCCCGGTCCGTCCACGTAGACGATCTGCCGAATGTGGGCAGTGGCCTGCACCCGGTTGGATCGCAGCGCGCGCACCACGGCGGCGCTGTAGTCGCCGGCGGCCAGGGTCGTATCCATCCGCATGACCCGGACCGATTGTTCCAGGCGCCTGGAGTGGTCATCCAGCCGGAAGACGCTCAGTTGCCGGGTCTGCTCGTTCCAGTAGGCGCGCAGTCCTTCAAAAACCATGGCCCCATACTTGAAGGCCACGGTGTCCAGCGGAATCACCGCCTCGCTCTTCTCCACCAGGCGGTCGTTCAGCAGCACTTTGGGAACGGAAGATTCGTCCATCGTTGCAGAAGAATGCTTTGGGGATTGCCGATCTTTGGTCGGCGTCCGGTGGCGCCCTCGCCCTCTGGCGCCTTCAGATCAGCTCTTTGATGGGAACCCCGGTGGCGTCGCCGATGGAGTTGGCGATCTTGATCGGCCGGCCGATGGGGGTCATGTAGGTCTTTTCCCAGTCGATGCCCAGGGCCTTGTAAAGGGTGGCGAACAGGTCCCCGATGGTGACCTGCCGATCGGCCACGTAGCCTCCCTGCTCGTCGCTGGCGCCCACCGCCTGGCCTCCGGCAATGCCGCCGCCGCCCAGCACCACCGACCAGCACTGGGGCCAGTGATCGCGCCCGTTGCCCGGGTTCACCTGCGGGCCCCGGCCGAACTCTCCCATGGCGATCACCAGGGTGGTCGGGAGCAGCCCTCGCTGGTCCAGGTCCTCCAGCAGGGCCGAGAAAGTCTGATCGAAGGGCGGAACCAGGATGTCCCGGTGCCGCCGGTCGTTGTCACTGTGAGTGTCCCACTCGTTGTACTTGTATCCGGCAGCCGTCACGAAGCGGCTCCCCGCCTCCACCAGCCGCCGGGCCAGCAGGGCACTCTGGCCGAATCCGTGCAGCCCGTAGGTCTCCCTGGTCCTGGTGGACTCCCTGGAGAGATCGAATGCGTCCTTGACCGCGGGGTTCAACACCATCTTGAGGGCCTGTTGGGTGAAAGTGTCCATGCGCCCCGATTCGGCCTTCTGCACCTTGTCCCGGTAGACCTTCTCCACAACCTTGCGAAAGGCGAGCCGATCCTGCAGGCGCTCCGGAGTGATCGATTTGGGCAGCCGCAGGTCGGGAACCTCGAAGTCGGGTTGGCTGGGGTCGGGAAGCACCATGGGGTCGTACTGGTTGCCCACAAAGGCGGCCCCGAAATGGTCGATGAAAAAGGTGTCGTTGCCGGTGTCCGGCTGCAGCACGTAGGGCGGCAAATTGTTCCTCGGACCCAATTCCTTGGCCACGATCGAGCCCAGGCTGGGAAACCGCATGGCCGGGTTGGGCAGGTGGCCGGTGGCCGCGTAGTGGGTGGCCTGGGGGTGGTTGTTCTCCAGTGTGTGGAGGGAACGGATGATGGCCAGCTTGTCCATGTGCCCGGCGGTCTTGGGCAGCAGCTCGGAAACCTGGATTCCGGCCACGTTGGTGGCGATGGGCCTGAATGAGCTGTTGGGCTTGGGGTCCCACATGTCGATTTGGCTGGGCCCCCCTTCCAGCCACAACAGGATGCAGGCCTGGGCCTTGCCCCCGGCCGTTGCCGGCGTGCCGCCCAAGGCCTGCTGAAGCCTAAGGAACTGGCTCAGGCTCACGCCCAGCAGGCTCAGCGACCCCACTCGCAGGAAGTCCCGCCGCCGCAGAATCGGGTCGTCACTTGCCAAACACCCTATGTTTCGCATGGGTGCAACCTCCTCCCGTTTCCGGCCGCTCCACCCCGGCTTCCGGCGCCGGGGCAGCCACCAATGAAAGTCTACCGGAAACCCTCAATGGTTATGGTAAAACTCCGGGGAATTCAACAACCCCCACAACAGATCCTCCAGGGCCTGGCGGCGCGAGGGGTGCCGTTCGACCATCGCTTCCAGTTGTTCCCGTTCCTCCTCCCCGGGAAAGCGCACCAGCGCTCTCAGGTAGAGTTCCTCGATGATCTCCCGGTCCGAGCCACCCCCGCCGATCAAGCGATCGATGATGCCCCCCTCCCGGGCCAGGTGTTCGGTAAAGGTCGTCCCGGCCAGGCTGTGCAGGGCCCTGCTCAGGTTGGGACGCGGCCGCTTCTCCGGAAGCATGGAGCGGGGGGCCTTGCCGTAGTTGTCCAGAATCCGGGAGCGGAAGACGTCGGGCAGCTTGACGTTGATGGCCCGGGTGCCTGGGGGCAGCCTGCCCTCTCCGTCGCCGTAGCTCTCCTGCTCCAGGATCAGGGGAACCCCCGTCACCGAGGCGATGGCATCGAACAGCACCTCGGCATCCAGGGCCCGCGGCAGCGCATGAGAGTAGTGGGTGCGGTCCTCCCGGTTGGTCCGGTTGGGCCGGCTGCTGAGCTGGTAGGTCCTGGAGGCGACGATGGTCCGGATCATGCGGCGAAGGTCATGGTCGTGTTCCCGGAAGTCCTTCGCCAGGGCCGCCAGCAGCCTGGGATGGGTCGGGGGATTGGCCGCGCGGAAATCGTCGACCGGCTCCACGATGCCTCGCCCGAAAAAGTAGCTCCATATCCGATTGACCGCTGCCTCGGCGAAATAGGGATGCTCGGTGATCCACTCGGCCAGCTCGACCCGCGGGTCGGCGCGGTCCGTCTCCGGAAGAAGGGAGCCGTTCAGGAAGGCCGGGAACACCTCCTTCCGGGTGCGTGGGTGGAGCACTTTCCGGCTCCTGCCCTTGACGAACAGGTCCACCTCCTGGCCGGTCGGGTCCTCGAAGATGACCGTGCCGACCTCCTCCCCCCGGCCTCCCACCAGGTTCATGCGCCCGAAGAATGCGGCCAGCCCCCAGAACTGATCCTGGCTCCAGGCCTCGAAGGGGTGGTTGTGGCACTCGGCGCAGTCCAGCCGGCGCCCCAGGAAGACCCTGACCTCTTCGGCCATCTTGTTTTGCGGATAGCGCACCTCCCCATTGGGCAGGAAGTGCCTGGAAGGCGCGCTGTAGCCGATGGCGGCAATGCGTTCGCGGGCCACCCGGTCGTAGGGGGTGTTGCCGGCGACATGGCCGCGAATCCACTCCCAGTAGGCCTCGGTCCACTGCAGGTTGATCCCGTTCTCGAAGAGAGCCACCCGGAACAACTGGGACAACCGATAGGTCCAATAGTCCGTGAACTCGGGGGTCTGCAGGAGCGTATCGACCAGCTTCTCCCTCTTGGCCGGGTCGCTGCTGGTCAAAAACTCCCGGGTCCTTCGGGGCGGCGGCAGCGTGCCGGTCAAGTCCAGGCAAACCCGACGCACGAATTCGGCGTCGCCGGAAAGCTCGGAGGGAATCCGATGCAGCCGGCTCAGCTTGTCGAACACCAGGCGGTCGACGAAGTTGTGGGAGGGAACGCGGGGATATCGGGCCAGGGTCTCCTCGATGACGCTGACCCGGGCGGTGGCGGAATGGCCTGCCGTGCGAACGGTTACGAAGGTTTCTCCGGGACGCAATCCCCGCAGCCGGCCTTCCGGTTCGACCTCGGCCACGTCGCTGTTGTCGGACAGGTAGCGCACCTGGCTGGTGAGGTCCCGGCGGGTCCCGTTCTCGAGCAGCGCGCTGACCAGCAACTGCTGCCCGCCTCCCACCTCCAGCACCGCCTCGGCCGGGTAGACCTCGATGGTCCTGACCCCGGGGCTGGAGGCCGGGGCCGGCTGAAAAGGCGCTCCCTCCTTCACCCACCGCAGCAGCGTGCGGTAGTCTTCCGATTCCGGCGGCAACCGCAGCCCACCCTGATGGGGCTCGGCCAGGGCCGGCTTTCTCAGCAGCAGGCTCTTTTCGGGTTCTTCCCGATCGATCCGAGGAATCTCGGTCCCGGGATCGGGCGACAGGACCTGGTAGGTCCCCCCCTTGACGATCCAGCGGTAGTCCTCCTCCGGGTAGATGCCATAGAGCGACAGCTTGAATCCGCCTCTTCCCTTCACCCCTCCATGGCAATGGGTGTCGTTGCAGCCCCGACGGGTCAATATCCTTTCGACATCCCAGGCAAAGCTCAGGGGAGGCCTGTCAGCCGTGCCATTCACCCGGAGCCGCACCGTGGCCGACCGAGCTCCCAAGCGAGCCGTCACGTCGGTGACACCCTCGGCCAGGGCCTCGACACTCCCCCCGGGAGAGACTGCCGCCACACCGGCATCGGAGAATTCCCACCGGATGAGCGAGGTCACATCCCGCTCCAACCGGTCGCTATAGCTGCCCATCACCAGGAGCTGGCGGGTTGCCCCCGCTCCCTCCAACTCCACCGCCTCGGGCACGATCCGGACCGACAGCAACTCCGGTTGGGCAGTGTCGGCCCCGAGCGCAATGGATCCGGCGGCGACCAGGGTCCCCAACCACAGGACAGAACTGTAGATTGGCTTCATTTGAAGGTCACTCTCCCAACACCATCACCAACAGTTCGCCGGCTGCGATCGCCTCACCCACTTTGCCTCCGACCACGGGACGGGCGCTGAGTCGGACCCGCGCCGGCATCCGGGTGGAGGGCGCCCCGGGGGCCGCCACCAGCAGCACGGTGGTCGTCTGGTTCCTAGGCACGAACCGCTCCTTGTGAATTTCCGGAAGAGGGGGCTCCTTGTGGGGCTCGACCTCGGCGCCCGGCAAAAACCGCACCCGGCTGGGCAGGCCGGCGGCGCTGAAGAGGATGTCGCCGCCGAAACCTTCCTCCTGATCGGAGAGAATGGTGACTTTTTTGGCCTGCCCCGGGCGCAGGTTCACCACCTCCGGCGTGGCCTCGATCCGGCCCACGTGGGGAACCTGGGGTCGCAGCAGCAGGCGGTAGCGGAAAGCCGGCTCCCCCAATCTCGGGGTGATGTCGCGCACCTGCAGCTTGTAGAGGCCGGCCCTGTCGAAGGTATAGAGGGTCTTGGCCTGGATGAGCCGCACCCAGTCGTCGCCGTCACCCGCGATCTTTCTGAAATAGTTGGTCAACACTTCCCGGCCGTCCCCATCCAGCACGGCCACCCGGGGATTGAATCGGGGCGGGGCGGCCTCGGGCGTCTCCAGCTCCAGGGCCAGAGAGGTGCCGGACTTCACTTCGAACCGGAACCAGTCCACGTCTCCGGGACTCTGGATGGCTCCTTCCAGAAGCTGAGGCGGAAGAATCGGGGCGGCCTGCTCCGCCAGGTCGTTGGGCTCCGCTTCGCTCAACAATCCGCTCGCGGCGCCTTTGGCAGACGCCGCTCTCTCGGGCGAAGCGCCCGAGCCGGAGGATGGGCCGGTCGAGCCTGCGCCGGCCGCGGCTTGCGGGCTTCCGTTCTCGCGGGCCTTCCCGGCCGGGACGGCTCGCGATTCCAGCCAGTCCAGCCGGGATAGGTCCAGCTTTCGACGAAACGGCTGCTCGATTTCCGCCAGGGCCGATGGAGGGATGAGAGCAACCTCCGGCGCCCCGGGGCCTGCCGGCTCGGAAGTCGCCACCCGGAGCTGGTAGAAGAAATCGGGTCCTCCCACGCCCAGGTTGGAACTGACCTCGACCAGGTAACGCCCGGAGTCCCGGCACTGGTGGGTGATTCGGGACCGCGGAGAAAACAATAGCCGCTCGGGCCGCTCCGGGTCGAACCAACTGCCGCCTTCCTTGTAGAGCGTCAGGCGAACCCCGTCGAACTTGGTGACGGTGGTGTTGGAGAGGGCCTGGATAACCAGCCTGTCGCCGCTTGAAGCCTCGAAGGAGTAGAAGTCGACCTCGCCGTGCCGGCTCAGCCTGCCGTTGAGCAGGGTCGGGATCTCAAGGGACTGGGCTTGGGCCGGACGACCATGCGGCCCGGGAGCCTCCAGGCTGACCGGCTCGTCCACCACCACCATCCCCAGGGCGTTGGAAACCCCGGCCGGAGTGACCAACCGGAGTTCGTGCTTCCCCAGCGGCGCTTCCGATGCCACCTGAACCCGCAATGACACCCTCTGCCCCTGAACCCACAGCTTCCGCGCCCGCAGGTTTTTCTTCTCCCGGAACTGCATGCCCTCGATCCGGGCGACCTGGCCGCTCAGACCCCCGGTCGCGAACCACACTGCATAGCATTTTTCGAGGTCCTTGCCCCGGACCTCCAACTCGAGTACCCTTCCCCGCTGTACACTGACCGGAAACAGGGAGCGCAACTCCGGCGCCCCGGGCTCGGCGGGCGGCGCCTCGGCGGCCCGCGTGCCTCGATCGGGCGCCAAAGCGAAACACAGCACCCACCCCGCCAGAGCCACCACCCGTTTTCGGGTACCCCAAGAGCACTTGGAATGGGTGGGATCGGCGAAGGATTGGCGGCGGGGGAGTACGAGCACCGGCAGCTCCCAGTCAGCGCATTGGGCGGGAAACGCAACCTATAATCTACCTTGAGGCTCCGCCGGGGGTCAAGGAGAGTGCCCGTGCACCTGCAAGAGTTTCTGGAAACGCTGGCCAACCTGGTCTGGGGCCCCCCGATGCTGGCCCTGACCGTGGGCACGGGCCTGTTCCTGACCGTCCGCTTGCGGGGACTTCAGTTCCGGAGGCTCTGGTCCTCCCTCTACCTGGCCCTGGTAACGCGCAGGGAGAGCGGAGCCCGGGGCGACGTCACCCACTTCCAGGCCCTGATGACCGCCCTGTCGGCAACGGTGGGCACCGGAAACATTGCCGGGGTGGCCACCGCCATCGTCTCCGGAGGCCCCGGGGCCCTGTTCTGGATGTGGGTGACCGGACTGGTGGGCATGGCCACCAAGTTCGCCGAAGCCCTGCTGGGGGTCAAGTACCGCATCCTGGGACCGCGCGGCGAAATGTCGGGCGGACCCATGCACTACCTGAGCCGGGGCTTCAATCAGCCGGTGCTGGCCGCCCTCTATGCCTTTCTGGCAGCCTTCACCCTCACCGTCGGCGGCAACATGACGCAGGCCCACTCCATCGCCGACGCCATGCAGGCCGGACTGGGAGTACCCACCCTCTGGACCGGCGCCGTTACGGCCGGCGCCACCGCGGTGGTCATCCTGGGCGGCATCCGCAGCATCGCCCGGGCAGCCAGCGCCTTGGTGCCCACCATGATCGTCATCTATTGCGCGGCCGGCCTGCTGGCCCTGGCGCTGCATTGGCAGGCGATTCCCTCGGTGCTGGCGGAGGTCTTCCGGGGAGCCTTCACGCCCGCCGCGGCCGTGGGGGGATTTGCCGGCGCCACCGTCCTGAGGGCCGTCCGCTATGGCGTGGCCCGCGGCGTCAACAGCAACGAGAGCGGCATGGGCACGGCCGGAATCGCCGCCGCTGCCGCCCAGACCCGCCATCCGGTGACCCAGGCCCTGGTTTCCATGACCCAGACCTTCATCGATACGCTGGTGGTGTGTTCGGTCACCGGCTTCATCATCCTGGGAACCGGGGCCTGGAAAGGCGGAGCCAGCGGCGCAGCCCTGACAACGGCCGCCTTCCGGGAGGGCCTTCCCTCGTGGCTGCACGGGGACGTGATTGTCGCCTTGACGCTGCCCCTCTTCGCCTTTACCACCATCCTGGGCAACAACTACTATTCGGAGAAGGCCCTGGAATACCTCTTTGGCCACGGTCGCTTCGTGCCCTGGTACCGCTTGATCTGGGTCTGCCTGACCTTTCTGGGACCCATGCTTTCCCTGGAGACCCTGTGGACGTTTCTGGACGTGACCATCGGCAGCATGGTCCTGCCCAATCTGATCGGCCTGCTGGGCCTGAGCGGGATCGTGGCGGCCGAGACCCGAGGCTATTTTGCCGCGCGGCCGCAGACTTCCCGGGAGCGCTGAAGTCGTTCTTCTACAGGGCCTGGCCCGGCTACGCCGCTCTCCCCTGCTTCGATCAACCGGGAACGCCGCCGGTCCCGGTTGTTTGTGTAAAGGACTCAAGAAGGACTGGAGGAATTGTGCTATTCTACAGGCGAGAGAACACGCCATGGTCACCGCCGTCTTCGATACGCTGAAAGCCAGCCGTACCCTGAAGGCCGCCGGGGTCGCCGACGCCCAGGCCGAAGCTATTGTCACCACGATGGCTGGGGCCTTCGACGATGCCGTTGCCACCAAGGCCGACATCGCCGGAGTCAAGGTAGACATTTCCGAAGTCAAGGCCGACATCGCCGGAGTCAGGACGGAGCTGAAGTCCATGGCCACCAAGACCGAAATCGCTGAACTCAAGGCGGACATGCTCAAGGTAGCTATGGGTGTGGCGATCGCCGTCATCCTGGCCAACGCCACCATGACGATTGCCTTGATACGTTTCCTGCCTTAGCCATCTTCTCCAAATACAGCCCCGTTTAGTGACGGCCAGCGGTTTGAGCAGCCAGCGGACGTTATGGCAGTTCCAGGAGGTTGCCGGCCCCTTCGGTCTGACCGAGGGGCCCGCCTGGGACGGCGAGGCCCTGCTGTTCAGCAACCTCCCCCACAGCCGCATCCTGCGATACCACCCTCAAACGCAAAGGACGGAAATCTACCGGCAGGGCACCCGCATGGCCAACGGCCTGATGCTGGACAGGCGCGGCCGCATCCATGCCTGCGAAGCCGCCGGAAGATGCATCGCCTGCTACCACCCGGACGGGAGCCGGACGGTCATCGCCGGCGCCTTCCAGGGCAGCAGGCTCAACAGCCCCAACGACCTGGCCATCGACCCCAAGGGCCGCATCTGGTTCTCCGACCCCGACTACAGCAGCCACTGGGCCGAAGCCATCGGTCCGCCGGAGCTGGAACACAAGTCGATCTACCGGCTGGATCCCAGAACCGACGGAAGCTGGTCCATTCAACGCATGACCCACGACACCGCCCGTCCCAACGGCCTGCTGGTCACGCCGGATCTCCGGACACTCTACGTGGCCGAGAGCGACTTCCGGGGAGACCGCCAACTGCGAGCCTATCCCATCCTGGAAGACAGCGCCCTGGGCCCCTGCGAGGTCCTGTACGATTTCGCCCCCCACCGCGGGATCGACGGCATGTGTCTGGACGCCGAAGGCAACCTGGTGGCCGCGGCCGGCTGGGAGAAGAGCGGCCCGGGCGGCATGATCTACGTCTTCGACCCTGGGGGGCGCGTCCTGGAACGCCATCCGACCCCCTGCCAGCGGCCCACCAACTGCAGTTGGGGCGGCCATGATCTGCGGACGCTCTACCTCACTTCCGTCTGCGGCCGACTGTACCGAATCGAGACCGGGCGGAAAGGCTGGCTGCTCTACCCCTGAAGAAGGATCTCGACGTGCGCTCCAACAAGACCAAGGCCAAGCTCAAACGAGGAGAGTCGGTCTACGGCTGCTTCGTGCGCTATCCCGACCCCGCCCTGGTGGAGTTGCTGGCCCGCTTCGGGTGGGACTTCATGGTCTTCGAAAGCGAGCACGGCCGGCTGGACCCGCGCACCTGCGAGGAGATGGTGAGGGCGGCCGAGGTCAACGGCATCACCCCCATCGTGCGGGTGACCACCAATTCCCCCTCGATCATACTCAGATTTCTGGACACGGGCGCCCAGGGCATCATCGTTCCCCAGGTCAACTCGGCCGAAGAAGCCGAACGGGCGGTAGCGGCCGTCAAGTTCCAGCCTCGGGGCAATCGGGGACTGTCGGGATCTCGAGCCGCCGATTACGGGCAGAGGCTCTCCCTTGGTGACCACGTCCTCCAGTCCAACCGGGAGATCCTGGTGGTCCTCTACGTGGAGACGGCGGAAGCGGTGCGGGAACTGCCGCGAATTCTGGCGGTGGAGGGCGTCGACGTGGTCAACGTGGGCCGCACCGATCTCTCCCAGTCGCTGGGCGTGCCCGGACAGCCCGAGCACCCCCGCATGCGGCAATGCCTCCAGGAAATCCTGGCCGGCCTGCGCAACTCGCCGGTGGCCCTGGGGATCATGGCGGCCAACCCCGCGGCGGCCCGCCAGTGGCGCGCTCGGGGAGCACGCTACATCAGCATCAATCTGGAATCGCTACTGAAACAATCGGTGCAAGAGTTCCTGAGCGGTGCCCGCGGGTAAAGGGTGTTGACCCGCCCTCTTCGGGGCCGGATTCGCAGCCTGGGGCGTTGCGAGAGTCACCCCCGTCCCAAACCGATCGACGAGTGGCGACGACTGGAGAAGAGAGCCAGACCGGACCTCAAGGAACTCCTTCTCACGCCGGAGGCACGCACCGACGCACTGACGCCGCCCCGGCCGCAGCATCGCCACCGCAGGTCTCCCAGCTTCGAGTAAGTCCGTGTATCTGCTCGACACCAATGTTGTATCGGAACTGCGCCGTTTTCATCCGCATCCAAGCGTCGTCCGGCGGATTGAAGACGTATCCGCAGATGAACTCTTTCTCCTGAATCCCTTCGACCGCGAATCCGAAATGCAGCGGTAGGCTGGAGCAACCACCATCCACGGCGCGGGAACTCCCCGAGCTCTCCCTGTGGGGCGTGAATAGGGACGTTGTTGAATTACTGGAATTACTTGTAAAGAGCAGATAGGAGACCTCATTGAATCAAGGCCATTCGCCAGCGGCTGATCAAAGTTATTCCAGTAGTTCAACAACGTCCCCGGCGCTCGCACTAAGGTATTCGCTTCCGATACCGAACCCCTTCGATCCCTTCGAAGTCTGAGTCCTGTGTCCAAAGTTCCGCGCCGTATTGGCGGGCGGTGGCGAGAATGACGCTGTCAGCCAGCGGTAGTCCCAGCTCTGCACTGAGACGGGCCGCGTTCAAAGCAATTGTTGCTTCCAGATTCACGATGGTCCCTTGCTGCATGACCGCTGCCGCCTCGAGCGCAGTGCTCTCGTCTCGTTGCTGGAGTACCCGTTTGAACACTTCGAAGAGACTTAACGTAGGGACCACAAGCGCCTCTACGTCTTCGATAGGCTCCGCGAAGTAGGACGCGTTGGGTCCATCGGCGAAATACTCAAGCCACGCGCTGGAATCGACGACGTTCATTCCCGATCTCCCTCGCGTTCGACCTTCGTATCGATGCCTTTCAGAAAACCCCTCATCTCCAGGGCCGAGCGCACAGGAATGAGCTCAATACGGCCGCCATAGGCAATCGCCTGGACCTTTTGGCCCGGCAGGAGGCCGAGCCGATCACGGATCTCCTTCGGAATGACTACCTGATACTTGGGCGAAATGGTTACTGTTTGCACGGGTCCTCCATCGATAGAGCTATCGTAATACTGATATTGTATCAAACTCTCTCATGTAGGGTCGACTGAAAGGCTTCAGCGGGAGGGTGGTACGGATAAGTGTATTGGGGGAAACCAGGGAACGTTGTTGAATCAAAGGAAATCCTGGTTGGTATAGTAGGGCGAGAAGTACAGACACGTGAATAGGGGACGTTGTTGAATTACTGGAATTAGTTGTAAAGAGCAGATAGGAGACGTCATTGAATCAAGGCCATTCACCAGCGGCTGATCGAAGTTATTCCAGTAATTCAACAACGTCCCCGGCGCTCGGGGTCACCCCCGTCCCAAAAATCCCTGCATTTGGGCTCGAATTAATGCGACGGATAGACGTGCCATCGCGCCGGCGTGCGGCCTTGTGAATTGGCGTCACTCGGTCGGATCCGGGTTGCATTTTCAAGACAGGCAAACTAGTCTTATGTCTAGTCATTTTTGACGGAGGTAACGTCGCATGAGCAGGACTTGGCAGGTGCAGGATGCCAAGGCGCGTTTCAGTGAGTTGCTTGAGAGAAGCTTGGCCGAAGGCCCCCAGATCGTGACCAAACGGGGTGTCGAGACAGCCGTGCTGGTACCGATCGACGAGTGGCGACGACTGGAGAAGAGAGCCAGACCGGACCTCAAGGAACTCCTTCTCACGCCGGAGGCACGCACCGACGCACTGACGCCACCCCGGCCGCAGCATCGCCACCGCAGGTCTCCCAGCTTAGAGTAAGTCCGTGTATCTGCTCGACACCAATGTTGTTTCGGAACTGCGCCGTTTTCATCCGCATCCAAGCGTCGTCCGTTGGATTGAAGACGTATCCGCTGAAGAACTCTTCCTGTCCGCGGTAACTATCGGCGAAATCCAGGCGGGCATCGAACTCACGCGCGAGCAGGATGTCGCCAAGGCAGAAGAACTGGAAGCGTGGCTCAGCGCGGTGTTGGTCTCCTATAACGTCCTGCCAATGGACGCAGACATATTCCGGGAATGGGCGCGACTCAAGCATCGCCGTTCCGACACGCTGCTGGAAGACGCCATGATCGCGGCGACGGCCATAGTACATAGGATGACGATCGTGACCCGCAACGTGCGCGATTTTGACAAACTCGGGGCAGAACTCGTGAACCCCTTCGAACGTCCCTTTCGAAAGGATCAGCCGTGAAACTTTACTACTGTCCCGAGACGGACAGTCTCTATGTTCGATCTCCATCCGACCTCTTTCAACTTTTGGTGTGAGCAAAGTTTCTCCAGCAACTCAACAACGTCCCCTTTTCCTTCGCCCGCGTGGAGAACTCCGGGCATACATATGATTCGACTTTCCGCGGCCAGAAAACACTTCGGCTCCAAGAGCCTATTCGAAGATCTCGACTGGCTCATCACGCCGACGGATCGCATTGGACTGGTGGGCGGGAACGGGACAGGCAAGACAACACTGCTGAAGATCCTGGGGGGGATGGAGCCCCTGGATGGCGGTCTGTTTTCTGCGCCGAAAGATATTACCGCCGGATACCTTCCTCAGGATGGCCTGTCACTGTCAGGGCGCACGGTTCTGGAAGAATGCCTCTCTGTCTTTGGCGATCTGCTCGAACTCGAGGAAGAAATGAAAGCCCTGACTCACCAGATGGCGGAAGTCGATCCGCGCAGCGATGAGTACGGCCGGATCACGGAGCGTTATCACCGGATCGAGACCGAATTCCAGGGTCGGGACGGCTACTCATTGGAGGCGCAGGCCGGCACGGTACTGAATGGCCTGGGCTTTGCGCCCGCAGATTTGAACCGTCCGACGGAATCACTCTCCGGCGGCTGGCAAATGCGCGTGGCGCTGGCCAAGCTCTTGCTGGTCAAGCCCAAGCTCCTCTTGCTGGACGAGCCGACCAATCACCTCGATCTCGAGGCCCGCAACTGGTTGCAACAGTATCTGAATGAGTATCCGCACGCCTTCGTGCTGGTCTCCCACGACCGTTACATGCTGGATGCCACGGTGAACAAGATTCTCGAGTTGTGGAATCGTCGCGCCTACTCTTACAGCGGCAACTACGAACGCTACCTGGCACAGAAGTCCGCGCGCCAAGCGCAACTTCAGGCGGCCTATCGCAACCAGCGGGAAAAGATCGAACGCCTTGAACTCTTCATCAATCGCTTCCGCTACCAGGCCACCAGGGCGAAGCAGGTACAGAGCCGAATCAAGGAGCTCGAGAAGATCAAACGGATCGAATTACCCGCCCGGGAAAAGACGATCCGATTCGAGTTTCCTCAGCCGCCCAGGAGCGGACGCATGGTGGCCGAGTTTCGCGGGGTCGCCAAGAGCTATGAAGGCAAACAAGTTTTCCACGGCATGAGCTTCGTCATCAACCGCGGGGATCGCATAGGCCTGGTGGGGGTGAATGGAGCGGGGAAGTCCACGCTGATCAAGATACTGGCGGGAAGCGAACCCGTGACGGCAGGTGAATTTCGGCTGGGACACAACGTGAAGGTCGACCATTTCGCACAGGACCAGTACAAGGAGCTCGACCCTGGCGCCCGCCTGATCGACGATGTCTCCAGCATCGCACCCAGTGCCCTGAGCGACCGGACGCAACTGCGCACGCTGCTCGGCTGCTTCCTGTTTTCCAGTGACGAGGTCTTCAAACAGATCCGCGTTCTTTCGGGTGGCGAGCGCAACCGCTATGCGCTCCTCCGCATGTTGCTGCGGCCTCGAAATTTTCTGTTGCTCGACGAGCCCACCAACCACCTCGACCTGCGAGCCAAGGACGTACTGCTCGAAGCCCTGCAAGAGTTCAGTGGGACGGTAGTCTTTGTTTCCCACGATCGTTACTTCATCGACAAGCTGGCAACGCGGATCTTTGAGATCGATGGCGGCAGGTTCCAGGACTATTCCGGCAATTATGAAGACTACTTGCGGCAAAAGGACCAGGTCACGCTCCAACAGGACGATCGAGAGGAGCCGCCGGGCGCAGAGAATTCAGGGAGATCCGGCGACCGGAATGGAACACCGTTGCGACGGAACAAGATAAATCCTGTTCTGGTGCGGAGAATGAAGGAGCGGCACCAGGGGTTGGAGGAAGAAATCACCCGGTGTGAAGTGGAAATTGCCACGCAGGAGTCGGATTTGGGCACTTTCAAGAGTGCAACGGAATCCATCCGCCTCGTCAAACTGGTGGAGCGCAATCGCAAGCGGTTGGATGAAATGATCAGAGAGTGGGAGGAACTTTCGAGAACTCTGGAAGAATCGGACAGGAAGTCTTCCGTATTACGGAGTTAAGCGGTCTCCATGTCGTGTTGTTGTACCCCATATCCCTCGAGGACGGCACGCCCCCTCACCTCACCAACCACCGGATCGGGTAGTGCCCCTGGCTCCGTTCGAACTTCAGGGTGTAGGGGTTGAGCAGCAGGCGGGCTACGTATCCGTCGGTGCGGGCCATCAGCCATCCGAAGTCCCACCCCCGACTCTCGTACTGCAACGGCACCCCAGGCTTGACCCGGACCAGGGGATGGCTTCCGGCGATGAACAGCCGCTGCTCCGTATAGTAGTAGTTGGACCCGGTCTTGACGAAGACCTCGTGGTCGACGGTCTCCTCGTCCCGGCCCGCCAGGTCGGCGCAGAGCCCCCGGACGGCCACCTTGACTTCTTTCCCGTCCGCCACCTGCCGGCCCAGCTCCACGGCTGAGCCCGAGAGCACCTTCCCCTCGGCGGTGTGGGCCAGCACCTCCTCCCAATCGTCCCTCACCAGGTAGTCGAAGAGATCGAAATCGTAGATGAAGTTGCTGCTGGGGGCATTGGTTCCCTGGTCCCAGCCGTCCAGTTGGTGGTACTTGGGCATGCTGCCATGGTCGGCCGGTTCCGACGGACCCGGCTGGGCCGTGATCTCTCCCCCGTCCAGATAGGGGCGGGCGATGGCCTGGCGGCCGTCCTGGTTGTAGAGGAAGAAGGACATGGAGGGCCGGGACCCGAAGCCGTCCGGCAGGCTGATGGGCTGGCGCAGGGTCATGATTCCCGCCACCCACCGGTCCTCGAGCAGATAGGTGCCGGCAAACTCCGCCACTTCCTCGATCAACTCGGCGCTGTCGGAGCCGGTATCGATGTGTTCGTTGTTCTTGAATTCAGTCTTGATGCGCAAGTCCGCCCCCCGGCGGATGGCCGCCGCCAGCGCCTCCCCGCTTCCCGAGACCGGCTTTCTGGAGGCATCCAGCCGGAGGGCGGACTTCCAGGGGTTTTCTTTCTCCCGCGGCTTGGCGCAGCCGGCCAGGCTCGCCAGGGCCGACCCCGCCAAACTCCCCAAACCGGCTCCCAGCAACCGCCTGCGGCCTTGTCCCTTGAATGTCATCGGCAGACCCTCCCTTTCTTACGGTTTCACTCGACTCCCACGTCTCAGCGGGCCGCACTCGGCGCCATGAAGACTCAAATCTGCCCCAGTTCCCTCAAGGTCGCCGCCAGCCCCAACAGGAAAAAGAAGAGGCCTCCCAGCATCATGGCGATCCGGACGAACCAGCCCGGCCTCAGTTCCCGCGGAAGCAGGACCGTGTTGAGAATCAGGGTATGGCAGCAACTGATGCCCAGCGCGAAATTGTAGCTGATGGTGGCGAACTTGATCAGCGCCGTCGGCGCGTTCAGCCAGAGCATGGCCAGGCCCAGAACGGAGTAGCCCATGATCAGCCCGAAGTAGATCCTGCCGATCCTGGCCGGGTCCACCTTCCGGAGCGTGGAACTGGAGGTCCAGATGGTATCCAGCCAGCGGCGGACCACCCCGTCGATGTGTCCGACCATGGTGGGGGCCAACACCAGGAACCCGCAAAAGAGGGTGGAGGCCCAGAAAAGATTCCCCCAGGCAGTACCTCCCAGGATCTCGGAGAGCCCCGTCATGGAGGCCAGCACGCCCTCGGGAGGGTTGGCGGCCTGCCTGCCCACCCCCTCGGCCGTCAGCGCCGCCGCGTTCCAGCGGTCGGCCTCGGTGCCGCGCCGGAGAAATTCCACCGACAGCATGCTGGGCAGGGCCAGGCCAACGAAACAGGCGGGAATCCAGATGGCGCACTGGTCGCGCACCACGTGCCGGTACCAGCGCCGCCAGCGCGGCAGGGATTCCCGGCTCACCTCGAACACCGACCCTACGTGGGAGAGGGTGATCCCCTGGCCTCCCACCATGCTGGGGATGGCGCCCACATGGTGTCCCATGCCCCAACCCTGGTCGCGGGTGAAGTTGCTGATGGGAGTGTTGCTCAGCCCTCCGTTGCCCGCGATGGCGGCCATGGCGGCGATGAAGGCGATCAGTGTGAAATCGATGGTGGGAAGAACACCCTTGCCGAACCAGGACGCGAACACGTTTTCCACGTTGGGGCCGTCCAGAAATCCATCCCCGTCCAGGTCCTCGTGTTTCAGCAGTTGCCCCCGAGGGCCCCGCTCCCAGGTGTCGGGCCGGCCGTCGCCGTCGGAGTCGACGGTAGGCTCCAGCCTGCGTTCCACCACGTCCAGGTGGCCGTCCCCATCCCAGTCCTCGCCGGGGTCCAGCCTTCCGTTGCCGTTGCGGTCCTCGCCGCTGAGCACGGGAACGGTTCCCAACTTGAAGAACCCGCTCCCGATGTCGACCCAGGTCGAGGGGCTGGAGTAGAGCAGCGCCACAATCAGAAGGAATCCGAAGACCGTGACCAGCTTGACCGACATCACCGCCTTCAGCGAGTTGTAGACCTTGCCTCCGAAGATCAGCGGAATCACCGAGGCCACGAATATGCCGGTGGCGGTGAGCTTGTGCATCCACCAGTGCAGCGGCACCGCGTCCGGATCGGGCATCTGACCGCCGAGCAGGAGAATCATCACCGGCGTGGCCGCGGTGGCGGCCAGGTAGGGAAAGACCGACCCGAAATCCAGGATCAGGTAGACGACCAGCCAGAATCGCGGCCCCGGCGCCGTCCGGAACTTTCCGGTGAAGATGGGCTCGCCGGTGTAGAGGGTGTAGCGGCTGATCTCGATGTTGTAGAGCCCCTGGGCCAGGATGCTGAGGGTGGCCAGCCACAGCAGCGCGCCCCCGTAGCGGGCCGTCACCAGCGGACCCAGCAGCCACTCGCCCCCGCCGATGGCCCCCGCCCCCGCCACCAGGCCGGGGCCCAGGAAAGCATACCAGTGCTTCCGCACGAACCTGGGGGCGTCGATCAGCTCGCCGGAATTCCAGCGCGGCATCTTCCTGGACCCGGGATGGGGAGGAACGAAACCGGTCGGGCCCGGGGCGGCCCCGCCGCCGGCGAAACTCTCCGGCGCCGGAGGATCATCGCGTCTCAGTTTGCTTTCATCGGTCATCGTATCTCTTCAGCCCCGCAATGGGGCGCGCAAGGACTTCCGATACTGGCGAGTTCAAGCCCGCCAGGCACTCCTTCCGGATTGGGACTCGATCGTCCCACTCTCTATCCCTAAGCCTATTCCCTGCCCGGCAGGTAGGCGCCGTCGCCGCTGCGCTCTCCGGGCCCGCCACCGTCGTTGATCACACCATAGGCAACGAACGGATTATTGCCCGAGACCTTCCTCACCTGAACGAAACCTTGCCTGGTTCTCCCCAGAATCCCGTTGACCTGATGCCAACCGCGGGCGGTGACGATTCGGGTGATAGTTCTCGGTTGAGCACTGCCGCTGCCGTCGTAAATGGTGATCTCGAAGGTGCTGGAACTGTCGTCGATTTCGCCCGTGTTGACCAGGGCCAGGTTGCTGCGGTTCTCTTCGTTCTGCTGCAGCCCGTAGACCCAGGCGCTTTCAAGCGAAGCTGCCCCGTAGGGCACCGCATTATAGAAGAGGCTGTATTGCCCGCCTCGATTGTCCGGAGATCCCGTGCGGGCTCCGATCACAATCCCGCTCAGGTCGCCCTCGGCTGGCGTGGCGAACAGGGCTCCCACGTAGGTGCGACCCGCCGGACCGATGCCGTCCACCTTCCCCTCGCGTAGCCAACTGACGAGGTTAGGCAGGATACGCTGTTCCCCGGCCTTAATCTCCAGGCTGAAGCTGGCCGTGTCATCTGAGGTCGCAACGCCGCCCGCCGCGAAACTGAAATCGATGGTTTTGTCCGAGGTCGAGAAGTTGGTGACGGTCAGCTCGCTTTGGAAGTTTCCGGTTTCGACGACGACCGGCAGCGTCTGTCCCCTGGCTCCCACCAGGGAGGATTCGGTCACCGGAAAAACGAAGGAGCCATCGGAGTTAAAGTTGTCGTTGATGACCCCGTAAGCGTAGAAAGGGGCATCTCCCTCGATCTTTTCCACCTTGACGTAGCCCTGCGCCGGAGTGCCCAGCCTTGCCAGCAGTCCCGAGTACTGGTGGAAGCCGCCCGGCGGGAGCGTCTCTTCATTCACGAGATGAAAGGTGGTGTCGTCCGCCTCTCCAGAGAAGACGATGGTTCTCAGGGTGATGGGGCCGTCTCCGGGAGTCCCCATGTTCTGCAGGGCCACGTTGGAGCGGTCCTGGGTGTTCTGGCGCAGCCCGCACAGGTAGACGGGTTCCTGGAAACCCTCTGCTTCGGGGATGCCGGGATAGGCCAGGCCGGCGCGGCCTTCGGGGACGCCGGTGGTGGTGCGCGCCACCACGCTCATTGATGAAGACCCTGAAACTTCCACCCTCAGAGTCCCGATCCGGTTCCCCGTCTCCGGAATCGGCACGCCCAAGCCCATCAGGTATCCCAGGGTATCGGACTGGATTCTCTGGCGCCAGGGGGCCAGCCTGTCGGTAACCGTTCCGCTTCCACCTCCCGCGTGGGCGGTGTAGGTGTAGTGAAGGACCGCCTCCTCGGCGCCCCGGTTGGCGAGGGTCAGCTCCGAGGTGAAGAAGGAGCTTTTGCGTCCGGCCGAGGTCAGAAGGACAGGGACGAAGACGGAAGAGCAATCCGGACCTCGAACATCCCCGATGCCATTGAGCCAGGTCCGGATGGAGGTGTCCGCCTGAGCGCAGAGACCGGAGTTCCGGTGGAACCGGAAGTGTTGCAATGCTACGAGGTTGGTGAACGATGGGGGAACCATCCCGGCCAGTCGATTGCCCCGAAGATCCAGTCCTTCGAGATGGATCAGGTTGCCCAACTGGGAAGGGAGGGTCCCAGTCAGATGGTTGTTGGAGAGGTCCAAATGCGTCACACATCCGTTGAAGTCGACAGTGACCCCGTACCACTCGGACAGAGGCCTGACACTCAACCAGTTCATGCCGTTGGTCCATTCGGTCCCGCCGGTCGAGTCGTAGAGAGCCTTCAGTGCCGCCCGGTCCCTGGCTGCGCACGACACCCGGTCGTTCAGGTCAAGGAAGGCCGAACCTCCGATTTTTGCTCCCTGGAGGTCTCGCAGCCTGCCCCCGACAAAGGCTTGGAGCAGGATGTATTCCGTGCCCTCGATCAGGCTGTCGGACCGCGGGACAAAAGTCAGGGTCGCGGTTCCGCTGGAGCTATTGGCCGGAATGGTCAGAATGTTGAGCATAGTGTCGAATGACCCGGAGAAACCGACAAGCGTGTAGTCGTGGCTCTCTCCCAGCGTCGCCGTGCCGCCGATGAGCAGATGAACCCTGGTCAACCTGCTCACCGGTGTGTGCTTGGCCGTTACCATTACGCGGGTGGCGCCGCCACCCTCGACCAGACCGGATGGAGTGACCGACAGAGTGAGCGAAGGGGAGCAGTCCGGACCCAGAGACTCTCCAATATCATCAAGCCAGTTCCGGATGACTCTGTCCGCCCCGGCACACAGACCGGGGTTCAAAAAGAACCGGAACAGGCGCAACGCTTCCAGGTTGGCGAAAGAAAGGGGAATGGGCTCTGTCAGCAGGTTGGTGTCGAGAATCAGTGCCCGAAGGTTGCCGAGTTTGCCCAGCTCCGCCGGCAGAGATCCCGTCAGTCGATTGTCACCCAGATACAGCGTCTCGAGGTTGACGAGATCGCCCAGCTCCGGCGGAATCGGCCCCGTCAATCGGTTGGTGTCGACAGACAGCACCTGAAGGTTGCCGAGATTGCCCAACTCCGGCGGTATAGACCCCGTCAGTCGGTTGTCAACCATAGTCAGCGTCTCAAGGTTGGCGAGATCGCCCAGTTCCGGCGGTATGGACCCCGTTAGCTGGTTGGTGCCGAGAGACAACTGCCGAAGCTTGGTGAGATTGCTAAACTCCGGCGGGATGGGCCCGGTCAGCTGATTGTCGGACAACCAAAGCAGCTCAAGGTCGGTGAGATTACCCAGTTGCGGTGGTATGGAACCCGTTAGTTGGTTATCTGACACGAAAAGATTCTGAAGGTTGGCCAGATTGCCCAGTTCCCGCGGTAGGTGGCCTGACAGCCGGTTCTTGTTGAACCACAGCAGCTCGAGGCTGGCGAGATTGCCCAACTCCGGCGGCAGGGGTCCGGTCAGTTGGTTGCCGACGAGAAAGAAATGCCGCAGGTTGGAAAGGTTGCCCAACTCCGGCGGCAGGTGCCCCGTCAGTTCGTTGCCTATGAGAGCCAACGTCTCAAGTTTTGCCAGACTGCCGAGCTCCGGCGGTATCGACCCCGTCAGTTGGCTGGAGGTGAGACCCAAAGTCAGCAGGCTGGCGAGACTGCCCAACTCGGGCGGTATGGGCCCGCTCAGTGGGTTGTTGCTGAGAGCCAACCTCTGCAGGTTGGCCAGATTTCCCAACTCCGGTGGTATGGGTCCCGCCAGTTGGTTTTGTTCGAGACTGAGCTCCCGCAGACCGGCGAGATTGTCCAGCTCCGGCGGTATAGCCCCTGTCAATTGGTTGGCAGCCAGAATGAGCAGCTCAAGGCCGGCCAGACGGCTCAACTCGGACGGCACCGAACCCGTCAGTCTGTTGAAGCCGAGATCCAGTTCCCGTAGATTGCCGAGATTGCCCAGTTCCGGCGGTACGGATCCCGTCAGTTGGTTGCTGCCCAGAATCAGCCTTTCAAGTTGGGCAAGACGGCTCAGCGCCGACGGTATCGACCCCGTCAGCCGGTTGCTGGAGAGAATCAGCCACTTGATGTTGGCGAGATTCCCCAGTTGGGACGGTATGGACCCCCTCAGTTGATTGCCGGAGAAAGACAGTCGCTCGAGCTCGGAGAGATTGCCCAGCTCCGGCGGAATGCGCCCCTTCAGGCGATTGCCGAGAAGAAGCAACCCCGTGACCCTCCCATTGCGGACGGCTACGCCATTCCACTGGTCCAGCGGCAGGTTGCTCAACCAGTTTCTCCTATTGCGCCAATTGGGACCATCGGTGGCGTTGTAGAGCGCCACCAGAGCCGCCCTGTCGGATGCAAGACCTTGAGCTCGGGCCTCGGCGGCCAGCAACAGGCTCCCCAGCAGCGCCACAAGGCCGATCAGCACTGTCGGAGGCACGGTATGGAGGCGCCAACGACACTGCCGTCCACCCGAACGGGAGGTGCACTCAGGACGAGATTCAGTAGCGACTACATCACATCCTTGTGAAATCAGCACCTCGCCTCCCATAAATCGTGAGGTTGACCAATAACCATCAGCCCTCGGGCACGTCAGAATCCGGCCCGCTTGTCGCAGATGTTCAGCAGGGGCTCTCCCTTGAGGTAGCGGGCCAGGTTGTCCTTGAAGATCCGGTAGCGGCGCTCCCAGGTCTGGGGGGAGTCGCCCGAGACGTGGGGGGAGATGAGGACGTTGGGCATGTCCCAGAGCGGGCTGTCGTCGGCCGGGGGTTCGGGCCTGGTGGCGTCGAAGCCGGCCCCGGCGATGCGTCCCGACCTCAGCCCGTCCGCCACCGCCGCCTCGTCCACGATGCCGCCCCGGGAGATGACGATCAGGCGGCTGCCCTGCTTGAGCCGGCCGATCCTCTCCCGGTTCAGCAGGCCTTCGGTGCCGTCGGTGAGGGGGGCCGTCACCACGAACCAGTCGGAGATCTGGAGCAACCGCTCCAGGTCCTCCAGGGTCCAGGCCTCGGCCACTCCCGGCGGCGGCTCCATGGGCTTCACGTCCACGCCATAGACCCGCATGCCGAAGGCCTGGGCCCGCACGGCCACCGCCCGGCCTATGGCGCCCAGGGCCAGAATCCCCATGGTGGCGCCGTCGAGCTCGGTGATCTGTGCCCGGTACTTGTCGACGTCCCAGCGGTGGGCCCGCTGATCGTCCAGCATGTCCACCATCCGGTGGGCGAGCATCAGAATGATGCCCATGACGTGGTCGGCCATGGCGATGGCATGGGTGGCGGGCGCGTTGGTCAGGACCACGTCGCTGGCCACGAAGGCGGGATTGCCTCGCACCAGCGGGTCGAACCCCGCCCCCACGAAGTGGCACCAGCGCAACTTGCCGGCCGCCTCGAAGACGGCCGGGGTGATGGCCCCGAACAAGACCTCGGCGTCGGGGATCTCCCGGATCTGATCGGCCTGGGTGGGCGCCTCGCAAAATTCGACTGATGGGAAAGAGTTCCTGAGATCCGCGACAAACTCGCGGTCGGCTTCGCTGTCGAGGACGACTTTCATGGATTTGAGCCCCCATGGTTGTTTGGATCGGCAAGAAAATTTGACCGAAGTTACCGCACCGCCGGGCGACCGTCAAGCCTGGCGTCGGTTCAGCCCCGGAAGATCCCACCCTTGCCCGAAACAACGATAAGAACAGAGTTATCCACGAAGATACACGAAGAAAGACGAAGGGCCACGAAGCGGGACGGATCTGCGTCAACGGCCCGCACCGCCACGAAACGGATTATCAACATCGATGCACAGGATTTTTTCAGGAAACGACCGGCATCTGTTCCGGGGCATCCGCAATCCCGAACCGCATCATCGCCGAAGTCGGCTTTTCGTGCAGAAGCATTCCGTCCTGCTTATCCTGTGCATCGATGTTCAATGCTTGGTCCTCCTCGATTGAACTGGCCCGTCCGAGATGCCCGCTACGCCCAACACTCCGTTGCGGCGCTTGGTTTCAGCAAGGTTCGGTAACCGAACCTTCGAAACAGGGTGTACAATGCCGTTCCTGCTTTCCGTGATCGACGGTCGGGTGACGACCACCCCAGGGAGCCTCGCCCTTGGCTTTGCTCTGCCAGATTCAACTGCAGGGGATGGACTACGGGTTGATCCTGGTCTATGCGCTGCTGGTGATGGCGATCGGCTTCGGATTTTCGCGCCAGCAGGGAAGCTCGGCCAACTACCTGCTGGCGGGACGATCCATGGGCTGGGCGGCCGTGGGCATCTCCCAACTGGCCAGCCTGCTGTCGGCCATCAGCTACCTGGGCACCCCGGGCGAGGCCTACGGCTACGACCTGCAGTATCTCCTCTTCAGCATCTGCGGCTTTCTGTGCGTGCCCCTGGCAATCTATTTCTTCCTGGACTTCTTCTATCGACTGAACCTGACCTCCATCTACGAGTACCTGGAACGGAGGTTCAATTATCCCACCCGGCTCCTGGCCAGCGCGGTCTTCATCATCTCCCGGCTGGCCTGGATGGCCACCATCGTGGTGGCCGTCTCCCTGGCCATCGAGGAACTCACCGGGATCGAGCCGGCGGTCTCCATCGTCCTGACCACGGCGGTGGCCACCGCCTATACCCTGGTGGGCGGCATGAAGGCCATCATCTGGACCGACGTGCTGCAGTTTTTCCTCTTCACCCTGGGCCTGGCCGCGGCGGTCGCCCTGATCTTCTGGAAGGACCCGGCCTCCGAGCTGCTGGCCGTGATGGTCCGCGACGACAAGCTGAGGATGTTCAACTTCAGCCTGGATCCCACAACCCGCATCACCGTCTGGATGGCCGTGACCGCGGGAGCCGTCAACGGCGTCGCCAACCTGACCGACCAGGTCAGCATGCAGCGCTACCTCTCCTGCGGGTCGCTGCGGGAGGCCCGGCGGGCGGTGTGGTTCAAGCCCTTCCTGTCGATACCGGTCACCGTGCTGATCTACGGCCTGGGGCTGGCTCTCTACGCCCACCACCAGTTGAACCCGGAACTGGCCGTGGGGATCGGGAGCGCCGACCGGGCCTTTCCCCACTTTGTCCTGAACGAAATGCGGGGCGGCCTGGCGGGCCTCATCCTGGCCGCCATATTCGCGGCCGCCATGTCGAGCATCGATTCGGGGACCCACACCATCAGCACGGTCTGCGTGGAAGACTACTACAAGCGGCTGATTCGTCCCGATGCTCCCGACGGACTCTGCCTGCGGCTGGCCCGCGGGCTGACATTGGTCTGGGCCGTCGTCATCGCGGTGCTGGCCCAGACCCTGACCGGGCAGGACACCATCGTGGGGACCATGGCCACGGTGGCGGCCCCGTTTTTCGGGTGCGCGGTGGGCATGTTCGTGCTGGGAACCGCCACCCGTCGGGCCACGGGTTGGGGGACCTCATTGGGAGCCCTGGTCGGCTACGGACTGGTGCTGGTGACCAGGTACTGGCTGTTCAAGATCGACGGGCAGTGGCTCCTGCTGCCGGGAGGGCCGGACCCCTACACGGCCGGCACCGTCGAGCAGGTCTCCAAGTTCTGGCTGACCTTCATCAGCTTCGCGGGCACGGTCATTCCGGGCTACCTGATCAGCCTGGCTTCTCCCGCTCCCTCCAGGGACCGGCTGCGCGGCCTGACCCTGTGGGACGGGAAAGGGGAGGCTCGAGCCGAGGCCGGGCCAGGCAGCGAGCCAAAGCAGGACTGACATGCCTCAGCCGGAATCGGAAGCAGCCGTCCCCGGCCCGCCCGCGGACCAGGCGGCCCGGCAAGAGCCGCGCATCGACGATCCCCCGGCGGCGCTGTGGTCGCGCAACCCGCTGGCCTGGTTTCGCTTCTTCGGCCCCGGCGCCATCGTGGCCTCGGTGACGGTGGGCAGCGGAGAGATCGTCTTCCCCTCCCGGGGCGGCGCCCTCTTCGGCTACCAGCTTCTGTGGATCTACCCGGCGGTGGCCCTGCTGAAGTGGGGCATGGCCTATGCCAGCATGCGCCACATGATCCTCAGCGGCGCCCATCCCTTCCAGCGTTGGACCCACCTGCCCGGCCCCCGCGGATGGCTCCCCCTGTCCATCGTGACGGTGTCCGTCCTCTGCCTGCCGCTCTGGTACTCCTGGCTGTCCGGCATCCTGGGAACCCACTGCGCCCAGGTCTCGGGCTTTGCCGACCACTGCTTCTGGGCCACCGCCTGGGCGCTGGTGGCCATGGCCCTGCTGTGGCGGGGCGGCTACCGTTTTCTGGAGAAGGCCCAGCTCCTCATCCTGGCCATCATGCTGCTGGCGGTCTTCGTGGCCGTCTTCTTCGTTCGGCCCGACTGGCTGGAGGCCCTCGAGGGGTTCCTGGTTCCCCATGCCCTGCAGTACCCCGACTGGGCCTTCCAGGTGGTCCCCAAGCTGAGCCGGCGCTCCGAGTGGGTGGAAGTGCTGGTCTACGTGGCCGTCATCGGCGGGGGTACCGAAGACTACCTCGCCTACGTGGCCTTCCTGCGGGAAAAACGCTGGGGGCGCAGCCACCTGCCGCCCGTGGCCGGCAGTCGACTGCAGGAGGTGGCCGCCCGCGGGAACCACCCTGGACGGATCTGGATTCGGGCGGCGCTGATCGACACGGTCACCAGCTTCGTCTGCGTGGTCCTGATCGCGGTGGCCTTCACCCTCATGGGAACGCTCATCCTGCAGCCCCAGCGGCTGGTCCCGGACGGACTGGAGCTGGTCAGCTACCAGGCGGCCTTCCTGACCGGCCTGGCCGCCTGGCTCAAGCCGCTCTACGACCTGGCCATCTTCCTGGCCTTCTTCGGCATCCTGCTGGGCGGGCCCGAGATGGCCTACCGGCTCTGGTCCGCCTACCTGGAAAGCGTTCCCGCGCTGGCCCGCCGGGTGAAACCCCGGCTGGTTCGGGCCGCCGCCATCGGCTGGACGCTCCTCCCGGCCCTGATCATTCTCTGGACCCTCCGTTGGCTGCAGCAAACCGGGGCGGTGGAGCCGGGGTTCGACCTGCTCGACCTGGTCACCCCGGCCGGCATCTTCACCAGCTTCGTGGCCAGCTTCTTCTGTTTCGCCAACCTCTGGGCCGACCGAAGGTTCCTTCCGCCGCCACTGCGGGCTCCCCTGTTCCTCCAGGCCGTCAACCTGGCGGCCGGAAGCGCCTTCCTGTTCACCGCCGTCCGGGCCATGGCAAGCTACCAGGGGGTGCTGGGCTACGGATTCCTCCTCCTGCTGCTGGCCGGCTGCATGCTGGCGGCCTGGAGAATGCAGTCCCTGCACGAGGAAAGCCCGGCTTGAGGGGCCGCTGCTGCCAACGGACCGGGTCGCAGCGGGCAGCCGGGGCTGCGGCAACGGGATGCCCAGGCGGGTGGGGATCAGGCTCAGAACGGAATGGACATGCGGAAGCGCACCCCCATGTCCGCGCCCCGGCTGCTCTTCGCTCGAGTACCCTCCAGCTCCAGGTTCAATGGGTTGGTGTCGGAATCGGTGGGTTGAAGGCCGAACTCGCTCCCGACACTCCATTGCTTCCCGTGGCCGGTCCAGCGGAGGCGGCTGAAGGGGGTCAACATTCCTCGTCCCTGCAACACCTCCAAACCGTAGGCGGCTTCGCTGTCGATCCGGCTCACGGGAACAAGGCTCGACGGCAGTCCCCGACCCTGGCCACGGGAATCAGCATAGGAGTGATCCCACAAAGCCGCCCCGCCCCGGCCATTTTGCCCATGAGAGGCGAGGGCTGACATCCGCAGACCCCTCCGCTTGTTCCCCGGATCCCAACTCGCCTGCAGGCCGGCTCCCCAGTCCTGGTAGCCGCCATCGTGAAACAGCAACATTCGCCCCTGCAGGGCCAGACCCAGGCCTGTCGGGCTATCGATGAACCCCAGGCGCAAACCGCTTTCCACAGACGTGCCGTGCACCGCTTCCCCTCGATCCAGTCGGCCGCCGATTTCGCTTTTCAGGCTGAAGGAACGCTTCCTGCCGCCGCGTTGGTGAATGACCTCCAGCATGGCCCGCGCTCGCGATGCTTTCCCGTATACCTCACCAATCCGCTCAAACGGGTCGATCCCGATGTTGGACATGAATCCATCCACGCGAAGGCCCAACTCATTGTTGCCGGGCCTGGTCAAAAGCGAACGCAGCCCCCCGGCCCACATCCGAAATTCGGCGTTGAAGATGTGCGCCAGCCGGGGGTCCCGTATGTCGACAGAACCGCGTCCCACACCCCCGATGCCCCAGAGGCTGAGGCGGCGGTGGGGCTGCCAGTGCAGGTAGGGATGAAACGTGTTGAAACTGGCCGCCAACCGCCCCTCTCGACTGTCGCTATATTTCATCGAGCCCCAGCTTCGAGCAAAGGACAGTCCGGTCAGTAACTGCCGGTTGGAAAGAAGGTCCATCCCGACGTGGGTCGCCCCAAGTCCTCCACGGAATTCGATCTGGGAGCTGTTTCCGTCGAAGTGCTGGAAATCGCCGTGGCCCCACAACACGGGTCGCCGATAGCTACCGGCAAAGGCATTGCCTGCAAGAGGGAAGCCGAATGATGTGCCAGAAAGGATCGGTCCCGTTTCAGGTCCTCCGGAAGCATCCAGTCCCGGCGAATGCCGGGATCGATCCTGATGGTAGGTGGGCATCCACCAGCCCTGTTCCTGCTTCATGCGTTGCAACTGGCGCCAGCGTTCGAAACGGGATTCAATGGCAGTCTGAGCGCTCTCCGCCAGCGCCCCCGACATGGCCGACATGAGCACTGGAAGTGCACGGGTGAGTTCTTCGGCGGTGAGATCGGTAATGGTAACCCTGAGCGGTGTGACAGAAATGCTCTCATAGTGTGGATCGTAACTATTGGCGCTATGGCTGAACACTTCGTTTTCATCCAGGGTGTTTTCGTCGTAGAAGGTATCGAATCCCACGGCTTGAGCGATGTTCCAGTTGTCCTGGGTAAAGGTTACCTGATCGATGATGGCGGTCAGCATCTTGGGGTTGGAGCTCAAGATGGAAACAGTCACGGTGGCCATTGGTTGAGAGAGCAGAACGACGGTATAGGTCGCGGATTCGCCCTCGGGAACGCTCATGTGCGGGTTGGGAACGACTTTGACCCCGGCGTTGTCGTCGTCGTTAATGTCGACCGAAACTGTGGGGACGGGAATCCCGTGATAGGTGGGATCGGAACTGGTGGCCGAAAAGGTCAACGTGCCGACCTCGTGGGTAGCATCATCATCCTTGGAAACCGGAACCGACACCTGTTGAGTGGTGGACCAGGTTGCCGGGCTGAAGGTCAACGAGACCGGCAAGGTGGAGATGTCGCTGTTGTTGCTTCTCAGGGAGAGACGAACCTCTTCCGAGGGCTTGCTTGTCAGCACTACCGTGACGGTCCCGGAGTCTCCCTCCGATAGGGTGAGTTCTCGGGGAGAGACGCTCACCCCGACCGCGTCATCATCGATGACCGATACCGAAACATCCGGGACCGCCATACCGCCATACGCGCTGTCCGAGCTGGTGGTCGAGTGGCCCAGGATAGCGATGTCGTCCACGGCGTCCGGATCCTGCAGGGCTTGAACGGTGACTGTCTGGGGCTCATCCCAGTTTGAAACGTCAAAGGTCAAGGAGTCGGGCCGTGGAACAACGTCCTCGTCTCCTCGCCGTTCAACCTCAACCACGACGTCCCGAGACGGCTTCGAGGTCAGTACCACGGTGTAGGTCCGGGAACCTCCCTCGTCAATGGTGAGATTCAGGGGAGAGACAGCCACCCCCGCAGAATCAAGGTCGCCGACCGTGATCCGCACCGGGTCAACCGGCGCACCGTCATAGGTCGAATCGGCACTGGTCGCCGAGTGACTCAAGGTAGCGACGTCGTCGACCGCATCCGAATCCGGGGAGGCCCGTACGGTTACGGTCCCCGGGTTATCCCATTCCGAAGGCTCAAAGGAAACCTGGTCCACATTCGCGGATATGTCCGGGTCACCGTTATGGCTAAGCACGACGACAACCGGCTGGGACGGCCTCGACGTCAGCGCCACCGTATAGGTTGTGGAGGCGTCCTCGGGCATTTCCAATCGGGTTGGTGTGACCTTCACACGGGCGGAGTCATTGTCGCTGACCCTGATCACTACCTCCTCCACGGGAGTTCCCTGGTAGGTTGGGTCCGCACTGGTGGCGGCATGGCTGAACCGGGCTTTTTCGTCAAGGGCATCATCGTCTTGAGCCGCCTGTGCCCGCACTGTCTGCGGAGCGTTCCAATCATTCGGGGCAAAGGTCAGCGAGGCCGGCGAAGGAGTCAGATCTCGGTTATCACTACTTACTGCGAGATAGACGGTGTTTGCGGGCCTGCTCTTCAGCACAACGGTGTAGGTTCCCGACGCGCCTTCAGGAACTGACAAGGTGGTGGGAGTTATACTGACACCAGCCAGGTCATCATCACCTACAGAGATCCGCACATCGCTCAAAACCAAGCCATCATAGGCCCCATCGGAGCTGGTGGATGAGTGGACCAACGTTGCGGTGTCATTGACCGCGTCGTCGTCGGGCAGGGCCTCGACCCTTACAGCCTGAGGTTCGTTCCAATTAGTTGCCGCAAAGGTCAGGGAGCCTGCATCGATGCCGACGTCAGGGTCCCCGCTGTGGGTGATGACGACGGTCACGTCGTGGGTGGGTTGCGAAGTCAGGACCATCTGGTAGTGGTCACTTCCTCCTTCGGAGATGGTCAGTAGTGTTGGCGTAATCGACACATTGGTCGTCTCGTCGTCTGTGGCAGTGACGTTTACTTCCGGAACCTTGGTCCCGTCGTAGTCCGCATCGGTGCTGGCTGCCGTGTGGCTGAACGTCCCCGTGTCATTGATGGCGTCGTCATCCTGCAAGGCCAAGACGGTCACCGTTTGAGCCGTGTCCCAATCGGAAGACGAAAATGTCAGCCTGTCCGTGTTGCTGTCTATTTCTGCATCCCCATTGTGACTGATCATGACCTTTACGTCGTGGGCGGGTTGGGAGGTCAGGACTACCTGGTAGCCGCCACTGCCTCCTTCGGAGATGGTCAGCTCCGTCGGTGTAATTGAAACGCTGGCCGTGTCATCGTCGGCGACGGAGACGTCCACATCCAAAACCGTGGTTCCGTTGTAGTCCGCATCGGTGCTGACTGCCGCATGGCTGAATGTCCCCGTGTCATCGATGGCGTCGTGATCCTGCAAGGCCAAGACCGTCACCGTCTGCGCCGTGTCCCAGTCGGAGCCAGTGAAGATCAATTCTTGGTCATGGATGCTGATGTCCCCGTCGCCGCTGGGACTGATGGTGATGGCCACTTCATGGGTAGGTTGCGAGGTCAGGACCACCTCATAGCTGTCGCTGCCTCCTTCGGAGATGGTCAGCTCCGTTGGTGTGATTGACACGCCGGCCGTCTCATCGTCGGTGACGGAGACGTCCACATCCAAAACCGTAGTTCCGTTGTAGTCCGCATCGGTGCTGACTGCCGTGTGGCTGAATGTCCCCGTGTCATCGATGGCGTCGTCATCCTGCAAAGCCAAGACCGTCACCGTCTGCGCCGTGTCCCAGTCGGAGTCAGTGAAGGTCAACTCCTGGTCATGGATGCTGATGTCCCCGTCGCCGCTGGGACTGATGGTGATGGCCACTTCATGGGTAGGTTGCGAGGTCAGGACCACCTCATAG
>JAJECY010000033.1 GCA_022821775.1 Acidobacteriota bacterium
GCACAGATGTCATAAGAGTGCGGCCACGTCACAAGGCGCTCGCGTGAAACAACCCTTGTTTCTTCACCTTTGGGTGATCCGCCCCGTCGTGGGGGGCGGGGGCGCCGCTTACCTGAAACTACAGAAAAAAAGAGTTATCCACGAAGGACCACGAAGACACACCAAGCAAGAGGCCGAGGAGAACCGGAACTCTTCCCTGCTCCCGAAACCTTCCACTGACCGCTCTCCACCCTCCACCCTCCACCCTCCACCCTCCACTCTTCACTCTTCACTCTCCACTCTCCACTCATTTCTGAGACCGGACACTCGGGCGTCAGGCCATGTTCATCCCGCCACAGATGTTGAAGGCTTGTCCGGTAATGGCGGCCGATTCGTCGGAGGCCAGCAGAATCGCCATCGGAACGATTTCCTGAGGCTGCAGTCGTCTCCCGATCGGGGTGAGACGGGCTTCCAGTTCGGAAAACTCGATCCCCAACCTCCCGGAGTCATACTGGATCCGACGGTCGTTCATCTCGGTCTGCACCGGACCCGGACAGATGGCGTTGACGGTGATTCCATCCTTGGCTATCTCCAGGGCCAGGGTGCGGGTGAGCCCGAGCATCCCATGCTTGGAGGTGGCATAGGCCACTCCATGGATTTGAGGCGTCCTGGAGGCTAACGAGGCAATGTTGATGATACGGCCCCCTTCTCTCTCGATCATTGACGGCAGGACCGCCTTGCACAGCAGGTAGGGAGCGGTCAGGTTCAGAGCCAGAGACCGATTCCAGAACTCGTCGTCAAATTCGATGACCGGCTTCGGATTGGAGCTGCTGCCCAACCCGGCGTTGTTGACCAGGATGTCCAGGCTTCCCAACTCTCTTTCGGCCAAGCCGGCCAGGCCCGGAACCGCCGGCAGGTCCAGCAGGTCGGCCGGAATGGCTACCGCTTCCCTTCCCAAAGCCCGGATCTGTCGCACCAGTGTGTCCAGATCTTGGGTGGTTCGGGCCGTGACGGCCACCCGGGCTCCCTCCGCGGCAAACCCCAGGGCGATGGATCGCCCGATGCCGCGGCTGGCTCCGGTGATGAGAGCAGTCTTGTCTTTCAGCTTGAGTGAGTCCATCAGTCGGATCCTTTCCTGATTTTCAGCTTGATTGGATTGAGTGGAAAGAATACCCCCAACCATGCTGCCTTTCAATCGTCATCAGGACGAGAGGTTCCTGCGCCGGAAGCCGGCTCGGGCAATGACCCGGTGCGGGTTTGCGGATGCTCACGACTGCGAGCCAGCCGTTTCCTGAAAAAACCCTGTGCATCCTGTGCATCGATGTAAATCAATCGTTTTGCTCTCGAGGCCGATACCCAACACCGGGAATCACATGGTGGCATTTCCTGTCCTGGGTGGACCTTTCCTCAACCCGTTTTTTGCCCAAACCCGGGGGCGTTTCCAATGAGTGGGTCAACACACCGTCTTTCTTCGTGTGCCTTCGTGGTCGTTCGCGTGTCTTGGTGGATTCCTCTTTTTTGTCGTTGTTTCAGACAGGTTCTCCACCCGCTATCTCAGGGGTCCGGGCAAGCACAAATCCTTGACATTCATCCCAAAAGGGGCTAGGTTGGCGCGACCCGGCAGGCAATCGGAGGGCTCGAGACCATCCGGAATGGAAAAGTGGCCGTTCTTCAGGCATATCAAGCCCTTTTTCCCTTTCATCCTGGCCGCCACCCTGTTGATGGGTCTGGCAACGGGCCTCAAGGGCTTCCTGGCCTTGCTGGTGGGGCCGGTGATGGACCACCTGCTCGTTCCCGATCCTCCAAGCAGCGTCCCCCTCGGAAAACTGCTCATTTTTTCCAAGGAAATCTACCTGGAACAGATCAATCCTTTCCCCTTTGAGGATCCCTGGTTGGTGGTGGGATTGCTGGGAGTTCTGGCCACGCTCGCCAAGGGAGTGTCCGAATACAGCTCGACCTATATCCTGAACTACGTGGGTCAATCCTGCGTGGCCCGGCTGAGGACAAACGCCTACGAGAATGTGGTCTATCAGTCGTCCCATTTCTTTTACAAGAACACCACCGGAAATCTCATATCCCGAATCACCAACGACATCGAAAAGATCCAGTTCGCTTTCTCCACCAATCTGGCCGATGCGCTGAAGCAAACCCTGACGCTGGTGACCTTCCTTGCCATACTGTTTTTCCTCGACTGGAAGCTTGCGCTCATCATTTTCCTGGCGGCACCCCTGATCATTCTTCCTTCCAGGATCCTGGGCCAATTCGTGCGGCAGTTCAGCCGGGCCAGCCAGAAGAAGCTGGGACAGGTGGCCGAGATTCTTCAGGAGAGCATCAGCGGCCAGCGCATCGTCAAGGCATTCTCCATGGAGCAGTTCGAACTGGAAAGGTTTCGGCGCGCCGTTCGACAAGTGGCCAGGATCAATCTCAGGCACCTCCGCTTGCAGGCGCTTCCCTCTCCACTCATGGAGCTGTTGGGGGCCTTGCTGCTGGTGCCCCTGCTCTACTACGCCCAACAGGCGATCGGCCAGGGCCGGATGAGCCAGGGAGATTTCGGGGTGTTCTTCGTTGCCCTTTTGAGCTTGTACGAACCCATTCGGCGCATGAGCGGCATCTACATGAACTTTCAACACGCCAAGGGGGCATCCGGCAAGGTCTTCCAGATTATGTCGGAGCCTCGCCAGGTGGTGGAAGAGCCCGATGCCGCCGAGTTGGCCGATTTTCAACGTCAGATTGAGTTCCACCAGGTGAGCTTCAACTACCCCGAGAGCGGCCTTCCGGTTTTGCAGCAAATAGACCTGAGGGTCGGCCGCGGCGAAGTGGTGGCCCTGGTCGGACCCAGTGGTTCAGGGAAAAGCAGCCTGGTCAATCTCATCCCCCGCTTTTTCGATCCCACCGAAGGCCGGGTGCTGATCGACGGGATCGACATTCGCCATCTCAAGCTGTCCTCCCTGCGTGGCCTGATGGGGATGGTGACTCAGGAGACCATCCTTTTCAACGACACGCTGCGTAACAACATATGCTACGGCAGGACCCAGGTAACGGAGGACGAGATGCGCGGGGCAGCCCGGGCAGCCCTGGCCGAGGAGTTCATTCTGGCGCTTCCCAGCCAATACGAAGCCAACATCGGCGAACGGGGCCAGCAACTCTCCGGGGGACAGCGGCAGAGGCTGGCCATTGCCCGTGCGCTTCTGAAGAATGCTCCCATTCTGATCCTGGACGAAGCCACCTCCTCCCTGGACACCCAAGCCGAGATTCTGGTGCAACGCGCGCTGGCCAATCTCATGCGCGGCCGAACCGTGATTGTCATTGCCCACCGTCTTTCGACCATTCGACGGGCCGATCGCATCGTGGTCATCGAGCAGGGAAAGATCACTGAGGTCGGGACTCACTCCGACCTGATGGAAAAGCGAGGACTGTATCAACGGCTGCACGATCTACAGGTCGAAGGCGACGAGTCCGAGGTGGCCTGACGAGACCGTGCCTCAATCCAACAGGCCGGGGGAATGGATTTCCACGACGGGACGCAAAGAGACTGATTGAGGCATTCCCGATTGTTGAGCGCTCATGATCCATAGCATGACCGGATATGGCCGAGGACAGTGGCAGGAGGGGAACTGGCTTTGCCGTGTTGAAGTCAAGTCCGTCAACCACCGGTTCCTGGACATCCACAACCGGCTCCCTCCGGAGCTTTCAAGCCTGGATGGCAAGATCAGAAAGTGGATCCAGGAACGGATCAAGCGAGGACGCATCGACCTGTTTCTGAAGATCGAAAAGGGCGCCGAACCGGAATTCAGTCTCAATCGGCCGTTGCTACAGGGTTATCTGGACGCCCGCGAGATTCTGGAAAGGGACTATTCCATCGGGGGCAACCTCGATCCGAGCCGGCTGCTGAGAACGCCCGGGATGTTGGTGCAGGAGTCGGCCCCTGTTTCGGATGAACAGTTGGCCGCGCTCGAGGTCGGGGTCGCCGACGCCGTCGCCCATGCCCTGAGCGACCTGGAGACCATGCGGCAAACGGAGGGCCAGGTTCTGGAAAATGAAATCCGGCAGCGCCTGGACGCCATACAGACGGAAGTTCAGAAGATAGAGACCCATTCGGAGGGGCTGCTGGAACTGCATCGAAAGCGTTTGGCGGCTCGCATGGAGAGCATCCTTGCCGACATCGACGTCGACCCCGCCCGCCTCCTTCAAGAGGCTGCCCACCAGGCCGACCGCGGAGACATCCGAGAGGAAGTCTCCCGACTGATCAGCCATGGGGCGCAGAGTCGGACCCTGTTGTCGGGCTCAGGCGAAGTGGGCAAAAAGATGGACTTCATGATGCAGGAAATGAACCGTGAGGCAAACACGATCCTGTCCAAGAACGCCGGCGTGGCGAACCGCCGCCTGGATATCACCAATGCCGCCATTACCATCAAGACCGAGATCGAAAAAATTCGCGAGCAGATCCAGAACGTGGAATGAACTCGGAGACCAACGGGCTCCGCCACCGTTTCGAGCAGGGAAATGAAGGCAAAGGGACAGATCTATATCGTGTCGGCGCCATCCGGATCGGGCAAGACCACGCTGCTGAGAAAACTCCTGAAAGAAGATGCGCGATTGCGCTTCTCCGTGTCCTACACAACGCGCAAACCGAGAGGCCGGGAGCGTAACGGCAAAGAGTACTTCTTCGTGAGCGAGACGGAATTTGAAGCCATGATCGACCGCGGCCAGTTCCTGGAGCACGCCAAGGTATTCGGCAATTATTACGGAACGTCGCGGCAGTACGTGGAGGAGTGCATCGCCGCCGGCACCGATCTGCTCTTGGACATCGACACCGACGGGGCCGCCCAGGTAAGGAGGCAACTCCCCGAGGCCGTTACCATCTTCATCATGCCCCCATCGTTCCAAGCACTCGAACAACGCCTGGAAGAACGTCACCTGGACAGCGCCGAAACCATCCGGCAGCGCTTGGATTGGGCCAGCCGAGAAGAAGTCCATCAATTTCGACACTACGATTACGTGGTGGTCAACGACCTGCTCAGCAGGTCCCACGACCAGCTTCGCTCTATCGTCCTGGCGGAGAGATGCCGTCGAGACCGATCGCTTGAACAGATCGAAACCATCCTGAAATCATTTGGAGGAGATTCCATTGACCGATAACATCGGACAGATCGACAGCAAATTTCGATACATCATCGTAGCGGCCAAGAGAACCCGGCAACTGCAAGGCGGCTCCACCCCCCTGGTTCAGGGCCTGTCGAGAAAATTCACCCGGATTGCCCAGGAGGAAGTCGCCGCGGGTATGGTGAACTTCGAGATCGTCGGGGGTGACCCCCAGGATGAAGACGAGGCCCTGCCTATCGACACCCGCCCCGCTCCCCATTGAGGGCTACCCCTGGCAGGCAGTTTCCCGGGAGGCCGTATAGTCACATGAATCCGAACCTGATTGTTCTGGGTGTCACGGGGTGTATTGCCGCCTACAAGTCCGCCGAGCTTCTACGCCTGCTTCAGAAGGAAGGCTATGAAGTCCAGGTGGTGCTTACCGAGCACGCCCGGAATTTCGTCACCCCAATGACTCTGGCGGCCTTGAGCCGACGTCGGGTCATCACGACCCTGTACCAGCAGGAACAGCAAGCTGAAGGACCTCAAGAGGTCGCCATTGAGCACGTTCAGCTTCCCCAGGCTGCCAGTGCGCTGGTGGTGGCGCCCGCCACGGCCAACAGTCTGGCCAAGTTCGCCGCCGGCATCGCCGACGATTTCCTTTCAACCCTTTACCTGGCGACCACCGGTCCGGTGATTGTGGCTCCCGCCATGAACGTGCACATGTGGAACCATCCGTCGGTGAAGGAAAATGTGGGAAGGCTTCGCTCTCGAGGAGTGATCCTGGTGGATCCGGAAGAAGGCTACCTGGCCGAAGGAATCGAAGGCAAGGGTCGAATGGCCGGCCTGGAAACCATCGTGAGCGCCGTGTTGAAGGCTGCCCGGGGCGCCCGGGACCTGGCCGGAGAGACTGTTCTGGTCACGGCCGGTCCCACCTGCGAGGACATCGACCCGGTCAGATACCTGAGCAATCGCTCCTCCGGTAAAATGGGTTACGAAATCGCCTCCGCGGCCCGGGCTCGCGGGGCCACGACCATTTTGGTCAGCGGCCCGACACAGCTTCCGGCACCCACCGAGGTTCGATGTGTCAGGGTGCGTTCCGCGGAAGAAATGAGATCCCAGGTGCTGCGCCATTTTTCCGCGGCCACCGTTGTGATCAAGGCAGCCGCCGTGGCCGACTTCAAGCCCGCCAGCCGGTCCGGACAGAAGTTGAAAAAGGGACAGGCCCCCCAACGCCTGTCGCTGGTCCCGACTCCCGACATCCTGGCCGAGCTGTCCAGCCGCAAGCACAGTCAGATTCTGGTGGGATTCGCCGCCGAAACCGAGCGGGTGCTGGAAAATGCCCGGAGAAAGCTGGCAGCCAAGAATCTGGACCTCCTGGTGGTGAACGACGTCACTCAGGAGGGAGCCGGTTTTGACGGGGATACCAACGTGGTCACCATGCTTGCGGCGGAGGGTTCGGAAATCTCACTGGGAAAACGATCCAAGAGAGAGATTGCTAACGCCATCCTGGACCGGGTGGTTGCCTTGAAGAAGCGCCATGCCTGACCATCCCGATCCTGCCCTGCTGGAACAATTGAAGGATCACCTGAAGTACTACGCGGAAACCGGAATTGACCGTTTCGATCCGAAAGCGGTAAGCGGAGCGCTCAGATTGGCAGCATCCCTACGCGGCGAAAGGAAGAGCCGTTCCCGCCCACTACGGCAATCAGCACCCTCGACCCAGACTTCCCTGTTCGCCGAGTCCGTCCCGGCAAGCGTGCGAGACTCTTCCCTGGAAGAGGTCCGTAATGACCTGGGGGACTGCCAGAGGTGCAAACTGTGTCGGGACCGCACCCACATCGTGTTCGGAGCCGGCCACCCACAGGCCCGACTGGTTTTTGTCGGCGAGGGGCCTGGCGTTGAAGAGGACCGGCAGGGACTGCCTTTCGTGGGACGGGCGGGGCAACTGCTCACCAGGATGATCGAAGCCATACAGATGCGGCGGGACGAGGTCTACATCTGCAACGTGGTCAAATGCCGGCCACCCGGGAACCGCACGCCCCAGGAAGATGAGGTCACCGCCTGTTCGCCCTTTCTGGAACGACAGCTCGCGGTCTTGCAGCCCGAGGTGATTTGTTGCCTCGGCCTGACCGCGGCTCAGACCCTCTTGCAAGTCAGGACACCGATAGGCCGGCTCCGCGGCAAGATTCACTCCTTCCGTGGAGCCCAACTGGTGGCCACCTATCACCCGGCCTACCTGCTGAGGAATCCACCCGCCAAGCGGGAAGTTTGGGAAGACCTCAAGCGGATACGGTCCCTGCTGTCGTCCTCGTAGCCTGAAACGACAGTGAAGAGTGGCTAGTGGAGAGTGAAGAGTCTTGTGATCGACACGT
>JAJECY010000157.1 GCA_022821775.1 Acidobacteriota bacterium
CATCCCATACGATTATGGCACTACATTAAGATCCCTCAACCAAGAATCAACAACTTACGGGTGATTTTAGGCCAAAATAGGAGTAAAATACCTCCAATCGCCCGTCTCTATGTTAAAGATGGGTTAAATGGGCGGAGTTCAGGCGGCCCGAAGCGGCCGCCGGCGAGGCTCATTCCGGTTCGAAGGGGCGATAGTTCCTGAAGAAGCTGACCCAGCGCAGGGAGGTCTTGTCGGAGGTCTGGAAATTGGGGGTCCCGCCCGCGTTCAGCGCACCGGTGCTGAGGCCGCCGTCGCCCATGGCGTCGGTCTTGACGATGACATGCAGTTCGGCGGGCAGCCAGACCAGCTTGTCGACCAGCATCACTTCCTTGTAGCGGAGCACCAGTTCCTCGTCGGTGATGGGGGCTTTCCGGGGCATGTCGGTGGACTTGGACTCCAGTCGGATCACCTGGTGGGTTTCGAGGTCCACCCAGAAGCGCCCGCGATAGCCGAAGGGAACCATCCCCTCGTCCTTGACCTGAATAGGACGCTGGGAGGTTTCTTGGGGAACCTGAAAAGACACTTTTGCCGTGTTTCGTCCATGCTTTTTCTCCAGTCCCCGCAGCTTGAAGGTTGCCTGGGACCGAGGCGTGAAGATCCCGGTCAATACCGGCCCGAATTCCCCCACGTCGCGGAAAAGAGGATACTTGCTGATCTGCTTGTAATGGGGGGACCGGTCGAAGTAGCTCACTTCGACCTCATAGATTTCCCTCTGGGTCCAGCCTCTCCGGCCGAAAGCCTGGTATGACCGGGTGCCTTGATTGCAGATGAAATCCGGTAGGGAGTGGGCGTATCGCAGCACCCTGTTTCTGACCGATTCCAGGAATTCAGACCAGTTCTCGGCAGTGGGCACGGTCCCGAGCGGCAGGAGATCCACATCGGGCGGTGGCGGAGGCGCCGGCTCGGCGCCGTTGGGTTTGGTGGGGATGACGCCGGGGGGTGCGGTAGGCTGGACGGTGGTCTTGCGCTTCCCTCCCAGCTCTTTTACGACGTTCACGATGGCCGCGTCGGCCTCCCGGGCTTTCAACCGCTCCAGAAAGGCCTCGGTGACCGTGAACCCGATCCCGCGCTCGCGAATCATCTCCACCGCCCGCTCGACGGTAATTCCGAACTTGGAAGCGGTCACGATGGTGACGACCTGTTCCGCCGTCAGAGGCGGCTTCGCTTGGGCGGTCCCGGTCAGACAGATCGGGAGCGTGAGAGTGAGCAGGACAAGAAGCCCAATCCTGAGGCCGGGACAAGTCATGGTTGTGTCGTTCCCTTTCCGGAGTTTCCTTTCGCAGTATAGCATTGAACCGTAATCTGTTGCCTGGCCCAGGACCATCGCCTATAATCGGTGAGGTTCAGCGGACGGCTGCAGATTGGATACCGATCCGTTGACCCTCCCTCCTTCCGAACTCCCTCACAATTCAAGCCGGGCCGCGGTGGTCCCGCGCACGCACCGCCAATGCATCAGATTGCGTAGAGCTGCGTCCCGGCTCCGGCCTGGGCCCCGCTGCCGCCGGCGATCGCTGGAGGTGAGGATGTTGTTCAAAACGCTGAGTGCCGCCGTTTACGGAATCGATGCCTACGTGGTCGAGGTGGAGGTGGATGTTTCCCCCGGGAGTGCCAACTTCCTGACGGTAGGACTACCGGATGCGGCAGTCAAGGAGAGCAAGGAGCGGATCCGCTCGGCCGTCAAGAACTGCGGACTGGACTATCCCTTTCGGAACATTACCGTGAACCTTGCGCCGGCCGGCGTCAGGAAGGAGGGATCGGCGTTCGACCTTCCCATGGCCATGGGCATTCTGGGAGCGGGGGCAACGCTGCAGAGCCGGGACCTCAGTGACTGGTTGTTTCTGGGGGAGCTCTCCCTGGACGGAGGACTGCGTCCGGTCCGGGGGGCTCTGCCCATTGCCGTGGCAGCACGGCAGAAAGGGATTCGCCATCTGGTTCTGCCCGCCGAGAACGCCCGGGAAGCCGCGGTGGTGTCCGGGGTGTCGGTCTTCGGGCTGAAAAACCTGGTGGAAGTGGTGGATCTCGTCAACGGCGCGCGGGAGTTTCAGCCCAACGAGGTGGATCCCCGGCGCCTGCTGGCGGCGCGGCCCCGATCCCCGCTGGACTACCGGGACGTGAAGGGGCAGCTCACCGCCAAGCGGGCCCTGGAAGTGGCCACCGCCGGTGGGCACAACCTCATCATGATCGGTCCGCCCGGTTCCGGAAAGACCATGCTGGCCAAGCGCATCCCCACCATCCTGCCTCCGCTGAGCTTCGAAGAGGCCATCGAAACCACCAAGATACACTCGGTCGGCGGCGTCCTCGCAGACGGCGCAGGCCTGATCAACCAGCGACCCTTTCGGGCTCCTCACCACACCATTTCCGATGCCGGGTTGATTGGCGGGGGAGCGCTGCCGAAACCGGGGGAAGTCAGCCTGGCCCACAACGGCATCCTGTTCCTGGACGAGCTTCCCGAGTTTGCACGCAACGTTCTGGAAGTGATGCGCCAGCCACTGGAAGACGGCGAAGTGACTATCGCAAGGGCCGCCCTCTCGCTGACCTTTCCGTCCCGCTTCACCCTGGTCGGCGCCATGAATCCCTGCCCTTGCGGTTTCTACAACGATCCCGGTCGGGCCTGCTCCTGCTCCCCGAGTAACATCCAGCGTTATGTGGCCCGGATTTCAGGGCCATTGCTGGACCGCATCGACATTCACATCGATGTGCCGCCGGTGGCCTACGCCGAGCTGTCGGCCAGAACCAGCGGGGAACCCTCCCAGGACGTTCGGGGACGAGTCACGCGGACTCGGGAAATTCAACAGCAGCGCTTCGCCGGGGCCGGCATCTACTCCAACGCCCAGATGACACCCCGGTTGATTCGTCGTTTTTGCGATATAGGAGGGGAGGCGCAGCGACATCTGGAGCGGGCCATGAACCGAATGGGCTTCAGCGCCCGAGCCTACGATCGGATCCTCAAAGTGGCTCGCACCGTGGCCGATCTGGACCGGGCCGAGGCCATTCAGACCCACCACATCTCGGAGGCCATTCAATATCGCAATCTGGACCGGAATTACTGGACAGGAGCGGCGCCGGCGGAACCAGGATAGTCCGTTTCGCCAATGTCGGCTTTCAATTCACCAAGAAGAGGGAAAGGCAAAAAAGATATCCACGAAGGGCCACGAAGGACTACGAAGACACACGAAGAACGACTGGACCTCATTTTGTAGTGGTAAGTGGATAGTGTTCAGCAACGCTACCGTCGTGCCGTGCGGATCATACCCTGTGCATCGTTGTTAGTCAGGGATCTACTGATGCTCGACGCCGAGATCAACAGTGTGCTTTACGTATGGATTAAATCACTCTCCACTCTCCACTCTCCACTCTTCACTCGTAGGCGAGAGCCAGGTGAACCTCCTCCAGCGTCAAGCCGGCCGGGCAGTTGGGGTGGACCCGGACGGTCAACTGGTTGGTTCCCTGATGGACCCGGCCGGGGGGAAGCTTCCAGGCGATCCAGGCTGTGCCGTCGCCCTCCGGCCGTCGAACGCCCTCACCGGAGGGAAGCCGGACCCCGTTCAGTTCGTAGGTTGCCTGATCCGGGGGAATCGGCGTCGACCAGGCGATCCGCAATTCCGTTTTCGGACGGGAGCCTGCCGGACTCTCCTTCAAGTCGTCCCCGACCGGGATGGGGATCCGTTTCTCCTGGGAGCCCGAGGCAGTCGAGAAGGTCAACGGCAGCGGCGCCGGAGGGCAGATGTGGGAAATGTAGCCGGCCTCCTGGGTGCGGTCGACGGTATAGAGCTTGTCCAGGCGGGAGAGCACCGCGGCCTCTCCCGTTTCCTCGGCGATCTGCTGCTGGTGGGGATCGTGGACCTCGGGAGCGCCTCTGCCGCCGCGAATCCCGGACATCACAAAGAGATTGAACCAGTAGAGGCCGTCGGCTCCGGCCGTCCAGAAGCGTTGAGCGGCGGCCCGAGCCGCGCGAATGTCCTGGAAGGCCCGGGTGGAGCCGCTCAGGCAGGGATAAACCGGGATGCCCGCCCTGTGGCCCAGGTCGATCCAGGTCTCGACCGGGGTGGTGAAGGGGACATAGCCGGCCCCGGCGACCAGCAGGTCCACCAGTCCTTCCTCGATCCAGGAGGCGGCGTCCACGCCGTTGTCGAGGGAGAGTTGGGGCGTGTCGGCCACCCGCATGGCCAGTTGGATGGGTTTGCCTTTCTGCCTCGAAATTTCACGGAGGCGACGGCGAACCGCCCGCACGAAGTCGGTCAGCAGGGGGACGTGCTGTCTTTCGGTTCCCGGTTTGAAGAAGAAGGGATGGCGGCACCAGTCCAGCTCCACGCCGTCCAGGTCGTAGCGGCGGCAGGCCTCTTCGATCGTTTGCAGATACCTTTGGCGTACCTGGGGGTGGGCGTAGTCCAGCGCCGACCAGCTGAACCACTCCGAAGAGCGGACCCCGAAGGCTTGACGGGTCGGCCTGAGAGGATGCTTCCCCTCCTTTCGATTCCACCGGAGGATGGGCTGAAAGGAATCCGAATCGGAATAGCTCGCCAACAGAAACTGGGGGTGTCGACGTTTGAAGCGGTTGAGGCGTCCGGCGATGAACGCGTCGTGGATGTCGTTCATGCGCACCGAGAAGACACACTCCAGCCCGTGCCGTCGGGCGAAATCCACGGTCACTTGGATGGGATCGATTGCCGGCCCCATGGGATAGGTGGTTTCCCAGTGGGGATCGGTCACGAATCCGCAGTAGTAGATACTGTCCACGTGGGTGCCCGGCAGGGTCTTCATGCGCCGCGCCAGAAACCCCTCGGGGGTGGTGGCCAGGGGAGAGTAGCTGTCGTCGCCGTCGTTGTTGTAGATCAGGCGCGGCCGCCTTCCGCCGTCTCGGGAGCTTTTCGCCTGGGCGGCTCCCGACCGGCTCAGGCCGCCGGCGCCCGCCAGGCCCAGGGAAACGGCCGAGGTTCCGAGAAATTCTCGTCTGGTTTGCATCGGTTCCTCCTCAAGGTTCCGAAATTCCGTACCCTTCCCCGGACTTCCGGCGCCGCCACACCGTGTATTCCCGGTCGGCGGGCGAGAGGTCGCGCACCTTGGCGAAGATCAGGCTGAAAGGGTAGGAGACGGCCAGGCAGATGACGGTCCCCATGGCGCCGTAGAAGATCCAATGAGTGTCGCTGTAGTTCTGGATGTAGAGCTGCGTGGGAATGCTGACCAGGCAGGTGGCGATCAGCCAGCCCCCGAAATTTCCCCTGCGCGTCAGAATCCCCATGAGGAACAGAGCGGTGACGGGCGAGGCCACGTAGCCGCCGACCATGCTGATGGCCTTGAGGATGCCCTCGATCTGGGAGACCAGCAGTCCGGAAAGGGTGGCCAGCAGACCCAGGCCGACCGTCAGCCCGCGGGCGACCCGCAGGCTGTCGCGGGAGTCCAGGACGTTTTTTCTCAGGGGCTGGATGAAGTCCACCAGGATCAGGGTGCTCATGGAGTGAATACCGGAGTCGACGGTCGACATGGCGGCGGCGAAGACGGCGGCGATGATCAGGCCCGAAATTCCTGCCGGCAGGGCATGGATGATGTAGAACGGGAGGATCTTGTCGCCGCCGATCCCCTCGGCCAGGCGTTCGGGAAACAGGGAGAAGTAGGCGAAAAGTCCCAGCCCGATAAAGAAGAGAAGCGCCAGCAGGATGATTTCCAGAATGTGATCCAGAATCTGCGCCTTGACCATGCCTCCAAATGTCTTGATCGAGAGCAACCGCTGGACGGGCACCTGGCTGGTGCCGTACTGGCCGAAGGCGATGATGAAGTAGCAGATCACCACCGCCAGGCCGTTGATTTCCGAGAAGCTGAAGGTCAGATCCAGCAGCGGCAGCTTGTCGTTGGCGGAAGCCATTTCCATGATCCGGTCCATTCCCCCGGGCACACGCTCTACCAGGGAATGGGTGATCAGGACTGCCCCGAAGGCCAGTACCAGAAACTGCACCACGTCGGTCCAGATGACCGCGGCCATTCCGCCCAGGGTAGTGTAGGCGGTGGCCACCAGGCCCATGACGATGATCGCGCTCCAAAGGTCGAGGCCGGTGACCGTGGAAAGGGCCAGCGCCGGCGCATAGAGGGCAATGCCCATCCAGCCCAGCAGTTGCAGGATCGAGAAGAAGGAGGCGGCGTAGCGGGCTCGGCTCCCGAACCTCAGGCCGACGTACTCGTAGATGCTGGTGACCCGGAGTCTGCGGTAGATGGGGAAAAAGAGCAGGATAACCAGCGGCGCGGCCAGCAGGGTAGCCGGCAGCCCCACCACCAGGGCGGCGTTCTCCTCGTAGGCCACCTGCGGCGCACCCAGGTAGGTAATGGCGCTCAGGACACTGGCGACCACGCTGAGGGAAACCGCCAGCCAGGGCATGCGCCGGTTGGCCAGAAAGTAGGTCCCGGTGTCCTTCTGCTTGCCGGACAGACCCAGGGCCAGACCGACCACCACGGCGAAGTAACCCACCAGGACCAGGGTGTTTAGAGTTCCGAAGGATGGCGCTTCCAGAGACCTGCCTCCTCAGGGATTGGGTTGTGGGAGTGCGGTGGCCTCGATTCTCGGCACCAACTCCTTCTCGGGATGGCCCAGCCTCAGCTTGCCTTGCCGGCAGCTTCTTCGGGCGACTGGGGCCGGTTGGTGACGTCTCCGCCCAGCCAGCGGTAGGGTCTGGGGTAGAGGGCCAGGGCTCGATCTTCCAGGGGCAGTTTGACCGGACGATTGCCGAGTCGGGCTGACAGCTTGCAGGCAATGGCGAGCTCCAGGGCCTGCCGCAGGTCGTGGCCCGAAATGAACAGCTCCCGCCCCTTGTCCACCGCATCCAGGAAGGAGCGAATGGAAGTGACCAGGTAGTCGTCCCCGTACCAGGGGGTTTGTTCCGTTCCGGGAACGGTCCCCTTGGTCTGTTTGACGAAGTCCAGCCAGAGGTTGGGAGCATATTGGGGGTCTACTTCCTGGCGGGCGCCCTTGCTATCCATCCCCATGTACACCTGAGGCTCGTTCCAGTTCCAGCGGACCAGGGCGTCTTCGGTCCAGGCCTCCACGCCGCTGTAGGGCGTCTTTTGTCCGAATACGGTGGCCTCCAGGCCGGAACCAAGGTAGAAGAGACCGTTGATGATCAGCCCGGCGTCGTCTTTCTCCGGAGCCAGTGCTTCCAGGGGGGTGCCCCAGGCAATCACCTCCTGGACTTCCGATTTGGCAAAGAGCCGCAGGACTGAAAGATGCTGGCATCCTCCGCCCGAGATCTCGCCGCCGAAGCCGTGGATCGAAACTCCCTGGAGAGTGCCCCATTTGCCTCCGTTCAACTGGCGGCCGGCCTCCTGGACGTTCCACTTGGCCCGCTGCAGGTTGCCGCCGGCAAAAACCACGCCCCGCTGCTTGCAGGCATCCACCATGGCGTCGGCGTCCGACAGGCGGGCTGCGATGGGTTTATCGGTGGAAACCCCTTTGACGCCAGCCTCGGCGCAAGCGATGACCGCATCCTTCATGAACTTGGTGGGAGTGATGACGGCGGCGATGTCGGGCACCGTCTCCTTCAGCATGGCGGGCGCATCCTTGTAGAGCGCCTTGACTCCGAAACGCTCGCCGACCACCTTGCGCCGCTCCGGGTTCCATTCGGCGATGGCCACCAGCTCGGTGTCGGGCATGGCGCGATAGACATCCGCGTAATACTGGCCCATCCGCCCGCAACCGATGATGGCTACCCGGTGCTTTTCCTTGCGGCCGGCGGCTTGGCTGGGGCTCGTCAGCCCCTGAGAGGCATTGCATCGAAGCCCCGTGGCCGCCAGGGTCAGCGCGGCCGATTGCAGCAAGAAGTGTCTTCTATCCATGGATTGTCTCCCCTCGGGTTGTTGCCGGCAGTGCTTGAGATGATCTTAGCAGAAAAGTTGCAGAAGCATTTGGACATTGCTGGTCATTGACAAGGGAAAACGACGAACCACGAATGGACACGAATGAACAGCAATAAGCGGAGGGATGAGGTAGTGATCGGGGAGGTAACAGGGAATTCGCGGGGCTGGTCGGCTCTGTGA
>JAJECY010000310.1 GCA_022821775.1 Acidobacteriota bacterium
GTCCAGCGCCTTCCGCGGCAAGTTCACCCTGGCCCTGGCCGGGATCGGGCTTCTGCTGGGGGTTGGATTCGTGGGGAACCAGGGGTACCCCTACCTGATACAGACCTTGGAGGTAGCCCCCAACGAAATTGCCAAGGAAAGTCCCTACATCGAATATGCGGTCAAGCACACTCGGATGGCCTACGGGATCGACCGGGTGAAAGAGGAGGAATTCCCTGCCCTGGAGAATCTGACCGCCGATACCCTGAAGCAGAACGAGCAGACCATGCAGAACATTCGGCTGTGGGACCACCAGCCGCTGCTCCAGACCTACGGCCAGCTCCAGATCATTCGTCCCTATTACGACTTCGTGGACGTGGACAACGACCGCTACTGGATCGACGGCGAGTACCGGCAGGTGAGCCTGTCTCCCCGGGAGCTCTCCTCCGAAAGCCTGCCCAGCCGCATCTGGATCAACGAGCACCTGACCTATACCCACGGTTACGGGATCTGCCAGGGGCCGGTCAACCAGTTCACCCAGGAAGGCCTGCCCACCTTCATGATCAAGGACATTCCTCCGGCTTCGGTCACCGACATCAAGGTCACCCGTCCGGAGATCTACTACGGGGAACTGTCCCACTCCTATTGCTTTGTCAAGACCCACGCCAAGGAGTTCGACTACCCCTCCGGAGACGAGAACGTATTCAACGACTACCAGGGAGAGGGAGGCATCCCGGTGGGCGGGTTTTTGCGCAAGCTGCTTTTCGGCCTCTATTTCAAGGAACCCAAGATCATCCTCTCGAGCGACATCCACGCCGGAAGCCGGTTGATGTACGACCGCGCCGTGTCGACCCGCCTCCGCAATCTGCTGCCTTTCCTGCGCTTTGACACCGACCCCTACATGGTGATCTCGGAGGAGGGCAGGCTCTTCTGGATCGCCGACGGGTATACCGTCAGCAGTCTGTTCCCCTACTCCCAACCGGTCCGGGGGCTGGGAAACTACATCCGCAACGCGGTCAAGATCACCATCGACGCCTACAACGGTACGGTCAAACTCTATGTGAGCGACCCCGACGACCTTCTGATCAAGGTCTACTCCAGGATCTATCCCGGCGTCTTCCAGCCCCTGGAGGCCATGCCGAAGGACCTCAGGCAGCACTTGCGCTACCCGGTGGACCTGTTTCGCGTCCAGGCCAACATCTACGCCACCTACCACATGACCGACCCCCAGGTCTTCTATAACAAGGAGGACCTGTGGCGCATCCCCACCCTGTCCCAGCAGGAGGGCGCCACCCCGCTGGAGCCCTACTACACCATCATGAAGCTCAACAGCGAGGCGGCCAAGGAAGAGTTCATCCTGATGATTCCCTTGACGCCGGCCCGCCGGGAAAACATGATCGCCTGGATGGCCGCCCGCTGCGATGCCCCCAACTACGGCCAACTGGTGGTCTACCGTTTCCCCAAGCAGCGGCTGGTCTACGGTCCCTCCCAGATTGTGGGCCGAATCAACCAGGAAGCGGAGATCTCCCAGCAGCTCACTCTCTGGGGGCAGGGCGGCTCCTCGGTCATCCGGGGCAGCCTGCTGGTGATCCCGGTGGAGGAATCGGTCCTATACATTCAGCCCCTCTACCTGGCGGCCGCCTCCGACCGCAGCCTGCCCGAGCTCAAGCGGGTGATCGTGGCCTACGGCAACCAGATCGCCATGGAAGAGACCCTGGATCTCTCACTGGCCAGGATCTTTGGCGGCCCCACAAGTCCCGCCGCTACTCGAGTGGCCGAGACCAACGGCCGGCCGCGGCAGCAGGAATCGGTTCAGTCTCTCATCCGGGAGGCCACTGAAACCTACAGCCGGGCTCAATCGGCCCTGAAGCAGGGGGATTGGGCCCGCTACGGGGAGGAGACCCGCCGCCTGGGAGACATCCTGCAGAGGCTTCGCCAGCGACAGTAGACCGGAAGGACGCCCTTGCGGACAATGGGGACGTCCGCCGGGTTGGCGCGGAGTGCTAAGGGACAAGAGGTCAGCCCCGGGAGGGCGGATCCCAGCCTGGTGGGGCGGTCTTGAAGTGCACGTCCCGTTGGGGGAAGGGAATCCGGATCCCGTGCTCCTGGAACTTTTCGTAGATGGCGAGGTTGAGCTGGCCGAAGAAGACGCCGCGGCGATGAAGCATTCGAGTCGTCCAGACCCTGAGCTGGAATTCCAGGGCACTGTCGCCAAAGGCCCAGAAGACCACCCGCGGCGAGGGTTCCTTCAGGACGTTTTCGTTCTCCTCGGCAACCTCCAGCAGGAGGCGCTCGATCAGGCGTGCGTCGGAGCCGTAAGCCACCGAAACGGGTATCCGAAAGCGCACCCTCTGGTCCCCGTGGCTCCAGTTGATCACGTTGAATGAAGTAAAGCTGGAATTCGGGATAATGATGTCGATGTTGTCGTTGGTGCGCACCGTGGTGGCGCGGGCCGCAATGTGCACCACGTGCCCGTGCACCTCTCCGACCTCGATGCGGTCCCCTACCTTGATTGGCCGCTCGAAGAGGATGAATATCCCGCTGATGAGGTTGTTGGCGATGTTCTGCAAGCCGAAACCAACCCCCACACCCACCGCCGCCGCCACCACGCCCAGCATGGTCAGGTCGACCTTGGCGGCGCTCTGAAGCAGGACCAGGAACCCCACGGTGACGATCAGGTACTGGGCCGAGGTCGCCACCACGTGGCGCACGCTCAGGTCCATGGGGGTCTTGTTGAGGATATAGTTGAGCAGCAGGTGACGAACTCCCCGGGCCAGCAGCGCAATCACCGCGATGGCCGCCACGACCACGAAGAGTTCCCCGATCTTGAATTTGGTTTTCCCCGGTACAATGGGGCTGTCGAAAAATCCTTCCAGCAGGGATAGCCCCAGGGAAAGCAGCTCCAGCATTCGGGTGCTGAGAAACCGGGTCTGAGGAATGGCTGCCAGCACCCCGGAAGCCACCGCGACCCATACGGTCAGGCTGAGCACGACAAAGGCCCAGTCCAACCCACTGTGCAGCATCGGACCGAAGGGATGCTCCCTTCGAATCAGCTCCTTCAGGCGACGCCGCACCCGGCGGAAGAGGACCTGGGCCGCCGCAGCCACCAAGACCATTGCAATGGTGGCAATCAGTCTCCATTCCTGATCGAACATTACGCCCAACCTCCTTCAAGGGCTCAACTTGATCCTGAACGCCCTCAACCCGCAGTTCTCACCGGGCCAATCCATACATTATAGAAGATCGCTTGTTTTCAGGTCCTTCTTTGCCCTGCTGTCGGATTGTAGATTGTGGATTGCAGATTTTCGATTTGACGCAAAATCCTTTGTCTACACCATAGGGTCCTTCAAAAAACTCGAGTATCACTCCCCCCTTGAGGGGGAGTCGCAGAAGTCGAGCCGAATGGCGAAGGCTTCTGCGGTGGGGGGCCCGACGCCGGCGTTCCCCAGGATGCGGCCCTCCCCCTCTTCCCGCCCGGGGAGAGGAACTTGGACGGGGAGTCTGCCCCCCCGGCTCGACGGCGGGGAGTGCTCTCTCGCGACGCCGCGTTGGCCCCCCACCGGCTCGACGGCGGGCCTGCGCCCGTGTCTCGCCCACTCCCCCACAAGGGGGGGGTGCAGCGGTGGGGTGGGGGGTGTTTTTGTTGTATAAGGTTG
>JAJECY010000072.1 GCA_022821775.1 Acidobacteriota bacterium
TGAGAGGAAGGAATAAATCAGAGTTTCCTTAAGTCGATATGGTAGGGGAGCAGCGGGTAGAGCTCGACGAAGGACTCGGTGTTAAGCTCAGGGAGACGTATGTCGGCAGTCAACCGCGTCGTGTCTGTTAGACGGCCACGGTGTTCGCTAAAGAGGTCACGAAGGTACTGCTGCGCGGCGGCGTTTTTTGACAGGACCCGCTTGCTTGTGACTTCGGAAATGTCGGCAGGCTCAAGGTGGACCTGCAGGGGGAAGCGGTCCATGAGACGAGCCAACTCGACTCGCTTGTCGTCGAGGCCACCGACCAGCTCGGTGAGCTTTTCCTGAGAGGTGACCACGAGCCAAATCTTCCCGCGGCCGACACGTCCGAGATTCTGAACGACGGCCTGGAGGTCGAGCATCTTCTGAACGTCGCGGGCCACGAACTGTCCGACCTCATCTACAACGAACACCAAACTTCGCCCGTTACACCGCCGAGACATGAGTTGTTTGCATCGCTCGGCGAGGCGCCCGGGAGTAATGTCGGCACGACGATGGGCCGATTCACGCCAGCTATCGGCTGTCGGGTAGGTGTCCGGGTCGAGCGTATGCATGACCCGACTGGCCTGCTGAACCGCGATGGCTACCTTACCCTTCTCGGTGTCCCAGCCTTTACCGAAAACCTCGTAATAGGCCTGCCTGAATTCGCCGAGGCGCTCGTGGTCCTCAAGAGTGATCTCCAGCTCTGACAGGTCGAGGTCACGGGCATAACCCAGATCTTGCAGGAATAGCCGGTACATGATCTCCGTGATCGTCTGGTTGCCAGTACGGATGCCCCGGTCGGTGGAAATGTCGAAGATCACAGCCTCCGTCGGGATGTGCTCGGCGATGTTCCGAAGCAGCACCTCCACTTTCGGGTCTCCGGTACGCCGTGCGAAGAGGTCTGCGGCTCCGTCATCAACGATAGTGCGGTCCTCAACGGCAAGACCGAGGTATTTGGCAAAGCTAGACTTACCTGAGCCGAAGAAACCGGAGACCCAAATGCCAACGCCTTCGTGGGGCTTGTTGGGTGTCTCATTGTACCGTTCCAGGATCTCTAAGAAGCGCCCACGAAGCGAATCGGTTACGACATACTCGGCCAGTTCGTCCTTGAGAATTTGTTCATCGGTTTGGTCGACCTTAATGACCTCTTCGATGCGACGGTGGATGTCGTTGGCGAAGAGTTCCTTCACCGTCTTATGCGTCATATTCCACGTCCTCCCTTGCTTCAGAATATCTTCGGCCGGTAGTTGTGCTCCGCGTCAAGGACTCCCATGAACCTAAGGCCCGCCGCGCCATCAAGCTCACCCGGGTAACAGAGTACTGCGGGCACGTGGACTTTTCCTTTGAGTTGCTCAAGAAGGGACGATGTGCGGTAGATCGGGAAAAGGGCGCCAACCCGGACGATGAAGACCACGTCGCGGAGTGGGTCCGCATCCTTTGGGATGCGTTTCGCCACCAGCGCGTCGAGGGGTTGGTATTCGCTAAGTATCTGGTGGATGGTCTCAATGGTCGGCTCAAGTCCCACAGACTTTTCTGTGTCGACCAGTGCCTCAGTTCCCATTCCCTCGATTTCGAGGGCGGTGTGCAGGCATTCGGCGAGTGAGATGGTTGTGACCCGCTTGCCGGCCTGCTCCAACCGGGTGCGCAATAGTGCGAACTCCTGACGCACGTTGAACTCCTCCTCGGGTGGGTAGAGGAAGATCGCGTACGGCATGTCATGGTAAGCGCTGATATTCCGCCGCGGATCCGGGCTCCGTAGCACCGGCTCCAATTTTATCGTCAACCTCGCCTTCCAGTCCGTCATGGTACGAATTCCTTGGCGTATTCGGCACTGGAATGACACGGCAAGTCGAGCTGAATAAGGCTGCCGGCGACTTCGAAGCGCAATCTGCGGTACTGGTGCAACCGGAGCAACTCACGCTCCACGTCCGCGCTGTCCATCAGGTACATGTGCCAGTCCGAGGATTCGACAATCTTTTGCGCATTGAACTCAGTCTCAGCCATCGCGTGCAACAAGTACAAGAAACTCACGTCCGGCAGATGGTAGGAAGTGAATTCCTTCACCTGAACCCCCGTGAGCAACCCAAAGTCCGTGGCCATCCGTAACAAGGCCGATGCGACACGAAATGTCGTCGCATCTGACCAGCTACTTGAGACCTCCACACCGGGCTGAATCCCGAGCCGCTGAAGATAAGGAATCACGTCGTTGCTACGAAGCTGGTACGTACCATCTCTGTAACGCTCAAAAAGCCAAACCGTAAGGAAGTGCCTAAGTAGGAACTCATCGCGAGTCATGTGCCAGAGGAGCACCGGCTTCCAGACATCAAGCCCGCAACCCGCTTGAGCAAGCTTCACCAACGGTCGGTCACGACCGTCTGGGTCGAATCGTCGGTTTAGGACCCACGACACATCTCGAAGCCAATGGCTGCTCGTCAAAGGCAATACGCCGCTCGCCTTTATCCTGCTGAGGTTGTCAGACTTGGAACTGTCGAGATCCCAGCACCGAAATGCCGTGTATGTCTCTTCAACCAATGAGCCTTTGATAATCGTGAAAGATGAAACAACATTCGCACGGGACTTTGCCAATTCAGTTCTCCAGCCTGGCATAGGGAATTGCAGGGCTGCCTCTCTGTCCACGCGAGAATCCTGCGGCGAGCAAGGTGATGACGTCGTCGCTAGGTACGTGGATCCCTGGTAGCGGTACAGCCCGACCCTCCGCGGAGCGCCGCAACTTCATTGCGTCATCTCGATGCTCTTGGGAGAGTAGCTCGAAACTAGACAGGGCAACCAATAGGCTCTCGCCCCCGAGGTACGCGAGGCGCTCAAACATCGAATTCCATGCTGCTTCGTCAAGCCATGTTTGCCATTGATCGTCGAACGCTTCTTCAAGTTCGACCGGAAGACTCCAAAGCGTCATGCTGCGAGGCATATGGAATAGCTCCTGGCAGCGACTGCGTGCCACCGCGAACACCACTCGTGCCTGAGCGAAGAAATGAGTCACCGGGAAGCCCCGTTTAAGGACAACGGCGCCACGGCGGCCAAGCATTCCATTAGTGTGCCACCAGTGGGCCAAGTCCATCTCCCCGAAACGCGCGACGACGAGCCTTAGTCGAAGCAGCCTGTCCAAGTCAATGGGCGTTGGTACGGCGGTGGTCACTAACCTATCCCCTGGCAATTATCGCTGGTGTTGGTAAGGTATCTCTTTAGAGTACCCAACCGTCGTACTCAAAGCACTGAACTTCTATAGGCACCAAGGCCTGCGAGGACCAGACCCTTTTGTTCGGCTCATCGCCAAATTAGCCTGGCACCTCCCGGGAAAAACACTAGGCATAATGACTCTTTGTCCAAGAATGCTTGATAAGGATACTCACGGGGAAGCAGACCGCGGAAGTCACTAAATGGAAAACCTACTGTGCTCTTCGCTGTTCGCTCACGAGCATCGGCTGAAGCAACACTGTCGAGTCGATCCCGCGATTGCCTCGTTCCCTCTACTGTATCCAAGAGTATCCCCGGTGAAAAGTACTGGCTAAGATCTCGCCGTGTGCGGCTGGATCCAGCGTTGGTAGGCTTCCGGGGTGTCGACGTCAACCAGGATCTGATCCGATTCCCATTCCAGGTGGCAGATTCGTTGGCTATGCCGCCTGACCACGGCAACGGCCCCTTCGTCCGGACTGGCTGCCAGCAGTTCGGGGAAAAGTTCCCTGGCGAACAGGACCGGATGTCCCCGCCTCCTCTGAAAGGAAGGAATCACAATAGGATGGCCTCCCTGGCTGAAGCACTCCAGCAGCGCGTCGATCAGGGTGGGGTCGACAAGCGGATGGTCGACCAGGAACAGCATCAATCCGTCGCAGGTCGCCGGATCGAGAGCCCGGATGCCGGTTTGCAGGGAGGAAAGTTGTCCTTCCCGGTAGCGGGAGTTGATGACGGTTGCCGGTTCCAGGTCCGGCAGACGGTCCAGGATGACTTCGGGCCGATGGCCCAGCACGATCTTCAGGTCGACCAGCCGGGAGGCCCGGACCTGGTGGACGATATGCTCCAGGAAGGTGGTGCCGAAGATCGGCAGCAAGGCCTTGGGGCGTCCCATGCGCTGCGACCGACCCGCGGCCAGGATGACGCCGCTGACCCTTTTGTCCATAGGAGTCGTCAATTCTCCCCGGATTCTTGAGGATCGGTATCGGAGTCGTCCCGAGGATAGGAACCCAGAATCTTCAAGTACCCGGCCAATTCCCTCAGATGAGCCAGGGCCCTCTTGCAGCGCCTGTCTTCCAGGCTGCCGGCGAAGTCGACGTAGAACAGGTATTCCCAGGGTTTGCCGTGCAAGGGGCGGGACTCGATCTTGTAGAGGTCGATGTCCCGCAGGGCGAAAACGCTCATGGAGCGAAAAAGGGCCCCGGGAACATTCTGGATGGAAAAGACAATGGAAGTCTTGTTGGCATCAGGCACTTTGCGACGGCCCTTGGCCAGCAAGAGAAACCTTGTGAAGTTGGCGAAGTTGTCCTGCAGATTCTGCCGCAGGATGGTCATGCCGTATAAACGGGCAGCCAGGTCGCTGGCGATGGCGGCGCCGTCGAGGATCTTCTCTTCCTTGATTTTCTTGACGCTGCCGGCGGTGTCGTAGGTCGGGATAATTTCGAGCCGACCCAGCCGGGCGGTGTTTCTGCGGCACTGCATGAGCGCCTGGGGGTGGGAAAAGATCCGACGGACTTGAGAAAGGCCGACCCCGGGGTTGGCGATCAGGTGGTGCAGGATGCGAAGCTTCAGCTCTCCGATGATCGTGAGCCGGTGGCGCAGCAGAAGATCGTAGTTCTGGTGAATGCTGCCTGCCAGCGAGTTTTCAATGGGAATGACGCCGAAGTTCGCCTCTTCCCGCTGGGCTCTCTGAAACACCAGGTCAAAGGTCTCACAGGGAATCAGGCGGCTGGCGCGCGGGAAAAAACGCCGGGAGGCGATCTCACTGTATGCCCCCGGCTCGCCCTGGTAGGCAACCACGCATTCTTGACCAGGCGGCATGACGGTTCTGCCTCCGGTAAGTCGGAACCGGGACGTCACTCCTCTTCAATCCCGGGGAATGAGGGAATGCGGCAGTTGCCGCGGGGAGCCGGCCGGGTCACGGGGTCCATTGACAAAGCGGAATCCGTTGCTCGACAATGTGTTGCCCTGATCAGGTCGCCGGGGAAGGCCCGTAGAAGGCGTTTTTGACGCCGGGAGGAGCAGTCTGATGCGAATATTGCCGTTTCGGGGTTACCGCTACAATCCGAACCGTATCCCCAACCTGGACGACGTGATCTCCCTGCCCTACGACCAGTTCAAGGGCTCCCCGGACGAGCGGTTTCACCAGCGGCATCCCTTTAACATCGCTCATCTTATCATGAACCCGGAGACCAGTGAGGATTCCCCCTCCTCGAATCGATATACCCGGTCCAAGGCCTTGTTGGATCGATGGATGGATCAATCGATCTTCCTGCAGGACGATCAACCTGGCATCTATCCCTACTATCAGGACTTTTCCCTTCCCGGTGGCCCCCCCGTCACCCGCAAGGGGTTTGTGGCACTGGGCGAAGTCACCGACTACTCCCAGGGCATCGTACGGCCCCACGAACGCACCATGACCAAGCCCAAGCAGGATCGCCTGGAACTGCTGCGCTCCACCCGGGTCGACTCGGGAATCATCTTTGTCCTCTACTCGGATCCCCGGGGAGAAATTGAAGCCCTGCTGGATGAGGCGACCGGCCCCCTGCCTGGCATGGCGGCAGACGGTCCGCACATTCTGTCGAATCGTTTATGGAGGCTATCGGACCCGGCGGCGATCGCGAGAATCCAGCAGATCATGCGAGACAAGCCGGTAATCATCGCCGACGGCCACCATCGCTATGAGGTGGCGCTGGAGTTCAGCCGGGAGGCCATGAAGCGCCGGTCCGAGGACCCGGCTTGGGAAAACTACCGATTCAAGCTCTTCAGCTTTGTTCGGCAGGAGTCTCCGGCCATCTCCATCTTGCCCATCCACCGCGTCCTGAGACATGTGGAAGGGTTCGATCCGTCCCGCTTTCTCCAGCAACTGGAGTCCTTCTTTTCGATTGAAGCGACCGAGGTCAGTGGCGGCGTTCTTCCCGGAAGGCTGGAGGAGTTGCTGCAGCGAATGCGGCTCCAGCAGGCCGCGGGACATGCGGCCATGGGAGCCTATCTGCCCGGATTGAACCGGTTGGCCCTGCTGACCTTCCGTGGCGAGAGGGCGAAGAACCTGGATTGGCCGGCGGACAAGTCCGAGACCTGGCGCCAACTGGATGTTTCCATCCTGCAGGCGGCGATATTGGACCGGGCGCTCAACCTTGGTGAGCGGGAACTGGCCCAGGGCAACTATGTGGAATATGTCAGTGAGGCCGGCGATGCGGTCCTCAAGGCGGCGGACGGTTCCTGCCAATGCGTCATTCTGCTCAATCCCACGCCCAT
>JAJECY010000079.1 GCA_022821775.1 Acidobacteriota bacterium
TACCTCCAATCGCCCGTCTCTATGTTAAAGATGGGTTAGCGGCAACCGGGAGTTCCTGCGCGGTGAGATTCAGGAATTGGACGTCGGGAAACTGGACTTGGCCCGTCCCTATCGAGGCGACGGGGCGAAACGGCCGGATGAAGTGAGACTGACCGATCTGCAAGCAGTCAGAATCGTCGAGGGGGGGCACGTCGGTCAGGTTGATTTGAGAATCCGCGCCGAAGCCCAGCGCCAATACGAGGAAACCCAGGCCGCCGTCAACCGGCTGCTGGCCGGTCTGGCCCTGCATCTTCGGTACCTGCGGCATTTCAGGTCCAGCAAGGCGTTGGTGTTGTTGTCCGAAGGGTTTGTCTTGGGAAGAAGAACGCGTTGGAGGTTGGACCAGGTGATCAACCGCGCCTTGAGATCCAGGGTCTTGTTCCATGTTGTGGACATTCGTGGCCTGTATACCGTTGGTTTTGAAGCAAGCAGCGATGAACCTCCGGTGGTCCCGGGAATAGTTGCCGGCCGGGATGTGGGCCGGGATCTCTCGGCCATGTATCTGGATCAGATCTATCAGAGTCGCCCGCTGGAGAAAGTGACCGAGGAGACCGGGGGCACCTATTTTAGCAATAGCAATGACCTTGTGGCGGGCCTCAAACAGATCGCCAATGCCCGGTCTTATTACTATGTTCTCTCTTACGCTTCTCCGGATCAGAAGGCTAGCGGCAAATTCCACAAGATACGAGTGGAAGTGGATCGTCCCGGACTCGAGCTCAACTACCGTCGGGGGTATTACGCGCCCCGGGAAGAGCTGTCCGCTGAGGATCGTAAGAATGAAGACATCCGGATCGCCCTGGCAGCCCCGGACGACTTCGACCAGATCCCGCTGGAACTGACCCATGAATCTTCCCAAGCCGAAAAGAATCGCTGCCGCGTCAATTTCTTCACTCACATCAAGATCTATGGAATGCCCTTTCATCGTCAACGGAAACGCCGCCGGAACGTCGTTTATCTGGTCGTTACGGTGTACGATGAGAACGAAAAGCAGGTGGAGGTTTCGGAGCAATCCATCCAACTCAATCTGAGCGAATCCAGCTATCGGACCATGCTCCAGCGGGGATTCATCGCCAGGACGGAGATGGAGATTCCTGCCGGCCGGTACACGGTCAAGGCCGTGGCGAGGGAGAGCAACCAGGCAAGGATGGGATCACTGCAGCGTGCAGTAAGGATTTCCGTTCCGGAGGCCAGCGCGGAAAATCCGGATCTGGGGGCACTATCTCAGGCCCGCCCGGTTCTCCCTGCAGGTCTGGGGAGCGGTCCCCTGGTGCTGAGCCAGCAGCTCACTCCCCTGGCCGATCTGAGCGCCGAGCAGCAGCAGGGTCTGCTGGCGAGGGACGCCCCGCTCATCTTCAGGGACGTACAAGTCCAGCCTCTGGAGGCCGAGCCGATCGACCGCCGGCAGCCGGTCACCTTCTACTACCGGCTCCACAACCTGCTGCATCCCCGGGAGAACCAGGAGATGACGGCCAGGGTCCAGCTCACCGACGAGAGCGGTCGGGTGAGCCGGTTTCCCTTGATCTCACTGGGGGAGGGCATGACCCAGTCCTGGGGAAAGGGAATGGTCACGGTGGTTTTCAACCTGTCTTTCAAGAGTGTGCAGCCTGGAAAGTACCGGCTGACGGTGATGACCCGAGCCCCGGCAGCCGGGGGCCAGTCTGTGATCGCTCGAAGCGCTTTGACGGTAGCCGAGTAGGCGGTTTTGCTCTGCGATCCAATATTCCCTAAAACCGTGCATGGTGCTATGATTGCAAGAGGAAAACATCAGTGGAAACGGCAGCGGTGGGAGGGACTTTCCCTTGATCCCGTTGCGCCATCAGGATCTCCCGGTGCCGCAGGCATGACGGGAACAGGAGGTCGCATGTCACGACTGGTCAAGTCTTCAGGGTTGCCGCTACTGGCGGTGGCGCTCTTCGGCCTTTTCGTCCCAGAGGTTTGCGAGGCTCAGAGGGCGCAGGTGATGGGGCAGGTCAAGGGGGTGGACGGCAAGCCCCTGAAGGGCGCCGTGATTCACATCGATGACACCCAGGTGGTGCGCAAGTTTACGGTCAAGACCAACAAGAAAGGGCGCTACTTTCACGGCGCCATCCCTCTGGGTTACTACCGGGTGAGTGTGCACGTGAACGGCACGGAGATGCACGCCGTGCCCAGAGTGAGGATATACCGAACCAAGCGGCCCGGCGACACCTTTGCCTATGACGCCGAGCCGGTCAAGGTGGACTTCGATCTCCAGGCGATCGCCAAGTTGAAAAAGAAGCGTCAGGAGGCCCTGGCCAAGCGCTCGGCCTCCGAAGTCGCCGCCGACCGCGCCAAGGAAGAGGAGCGCAAGTTCGGCCACATGAACGACGAGTTCAAGAAGGGCCGGGAACATTTCCATGCCAGGCGCTACCGGCAGGCCCTGCAGGCCTATGCCCGGGCGGCCGAGATGGATCCGCGGCAACACATTATTTTTGCCGAGATGGGAGAGACGAACCGGGCCCTGCGGAAATACGACGCCGCCATTGAAAGCTACCGGCAGGCCCTGACTGTCCTGGCTCAGAACCCCGACTCCAAGGTGGGAGCCAAGTATCAGATGAATCTGGGTCTGCTGTACGGCCTGATGGACCAGACCGATCAAGCCCTGGCGGCCATCAACCAGGCCCTGGAACTGAATCCAGGCGGCGCGGACCTGGCCTATTTCAACCTGGGGGCCACCCTGGTGAACAGCGGGCGAAACGAGGGAGCGATCACCGCCTTTCGGAAGGCGATCGAGGCCAATCCCGACCACGCCAATTCCCAGTACCAACTGGGGGTCTGCCTGCTGGGAATGGCCACGGTGGACGAGCAGGGAAGGTCCATTCCACCTCCGGGAACCCTGGAGGCCTTCAAGAAATACGTGGAGTTGGAACCTTCGGGCCCCTATGCCACCGAAGCCAACAGCATGATCCAGGCGCTGGCGGCTCAGGTGAAGACCACCTTCGACGCCAAGAAGGACAAGTAGATTCGCCGGGCAGCCCTTACTTCTTACTTCCTGCCTCTGACGAGGCTGACTGTGTCCGCCCAGGGTGGTCACCAGTGCCCTGTCTCAGATCCTGGAAATGACGGTTGCGGAACTCTCCCGCCGAATGGGCCGGGCGGGTCTGGGCTTGGTCTGTCTGGCCTGGCTATGGCCTTCGGCCGGCCACACCCAAACCGGCCAAAACCCCACCCAAGCCTCTCTCTCCTCCCAAGTCTGCCAATCCTGCCATGCCGAGATCTATCGGAGCTATGGGGAAGTGGCCATGGCGCGCTCCTTCTATCGGCCCTCTGCCGAAAACGTGATCGAGGATTACACCCGGGAGAACCACTTCTTCCACGCTCCCTCCAATCGGCATTACCGGATGGTGCAGCAGGAGGGGCGCTTCTTCCAGAGGCGCTACCGGCTTGACTCCGACGGAAACGAGAAGAACATCCTGGAACGGGAGGTGACCTGGATCATCGGATCGGGTGAGCATGCCCGCAGCTACCTGAGCCTGGATGAGGGGGGTGTGCTGCGGCAGTTGCCGGTGACCTGGTATCCGCAGATTCAGCGCTGGGGGATGAGCCCCGGCTACGACCGCCCGGACCACGAAGACTTCGGCCGCCAGGTCACCCACTCCTGTCTGTTCTGTCACAACGGCTATCCATTGCTTCCGGAGCCCTCGGATCGCTACGGTCAAAGAAACGTTTTCAGGACGGAACTGCCCTCCGGCATCGGTTGCCACCGTTGCCACGGCCCGGGGGTCGATCACGTGAAGCTGGCGTCGAGCGGAACGGCTGAGGTCGGACAGATCCGCCAATCCATCGTCAATCCGGCCAGGCTGAGCCTTGAGCGGCAGCTCGATGTCTGTTTGCAGTGTCACCTGGAAGCGGCGGCGGCGGCGCCGCGGTTCAGGCGGTCGGGCCGCCCGGTCTATTCCTTCAAACCGGGGGAGTCCCTCGCGGATTACATCGTCCACTTCGATCTTGGCGACCCCGACGCGGAGGCCCCGCTCGATCGTTTCGAGATCGACAGCGCCGGCTACCGCATGCTGCAGTCGGCCTGCTTCCGCCAGAGCCGTGGCGCCCTGACCTGCACCACCTGCCATGACCCCCACCGCAAGCTGCGAGGGGATCAGGCCGTCAACCACTACCGGGACCGCTGTCTGAGTTGCCACAACCGGCCCTCGCGCGCCGTCCACGGGGAGACGCCTCCCGGCGATTGCACCGCTTGCCACATGCCCAAGCGGCGGGCTCAGGACGTGGTGCACGCGGTCATGACCGATCACTTGATTCAGCGACGTCCTCCGGACCGGGATTTGCTGGCTCCCCTCAAGGAGGACCATTCTCCCCGCGAGGAGCAGCCGCTGCTGTACTTTCCTCAGTCGTTGTCCGGTTGGGAACGGGATCTCTATGTGGGGATGGCCGAGGTGCAGACCCGGGGAAGGTTGCGGCAAGGCATGGTCCGGCTCGCGGCAGCCCTGGAGCAGAAGAGCGCTTCCTTCACCGAGCCCTACGTCAAGTTGGCCATGGCCCAGGCCGAGACCGGGGCCATCGATGCGGCTCGAGCCAGCCTGGAACGAGCGCTGGACATTGATCCCGACAGCCCCATCGCCCGTTTCAACCTGGCCGAGGCGATGCGGCGACAGGGGCAATACGCGGCCGCATTGGAGCAATACCGGAGAACTCTGGCGCTCGACCCAAACTATGCCAAGGCCCATCTGGGACTTGGGCTGGTCAACCGGCAGCAGGGCCGCCCGGCCGCGGAATCGTTCCGGCGGGCCGTGCAGTCCGATTCGCTGCTGGCAGAGGCCCACCTCGGTCTGGGGCGGGAATCCGTGGAGCGGCGGCGGGCAGCCGAGGCGGCCCGCCATTTTCTCCAGGCACTTCGGGTGGATCCGGACAGTGCCGAGACCCACTTGAACCTGGGGTTGGCCCAGGCGCGGCAGGGGCTTCAGGAGGAAGCCCTGGAGGCCTTTCGCCAGGCTGCCGTCCAGGATCCCGCTTCCCCTGAAGCCCACTACAACCTGGGGGTGGCTCTGGCCCGGGAGGGCCGCATCCAGGAAGCTCTGCAGTTTTTCCGGCAGGCGGTCCGCCTGAAGCCGGAGGACGCAGAAGCCCAATCCAACCTGGGAATGGCCTACAGTCAACTGGGCCGGCTGCAGGATGCCGTTGCGGCCTTCCGCCAGGCCGTGCGCCTGCGGCCCGATTCAGCCGGGACCTACGTCAACCTGGGCCTGACCCAGGCCCGCCTGGGCCGCACCCGGGAGGCCATCGAGGCCCTGTCCCGAAGCGCGAACCTCTCCCCCCGCAACGCCGAGATCCGGTTCCACTTGGGCCTGGTCTACCTGAGCGCGGGGGACAGGGCCTCGGCGGAGGCACAGGTTGAAATTCTCAAGGAATTGGACCCGGAACGGGCCAAGGTGTTGGCGGAACACATCCGCGAAAAAGAACAGTGAGCTACCCCCGATAGTTCAAGTGGATTTCGACGCTCTGCACCACCAGCGGCGGCCTTAGCCGCGCATCCCGCTTCAACAGCCGAACCTGGACCAGGTGGGTGCCCCGGGCGGCTTGTTCCGGCCGCAGCTTCCACACCAGCCAACTGTCTTCAGCCACGTCGGAGGGGTTGTCCGGATCCTCTGCGGCCACGTTGCGTACCTGAGGCTCGGGCAGCACGGCGCCGTCCAGGCAGACTTCGACCTTGTCCTTGACCGAGCGGTGTTTCAGTTCCACCTGCAGCTCGGCGGATTTGAGGTTTGCTTCGCGGGCTTCCTGGACGGTGTCGTCGTAGACCTTGACGTGAAAGCGGGGGCCTTCCTCCGTCAGTGTCCGGTAAAGCGCCACCGGGGTCTCTCCATAGAGGCGGTCGTGAAGGTCGGCGCCGGCCCAGTTTCCTTCCTTCGGTTCACTGAAGGGCCAACCTCCGATGTAGCGGTGCAGGGCCGCGTAGACCTTGTCGGTTCTCTTGAGGGTCCCGGGCGATCCCACGGTGGTCAGCAGCGGCCGGCGGGTTCTCTCGTTGGCATGCCAGTTGAAGCAGTAGATGCCGTCGGCCCCCCGTTCCCAGTAGCCGGTGGCGGCGGCCCGCACCATGGCCTCATGCCACTCCCGGTGAGGCTTCAGTCCCTGGTGGGGTCCCCAGAAGCCGCTGTCGAAGCCGGGATAAAAGCGGATTCCCGTGCCCTTCAGCAGGTCGAGGAAGGCTTCCACCTCCACCCCGTAGTCGGTCAGGGCTCCACCCCCGGCCGTCATCATGTCGCAGAGATCTTCCCGGACCCAGGTCTTCAGGTCGTAGCCGATGCGCCGGCAGGCCTCCATGGTGGTGGCCACCCGAACTGCAACGTAGAACGGCCTGCCCCTCTCCCGGGCCAAGCGTCGGGTCATGGAGCGCAGGGCGCGCTGCAGGTCGGTCAGGGTATAGCTGAGGCGCTGTGCGTCATCCAGGGGCAGGTGGAAGGCGTGACGCTGCCAGTCCAGCTCGACACCGTCCCAGTCGGCCAGCTTGCAGACCTCGGTGACGCTCTGCAGGCGGAGTTCCCGGATCTCGGGGATGGCGAAGTTCCAGGAAGCCGCGAACCACCTGGGAGCCTGGCGGGGGCCCAGGCACCACTCCGGGTGCTTCTTGCGCAAGGGAGTCAGGCCTTCGATGCTGGCCTCGGCCATGTCCTCGAGCTGCAGGCCGTTGAAGTGGTTGTCGTTCATTCGGATGGAGGCATAGACGTGCATTCCCAGCTCATGACCCCGCTTCACCAGGGCGGCATAGGGATTCTCGCCCTTGCGCAGCAACTCCCGGATTCCCTCGTTGTGCCGCATGGACCGCACCGTGTCGTAGAGGCGGCCCTGGGAGTCGCCCGCCATTTCCATGGTCTTGGAAGGCCACTTGGCCTCGTGCTCGCCGGTGCACCAGAAGTGAGCCCCCACCTGGGTATCCTTCATGGGGGCGTAGGCCTTTTCCACGAACTGCTCCACCGATTGCGGGTACTCGGAGTAATCGTGGGGGGCCCCATCCCAGTTGTAGATGACGGGATAGGCCGGTGGCCTGTCCTTGGGGGAGCCTTGGGAAGACATGCTTGCAGCCTTTCCCTGCGGGGGAAAATCGGCCATGGATCCTCCCCAGGCCGCCATGCCCAGGGCTCCCGTTTCCAGGAAGGTTCGTCGATTGAATTCCATATTGGGGACTCCTTCGCTCGAATGTGTCCGCCCACCAGGATGGCGAGGCGGCCAAGTCGTTCCGGAACCAAAAACTTGGGGGTACGGATGCCCGCACACTGTAACACCAAAAGTCCGGAGTCAAAAAGAGTTATCCACCAAGGGCCACGAAGGACGACGAAGGGCCACCAAGGGGTTGGAAAGGACTCGAAGGGGTAGGGTGAAGGGCCACAAAGAACGAAACAAAGGGAAACGGCGAACCACGAATGAACACGAATGAACACCAATTAGCGGATTGATGAGTTGAGCCTCTTGTAAAATTCGCAATTCGGAATGACCTTGAGGCGGCAAAGGTGATGCGCTGCAGGCTCCGGCGTGCACCACAACAAGCACAAAAGGCAACAGCAACCACAAAATGCACAAAAGGCACAAAACCAGTTTCTTGATTTCGAGTCTCGCCGATCGGATGGTTTTTTTGTGTATTTTGTGCCTTTTGTGGCCATGAAGTTCCGGCTTCGGTCGCCATTCCCCTGGCTCATCCTCATTGCGGACGGGGGGATTTGTCATAGAATGGTGGGGCTATCCATTACCAATTGAGGAGCTGTCATGGGGAGACCATCGGGGGTTCGTCTGCTGTGTCTGGCAGCGATGCTGGCGGGGGCGCCGGCTTGCTCGCTCGAGGAGGAACGGCCACGGGTGTCCATTGTGGTGGGCGGCGAGGCAAGCGAACTGGAGAGCCTGGCGGCTTCGGAGCTGGCTTCGATGCTGGAGAAGCTGTTCGAGGTGACGGCCGCCGTGGAAACGGTTGCCGGGGAAGAGGCCCGGGCGGTGATCCTGGTCGGGCGTCCCGCAAGCAATCCGGTGCTGGCCGAGACCGCCGGAAAGAGCTGGCCCGAACTGAGCGACCAGGGGCTGCTTCTCAAGAGTGTGAACGGCCCGGTTCCGACCTTGCTGGTGGGCGGGGGCAGTCCGGTGGCGGTGCTGTGGGCCGCCTACGACCTGGGCGAGCGTCTGGGGGTGAGATATCTTGTGAACCGGGACGTCTTTCCCGAACGCCGCCGATGGTCCGGCTTGCCCGACCTCGACCTGGTCCTGGAGCCCAACCTGCGCATCCGCTGCTGGCGCCTGGTGAACGATTTGCCCCACGGGCCGGTTTCCTGGAGCCTGGAGGAGAACCGCCGCTTTCTGCGCCAGATCGCCAAGATGAAGTACAACCGCATCCACTGCGCCCTCTGGCCGGCCCAGCCCTTTGTGCATTACAGCTTCCGAGGGATGGAAAAGCCTCCCGGCGTCCTCTATTTCGGCCACCGCCATCCCATCGGGCCGGAAACCATCGGCCGGGAGCGGTTCGGCGCCATGGAGGTTTTCACCAACCCCGAGTTCGTGGGTGCGCAATCCGCAGAAGAAATGCGCCGGCGAGCCATCAGCCTGGTTCGCGGCATCCTGAAGGAAGCCAAACGCCTGGGGATGGAGACCGGGCTGTCCATTCAGCCCTTCCAGTGGCCCAAGGAGTTCATGAAGGTCCTGCCGGGGTCTGAAATGGAACGGCAGTTGGGGGACCTGACGGCAGGTCCCGGACGCGGCCAGTCCATGCAGGACCGGGGGCTACGCGACATGGTCACCACCATTTTTCGCGCCTTTGTCGAAACTTATCCCGACATCGACCAGGTCCACGTGGGCATGCCGGAGCACCGGAGCTGGGTCGGACAGGCGGCCAGGGCCTACCGGCGTTTGACGGCCCGCTATCCGTCGGCGGACCTGGACAGCTACAACCGGCTAAGGAAGCGGGCGCGCGGCCGGAGCTCATTTCCCGGAGGCGGCGAGCGGGTGGAGACCATGTTGCGGGGCGATCTGTCCAGCCTCTGGTTCTTCGATTCGCTGCTGCGGGAAAAGGAGCTGCTCGAGCGGCCCGGAGGGGGAGAGGACATCAGGATCGTCTACAACGGCGTGGTGGCGGAACTGTTCCCGCTGGTGGCCCGCATGCTGCCGCCCGGCGGAGAGATGCTGAACTTCATCGACTACACGGCCAGCCGGCAGCTTCGCCAACCGGAGCTGCTGCGGAAGGTCCCGCCCGGTGGGGTCCCCTCTACCCTCATCTTCACCCTGGCCGACGACAACGTGGGGGTGTTGCCTCAACTGGCGACCGGCTCCCTCCACCGGTTGACGCAACTGCTCCGCCAAAACGGCTGGGCGGGCTTCTACACCCGCTATTGGACCGTCGGAGACCTCGACCCGACCGTGCACTACCTGAGCCGGGCCAGTTGGGATGCCGACATGACGCCGGAGAAGGCCTATGCCGACCAGGTCCGGCACGTATGCGGTCCGGAGGCGGTGGAGCCGGTCCTCGAGGCCTTCGCCCTCATCGAGAAAATCACCCTGGGCCTGGATCAGCATGGCCTGGGGTTCGGGTTTCCCGTGCCGGGGATGATGACCAAGCACTATGAGAGCGGAGGGTTGTCGGAGGCCATCAGACAGGATCGGCAGCTCTACGCCGAGGCCCTCCGGCAGATGGAAGAGGCTCACAGGCGCAGCCGGCCGCAGGGGAAGGACTACACCCGGTATTTTGCGGAGCGGCTCCGTTTTGCCGTGCGCTATCTGGAGGCCGCCGATGCCTTCGGGGCTACCGGGCGGGCGCTGCGGGAAGGGCGGAAAAAGGAGGCCGGACGCCAGATTGAACTGGCTCACCGGGCCATTCGGGAAGCCCTCGAGTCCTATGCCGGAGTGGCCAAGGATCACGGGGATCTGGGTGCGTTGGCGCTTATGAACGAGTACTGCTATCGGCCCATTCGGGAGAAGCGCCGGGAACTTCAGTTCTGAGAGAGGAGGGGGACGATGGACTATGGATTGAAAGGCAAGGTCGCCTTGGTCTGCGGCGCCAGCCAGGGGTTGGGAGAAGCCAGTGCGCTGGCGCTGGCCAGGGAGCAGGCCAGCCTGGTTATCTGCGCCCGCAACCGGGAACGGCTGCTGGAGACGGCTCGAACGATTACCGATGAGACCGGCGCCCGGGTGCTGCCGGCAGTATGCGACCTGGCCAGCGGAGAAGATGTGGAACGCCTGGTGGACCAGGCCCTGGAACGGTTCGGAACCGTCGACATCCTGGTCACCAACGTGGGCCACCCTCAAATGGGCGACTTCTTTTCGCACGATGAGGCCTCCTGGCGGGCCGGATTCGAAGGCGTGCTGCTACCGGTGGTTCGGCTGTGCCGGCGGGTGATTCCGCACATGGTCCAGGGCAAGTGGGGCCGGATTGTCCATATCACCAGCGTGGCCGTCAAGGATCCCCATCCCCCCTACTACCTCTCCTCGGTCTACCGGGCAGGGGTGGCGGCGTTGAGCAAGCTGCTGTCCCAGGAATTCGGCCGGGAGGGCGTACGGGTCAATACCGTGTGCCCGGGAGTCTTCAAGACGCCTCTGGTGGGTGACCTGTTGGCCCGGGAGGCCGAAAAGCAGGGAGAAACCGTCGAGAGAATCGAATCCCAATGGGCGGAACAGACGGCCGTGGGGCGACTGGGCGAGGCCTCCGAGCTGGCCTCGCTGGTGGTGTTCCTGTGCAGTCAGGCGGCTGACGACATCACCGGCCAGGTGCTGGTGGCCGACGGCGGCGCCACCGGGGGACTGTATTAGGCAGTGGCCAGTGATCAGTGATCAGTGGCTAGTGGTCAGTTAGTTGATCGAAACGCTCAGCACCCTGTTGGTCTCGGCGCAGTCGTTCAAGAAGGGCAACCAAGTTGTCAGGCACTTGCCTGTTTTTAGAACTAGCCACTGACCACTGACCACTGACCACTCAGTAGCTCACCTCCAGCTCCAGTCCCGTCACCCTGGAGGCCAGCCGCCCGGTCGAGTTGGGTCCCGGCAGGACCACTACCTCGTTCAGGCCCTGTTTGAGGAACTCCTGCTGCAGCCGGGCTGCAAAGGATGCTTCCCCGGTGCGCTCCAGGGCGGCGTAGGGAACTCGGGCGCCATTGACCTCGACGGCGATGCCTTCGCCGGAGGGCACATCCTCAACGCTGATGTTCAGGAGTAGTTGGCTGGGCGTTTGGTCGGCTTCGCCCACATCGTCACCCACCACCAGCTCGATCGCCCGGGCTTCCACCAGCCTCACCGGAAACTGCCCCGATGGGTTGGTGAAGCCGGCATAGAAAATGGAGGCTCCGTTGTCGGCCGGGAACTGTTTTCCCAGTCCCTGGAGCGATGCCGGATCGCCCATCTGGCTCAAGACCTTGCGCCGTTCGGCAGGATCGCTCACTTGCGGAACCATGCGCCCCCCTTCCATGCCTGATCCGACTCCGAAGTAGTTGAACAGGTAGACCCCGTCGGCATCCATGGACCAGAAGTTGGAGGCCAGGCTGCGCATGGCCACGGGTTCGCGGAAGTGGTTGATGCAGGGATAGGCCGGGATCCCGTACCGGTGAGCCAGGTCGACGAGTGTCTGCAACCGGCCGGCGTAGGGCATGTAGCCGCCTCCCACGATCAGCAGATCCAGCAGGTTTTCCTTCATCCACTGCTCCACGTCCAGACCGGTCCTGAGAGCCATTGCCGGCGTGTCGGGGACGCGGATGGCCAGCAGGTAGGGCCGGCCCCGTTCCCGGCCGATCTCGCGCAGGATACCGCGGACCCGTCGCACGAAGGCGGTCATGGTGTCCAGGTGCTTCCGCGCTTCGCCCAGCTTGAAGAACAGGGGGTGGCGAAAGTAATCCAGCTCAAGCCCGTCATAGTCGTATTGGCGGCAATAGGTGCGAATGAAATCCAGGAAGTGTTGACGGACCTCTTCCTTGGCGTAGTCGAACCCGGACCAGAAGGCCCGCATGACGGCGTCGGGGGCGTGGTCCGTTCTGGCGCCCAGCAACAGGTCGGGCCGGGCCATTTTCAGGGGATAGGTGAGCCGGGGAGCCCAGGCGTCATGAATGTCGTTCATCCGCATGGAGGCGAAGATCTCCATTCCGGCTTCCTTGGCGGCTTCCAGGTAGGCTCGGGTCATCCGGTCGATTTCCGGCGGCGCCTTCATGGCCGGATACCAGCGGTTCTGGGTGTCCTGTAGCCTGGCATTCTTCCCTGTGGCGGGTCCGCGGTCGGTGCTGCCCACGCAGATGAAGTAGGAATCGACCTGGGAACCCACCGCGTCCCGAAAGCGCTGGGCCAGGTAGGCCTCCACGGAGCGGCCCTTTGAGATGGGCTCCGCCTCGCCGTCGTCGTTGACGATGATGCGTCGCTGGCGGTCCGGCGAATGGCTGGGTACCTTCGTGGGTGTCGCCGGGTCCTGTTGTGGCACACCCCCGCAGCCCGCCAGGCAGGCCAGGGCCGCAAGAGTCCACCAGTGAGAGAAAGTCCTTGGGCCGTGCATGGTTTTGTCCCCTTTCCGTCCATGAATCTGCGAATCTGTAACCCGATGGTTGAGAATTGTATAAGATAGGGGGACCAAAAACGTCGGCTTGATTCGAAAGTAGGAGGGCTATCCGGGGCTGCAGGTGTGTGGGGCCCCACGGAACTGTCGGTTTCCCGAACCTTGACGGCAGACAGGCACCCGCCGGTTCGAGGGAGCGGCCAGCAAATCCTCGGAGGAAACCATGAGCGTTACGCGTCGAAAATTCATGCAGGCCCTCACCGTTGCCGGGGGAGCGGGAGTGACCGGCTCCTCCGCCGGCCTGCTGGCACAGCCGCTCCCCGGCAAACAGAAGGGGCGCAAGAAAAGGACCCTCTATTTCAATGACGCACGGCACTACTACCTCTACGTGTTCGAGCCCCCCATGACCATGGAAGACGCCTGGGTGCCCATTGACGAGGTGGCCGGCACTGCCGTGGACACCTTTGTCTACGGAGTGGAGCGCGGGGATGGCCTCTTCTATCCCTCTCGGGTGGGCCAGCGCTTCGGGGCCGACATGCGTCCCTTCGATCTCACCGCCTACTGGCGCACCTGGGAGAACATGCAGAGCCTGATCGACCGGGGCCTGGACCCGCTGACCGTGCTGATCGACCGTGCCCACGAGAAAGGGATGGACTTCTTCGCCAGCGTGCGCATGGCCTCCTACGGCGGGCTGGAAGGGAAGTACAAGGTTCCCGAGGGCGGCCGAGGGTTGGCCCACGAGTTCGTGCGCGACCACCAATATGCGGTGCTGAAGGAGCTGGCCACCGAATACGCCACCGAGGGCGTGGAGCTGGACTTCGCGGCGGCGCCTGGGGGGATGCCTCTCTATGTCCGGCCGGAGGATTTGTCGGCAACGACCCCGGTGCTGACCGAGTGGGTGGCCAAGATCTCCGATGCCGTCCGCAATCGGCCCGGCAAGCCGGGCCAGGTCGGGGCCCGGGTCTATCCTACCGAGGAGATGTGTCTCAAGAACGGCCTGGACGTGCGGACCTGGGTTCGGGAAGGCCTGGTCGACTACCTGGCGCCCATCCTCTATATCGATTTCACCCTGGACGTGGACATGCCCATCGACTGGGTCATCGAAGCGGCTCATGCCAAGGACATTGCCGTCTACGGCACCCTTCAGCCCTACATCAGGGACGAGGCCACCGGGTCGGCGCCGGCGGCTCCCAAGAGGATCTACCCCACTCCCGAAAATGTGCGGGCGGCGTCCGCCAATTACTGGAGGCGCGGCGTGGACGGCCTCTATGCCTGGTTCATGCAATGGCCGTTGGGAGACACGGAACGGCGCATCCTGACCGAGATTGGGGACCCGGAACTGATCGGGGAAGCCGACAAGCACTATGTGCTTCACGGCTCGTCCGAGCGGTCGGCTGAAATGGGCTACCCGGCCGGTCTGCCGCTGAAGATTCCCGGACCCGAACCCGGGAAGCGCTACCCCATTCCCTTTTCGATTTCAGACGACATCGAGGGCAAGGCGGACCGGATCCGCCAGGTCGTTCTGAAGCTGCAAATCGACAACCTGTTGACCTCTGACCGGCTGACGGTGCTGCTGAACGGCCAGTCGCTGGCAGAGGAGATCTGCCTGCGCGACTACGCCGACAACATCGTTCCCTACCAGGGGCAGTGGCTGGAGTTTCACCTGCGGAAAGTGCGGCCCCGCAAGGGTGAGAACCTGCTGGAAGTATCCCTGGATGAGCGCCCGCCACTCATGGGAGTGGGCATTTCGGTGCAGTGGGTGGAAGTGCAGGTCGACTACGGTTTCTATCCGACCACGCCGAATGCATAAGACCGGTGTTCTGTTGAATGACACCAAGTATTCGGGAGATCCCCATGAGCCTGTCCCGTCGTAAATTCATGCAGGCCCTCACCGTTGCCGGCGGAGCGGGAGCGGCAGGCTCCTCCGCCGGCCTCCTGGCCGATCCCCTCCCCGGCAAGCAGGCCGGGCGCAGGAAGCGGACCCTCTATTACAACGATGCTCGGCACTACTACCTATACGTGTTCGAGCCCCCCATGACCATGGAGGACGCCTGGGTGCCCATTGACGAGGTGGCCGGAACGGCCGTGGACACCTTTGTCTACGGGGTGGAAAGGGGCGACGGTCTCTTCTATCCCTCCCGGGTGGGCCAGCGATTCGGCGCCGACATGCGTCCGTTCCCGATCACCGCCTACTGGCGCACCTGGCAGAACATGCAGAGCCTGATCGACCGGGGTCTGGACCCGCTGACCGTGCTGATCGACCGCGCCCATGAGAAAGGGATGGACTTCTTCGCCAGCGTTCGCATGGCCTCCTACGGGGGGCTTGAAGGCAAGTACAAGGTCCCCGAGGGTGGCCGGGGCCTGGCCCACGAGTTCGTTCGCGACCATCAGTACGCGGTGCTGAAGGAGTTGGCCACCGAATACGGCACCGAGGGAGTGGAGCTGGACTTCGCGGCGGCCCCGGGCGGCATGCCGCTGTTCCTGAGACCGGAGGATGTTCCGGCCATGACCCCGGTGCTGACCGAATGGGTGGCCAAGATCTCCAAAGCCGTCCGCAATCGGCCCGGCAAGCCGGGACAGGTCGGGGCCCGGGTCTATCCCACCGAGGAGATGTGCCTCAAACAGGGTCTGGACGTGCGGGCCTGGATCCGGGAAGGCCTGGTCGACTACCTGGCGCCCATGCTCTACATCGATTTCACCCTGGACGTGGACATGCCCGTCGATTGGGTGGTGGAAGCGGCCCACGCCAAGGATATCGCCGTCTACGGCGTCCTGGCGCCCTACGTCGGAGACGAAGCCACCGGAACCGACCCGGCGGCGCTCAAGGTCCTCTTTCCCACGCCCGAGAATTTTCGCGCTGCCGCCGCCAACTACCGGAGGCGCGGTGTGGATGGGCTCTACGCCTGGTTTTTGCGATGGCCGCTGGGAGACAGGGAACGGCGGGTCCTGACCGAGTTGGGGGACCCCGAGCTGATCCGGGAAGCCGACAAGCACTACCTGCTGCACCGCCGCTCCAAGGGGGCGGTCGACATGGGCTACCGGGCCAGTCTACCCCTGCGGATGCCTGCCGGCGATGCGGGCAGGCGCTATTCCATTCCCTTTACCATTTCAGACGACATCGAGGGCGGGGCTCAACGGATCAGGCAGGTCGTTCTCAAGCTCTACGTCGACAACCTGGTGACGGCCGATCGCCTGACACTGCTGTTGAACGGCCAGTCCCTGGAGCAGGAGAGCTGCCGGCGCGACTATGCCAATCGCATCGATCCCTGGCTGGGGCAGTGGTTGGAGTATCGGTTGCGGAACGTGAGGCCGCGCCAGGGGGAGAACCTGCTGGAAATTTCCCTGGATCGGCGGCCGGCGGGAATGGCGGGGAGAATTTCGGTAGAGTCCGTCGAAATCCAGGTCGAATACGGATCCTACCCGACCTCCCCGAGAGTGTAAGACCAACCCTCAGCGGACCTCGAACTTGGCCGCCTTGCTGAGAGATCGATTGGCCAGGTTGTCGGTGACGTTCACCACCAGTTGGTAGCTGCCGGGATCAAGCGCGCTCAGGGCCAGATGCTGTTCCAGGGTCATCTGCTGGGCGGCCCCCGCCATTTCCTCCTCGGTCTTGGTCAGGCGAGTGATTTCCTTGTCGCCCTTTTTCAGGACAAATTGAACCGAAGCCGACGGTTTGTGGGTCTTGTCGTCCACGGTCAGGTTGTAGACCTGGAAATAGATTCCCATGGTCTCTTTTCGGTCGAAGCGGTCTTCAACGTTGGGGTGCACCTTGTTGGTTCCAATGACGAACATGCCGCTCCCCATCTGTTTCGGGGGCAGGGGTTGGATGGTGTCCGCCAGGATGATGGAGCTGCTGGCCAGACTGTCGTCGGGGAAGTGGGGGATCACCATTCCATAGTACTGAGTCCCGATGTTGCCGCTGTGAATGTCCTTCAGCACCAACTCCAGCTTGTATCTTCCGGAGCGCAGGTTCAGGGTTTTCTGATATAGGGAGTCCCGTTCCAGCGCCTCCTTCATCAGGGACGCGGGCACGTCCTGGGATATGACGTCCTCGAAAACCTCCACCACCCGTCCCGTTATGGTCGAGATCCGCCCGAAGATGTTCACGCGGGCGCGCTCAACGCCATCCTGGTTCTGGAAGGTCAAATCCTGGTGGCGGAGGCGGATGGTGATGGGTGTCAGCACCATGTCTTCGGTGATCTTGAAGAAGTCGGTAGTGAAACGAAAGGGAAGCAGGTTGAAGGAAAGCTTGGTGTTGATGACCGTTTCCAGGTCCTTGAAGCGCACCTTGGGAGCCCGGGTCAGGGCTGCATGCTGCCTCAGCCGGTCAAATTGCTGGTAGGGGCGCAGGTTTCCGCCCATGCCATACCCCGTGCCTCCCATAATGTCGCGATCTTCCTTGTAGGCCATTCCCGCCATCTCGGCCGTGGTCAAGCCGATCTGGGGGGTGTAGTAGATGGCATCCTTGTCCTTGGACCTCAAGGCCAAGCGGTACTCCCCGCTGAAGCTGGGGTCCACGAATTCAATCCGGACCTCCTCTCCCAGGGCCCTGCCTTCGATATAGCGGTACCGCCACACTTCAAAGGGAAAGGTAATCGTCTGTCCGCCCCCCTCCTCGGGTGGGCGGTCGTAGGTGCCGCCGGCGGAATGCCTCTCGATTTCGTCCGGAGGGCCGAAGGTGATATAGATCCGCCCCCGGTCCGTCTCCCAACCCGGTCTTCCCGAGGCGAAACGCTCATTGGCAAAGGCGATGCGGCGGTAGTGCTCCAGCTTGGCCTCGTTGTCGGGCGTGTCCGGAGTCGGGTCACGGCGAAGCCAGAACTGCTCGATGAACTGATAGCGCTCGTCGTCGGTGGTCAGGCGCTTGAAGGCTTCCTTCTCTTCCGCGCTGATGATGTAGCCGACATCCTGCTTCATCCACTTCTTGAGGTATCGGTCCGAGGTCTCCGTGCGGAGCGACTTCTCGCGCTTCCGGTCCTTCTTCCGGTCGGCCAGCAGCACCGATCCTGAGAGAACGAAAAGGAAGGTCAAACCGCCGGCCAGGAACCGGTTCCATTTGCGTGGGATTCTCATGGGGCACCTTGCTTGATGTCAGCCATCGGCTGAAAGGCGTTTCTTGCTCGTTTGGGACTCCATTTCATTATAAAGCACGTGCGGGCCGCGTCAATCGGGTCTCGCTAAGCCACGATCTCCTTGATCAGGCGGCCGCCCAGGTCGGTCAGGCGCTTGAAGCGTCCCGCGTGGTAGTAGGTGAGCCGCATGTCGTCCAGACCCAGGCTGTGCAGCATGGTGCCGTGAAGGTCGTGCAGGTGATAGACGTTCTCGGCCGCCTTGATGCCCAGTTCGTCGGTGTTGCCCACCACCGTCCCGCCCT
>JAJECY010000311.1 GCA_022821775.1 Acidobacteriota bacterium
ATGGTTCCGATTCCACTCCTGGGGGATATGGCGAAGCGGGTGCCGCGCTCTCTCGAGTGGCGCTCGGCGCGCGGCGTCCGGACGCCGAACATCGACAATGGACCCCCCGGGGCGCAAGCAGGGGGTAAGGCCTGGCTGGGAGACCTGACATTGAACGGCTATGGTGTTCTTCACCCCTCATCTGGGGAGACTTGACAATGCCGGGTGAGTTCGCTATTACCCCAACTTCCCTTCCGTCACTACTCCATTTCTTCTCGGTGAGGGGAATTGCAGTGGCTGAGTCTGCTGGCCATTCGGACTGCGATGGAGGCCAAGTGATCCGAGGGGCAGTCTTGTAGATGGAACCGAATGAAGAGGAATGAAAGGAATGATCGAACACATCGAACTATCCATTGATGAGTTGCTTCTGGACTTGGAAAACCCACGGTTGGGTTCGACTTCTTCTCAGTCGGAAGCGCTGGCAACCGTCGTCAGGCTGAGTCCAGAGCATTTTCGAAACCTGATGGCGAGCATCAGGGATGAGGGTTTGGACCCCGGCGACAGTTTCTACGTAGTCCGATCGGAAGACCCCCAAGACTTCGTTGTCTTAGAAGGAAATCGGCGACTGTCTGCTCTGAAGGTACTGAGCAACCCAGACGTCCTGGCAGGTACCGATCTGCCGGAGAGTACGAAGAAGCCGCTTGTCCGGGAAGCCACCGGCTTTGAACGATCTGAGGTGGAGCCAATTCGCTGCGTCCGTTTCGATGATCGCGAAGCAGCCAACGACTGGATCCGACGACGTCACACCGGCGTTGCAGGCGGCGAGGGACGGATAAACTGGAAGCCGCTGGAAATCCAGAGATTCTCGGGTGACTATACAACAATTGATGTCATTGAGTTCGTAGGAAGAAACGCAGGATACTCGGAGGAGGAATGGAAACAAGCCCAGTCGGCGCTGGGTGGCGGGAAGTCCACCAATCTTACGCGACTACTGGAATCAGCGCCGGGACAATCACACCTTGGGATCACGGTGCAGGTCGAACCGTTCCGAAAAACTCCACTCTTGGAAGCCGATCCAAAGTGGGCGCTGCGGGTTCTGAAGCGGATCGTGGATGATATCCTGAAGAACCAGGTCAACTCCAGGCAGTTGAACACTGCAACGGACATCAAGAAGTACTTCCAGAATCTGCCACCGGAGCTTCAGCCGGGGCCCGAGTTGGTCGCTGTGGCACCGAAAGCGTTCAGAGACATTAGCCTTTCCGGGGCTCGGGCAACCTCCCCTCGGAAGCAGCCACCTAATACGAGACCCACACCTCGGACGCGAAAAACGCTAGCGCCGAAGAGACACCCATTTGATACGACGAAATCTACCAAGCTAGAAATGTTGCTGAAGGAGGCCGGTACACTGGACGCTAGCAAGTTTCCGCTCTCCTGTGCATTTGTCCTCCGCGCGGTGGTCGAACTGGCGGTGAATGACTACATGGCTGCCAACTCCATTCCGCGGAGGAAAGAGGGGAGCCGAAGAGAGCTTGAATTGAAGAAGAAAGCGGACGACGTTCTCAAACACATTGTGTCCAGTGGCGCCTTCTTGGCGACCGACATGCGTGCCTTCCGCCGCAATCTGCTCGAAGAGAGATCGCCCTGCTCCATTCAGGCGTTGAATGGATTCGTGCACGGCCCCTACGACTTGCCGAGTGCAGACGCCTTACGAGCTGGATGGGAATCGGCAATACCTGTCCTCACTGCAGCGTACGGCGAGGCCTGATGCCCGAGGCTGGTCAGGGAATTGGACGGAGCGGCCGCTACTCGCCGCTCCGATATCCGGGTGGGAAAGGAAAGCTATCGAAATTTATGACCGCGATCGTGCGGGAGAATGGGTTGTCCGACGGAAGGTACATCGAGCCTTACGCGGGCGGTGCGGGCATAGCGTGGGAACTCCTGATTACTGGCGTGGTGCGACGGGTGCTGATCAACGACATCAGTCCGCACGTTTTTGCCTTCTGGACCAGCGTGCTCAGCCACACGGACGAACTCTGTCGGCGAATTCGAGACATACCTCTGTCCGTCGAGGAGTGGGACCGTCAGAAGGAGACTTTCAGCCAGCCTAAGGACGCATCCCCGATTGACTTGGGCATGTCCTGCTTCTATCTGAATAGGACGAACCGGTCAGGGATCCTGAACGGAGGCCTGATTGGCGGGCGCAATCAGGACGGCAAGTGGGGGATGGACGCGAGGTTTAACCGGGAGGATCTCATTCAGAGGATAACGAAGATCGCCGACTGCGCCGGACGCATTGAGGTAAGCGGCGCTGACGCAGTGGAGTTCCTGCGGGAGAAGTCAGGTGGCTTAGGGGAGAAGGACTTGATCTACGTCGACCCGCCCTACTTCGAGAAGGGTCGCATGCTCTACTATGATGCCTACGGTCCAGACGATCACGCTGCAGTGGCGACGCTGTTGGGCGACTTGAAAGGACCGAACTGGGTAGTGTCGTACGATGACGTCGAAGCGATACGTAACCTATACGCGTTCTCACCACGATTACACTACACCATCGGATACAGTGCGCGTAGTCGCAGGGGGGGGCGCGAGGTCATGTTCTTTAGCAAGGGCATGGCGGTGCCGGAGTTGGTGCCCCCGTTGCGACAAAGGCAGGCGGGACCACCGCCCGCGTGCCCTCAAGGCTTCGGCCTTGACCAGCCCGCGAGTTCGAGCTCGTAGCGGTCCTGGAGGTTCATCCAGCTCCGGGCATCGGTATTGAAGTACCGCGCCAGACGGAGCGCAGTCTCCACCGTGATGCCCCGGCGGCCGCGGACAATCTCGTTGATCCGCGCAGGCGTCACGCCGATCGCCCTCGCCAGGGCGGTGTCGGACAACCCCACCGGTTCCAATGAAGTCGTGCTTCAGGATTTCGCCGGGGTGGATCGGCTCCAGGCGGGCCATGTCGTCACCTCCTTGAAGGGCATCACCCCGGCCACGCCAGGGCCGCGCTCGGCCGGTTGACATGGCGCCGGGTCTCCAGCTCCAGGGTGATCCGCGTCGCCGGCGGCAGGTCGACGGCCAGGTGGGTGTCGTCCACGTCGCGGCTGTCGTCGCCGGCGGCCAGGGGCTCGGCGGCGTAGTCGGCGCTGTCGCCGGGGTAGTCGCTCAGGCGGCGGTCCCAGGTGACGCGGCCGAAGCGGTGCTCGCCGAAGGCCCCGGCGCGCACCGTCAGCCGGCGCTCCTCGAAGGGGCCCAGGTTCACCAGGGTCACGACGGCGCGCTCGGCTGACAACTCCTCCACGAGGGCGGCCACGTCGGGCGGGAGTCCCGGACGCCGGCGGTCGCGGTCCCAGTAGCGCACCCGGCAGTGCTGCAGCCCGCCGTTGTACAGGGACTGGGGCGCGCCCAGGGTCTGTTGCACCAGGGCCTCCGTCGAGACCGGGTTCACGTGCTGCCAGCGGTGCACGTCGCGGTGGGTGTCGTGCTCGTCGTCGGCGCGGATCAGGTCGAGGCGGCGGGCGACCTCGCCGTAGCTGGCGCTGAGCATGCGCTCCGGAAAGCCGGGGTTGGCGCCGTCCAGGAAGCGCAGCCACGGCTGCTCGTGGCCGGCGTCCTCCTTGTTGCGGAAGCTGAAGAGATCGGCCCAGTCGTAGGCCTCCCGGGCGCGCAGTTCCTCGATGCGGCGCCAGTCGGCCGGGTCCATGGACAGGTTCCAGAGGGCCGCCGGGTAGATGGGGGAGAGGGGCTGCCAGTCGAACCAGCCGGCGTCGCCGTATCGGTAGGGGACGACCCAGGTGTCGTGGCGACCGGCGCGCTCCAGGCCCCGCCAGTGGCCGATCCAGTGGTGGTGCAGGCTCATCTGCTGGCGCCGCAGGTCGCGCGTCTCGCCCATCTCGAAGATGCGGTCCTGCTGGGCCCGCGGGACCTCCAGCCACGAGGTGTCGCCGGTCATGAGCAGGGCGGCGCCGGCGGCCAGCAGGGCGGCCTGCTGCACGTTGTAGAACCCGTGGGGCCAGGTCCACCCGTAGAGGGCGCCGTGCCACTTGCCGTCGGTGTGCTCGCCCACCTCCCCGGAGAGGCCGACGTTGTCGGGCAGCAGTCCGCCGTTGGCCCGGGCCAGCTCGGCCCAGCGGCCGGCGTAGTCGAGGACCCAGGCGCGGTAGCGGTCCTCCCCGGTCAGCAGCCAGGCGTTGGTCACCAGGCTGGTCACGGCGAGGTTGGGGACGGCGTCACCGCAGCCCATGCGCCGGGCCATGGCGGCGCCCATGGCCCGGGCCCTGGCGGGGTCCTTCAGATCCTCGACGGTCTCCACCCCGGGCACGTCGTGGTAGGGGAGTCCGTACACGGACATGCCCTCGGACCAGGCGTAGGAGTGGTCGGGCCCGTAGAAGTCGAGGGCGGCGCCGCCGGAGCCGTTGAGGGCGCAGCGGATCAGCTTGCGGCCGCCGTC
>JAJECY010000036.1 GCA_022821775.1 Acidobacteriota bacterium
CCAATGCGAGTCATGTCTCAACCCATCGAGCCTTTTGCAATTTTCGCGGTGCAGCGCTGGGGACGTTGTTGAATTACTGGAATAACTTGAAAAGAGCGCATAGGAGACGTCATTGAATCAAAGCCATTCAACAGCGGGGAATCGAAGTTATTCCAGTAATTCAACAACGTCCCCTATTCCCTCGCGGTTCCTCGGCCGAGCTCATTCCGAATCGGCGGCCGCCACCGTCTGGACATCCTTGTCGCCCCGGCCGGACAGGTTCACCAGCAGCAGATCCTCTTCCCGGAGACCAGGCGCCATCCGCATGACCTCGGCGACGGCGTGAGCGCTTTCCAGGGCCGAAACGATACCCTCTGTTCGACTCAGCAGATGGAGGGCCGCCAGCGTCTCCTCATCGGTGGCGGAGGTGTAGCGGATGCGCCCCTGATCCCTCAGGAACGCGTGCTCCGGCCCTACCGAAGCGTAGTCCAGGCCTGCCGAGATGGAGTGGGTCTTGGCAATCTGCCCGTCCTCGTCCTGCAGCACGTAGGAATAGGTTCCCTGCAGGATCCCCGGCTTCCCGCCGCTGAAGCGGGCCGCATGCTCACCCAGGTTCGAACCGCGACCGCCTGCCTCGACGCCCACCATGGCCACCGTTTCATCTTCCAGGAAGGCATGGAAGAGCCCGATGGCATTGCTGCCCCCTCCGACACAGGCCACCAGGGTGTGAGGCAATCGGCCTTCCCGTTCCAGAATCTGCTCGCGGGCCTCTTTTCCGATCACCGACTGAAAATCTCTCACCATCATGGGGTAGGGATGGGCGCTGAGAACGGAGCCGATCAGGTAGTAGGTGCTGCGCACGTTGGTGACCCAGTCCCGAATGGCCTCGTTGATGGCGTCCTTCAAGGTCTGACTGCCACTGGAGACTCCGTGGACCCTGGCTCCCAGCAGGCGCATGCGGAAGACGTTCAACGCCTGCCGCCGCATGTCCTCCTCCCCCATGTAGACCTCGCACTCCAGGTCGAGCAGAGCGCACACGGTTGCGGTGGCGACGCCGTGCTGTCCGGCGCCGGTTTCGGCGATGACCCGCTTTTTGCCCATCCGTTTGGCCAGCAACCCCTGACCCAGGCAATTGTTGATCTTGTGAGCCCCGGTGTGGTTCAGATCCTCCCGCTTGAGGTACACCGTGGCGCCGCCAAGGTGCTTGGAGAGGCGATCGGCCCGCGACAGTGGGGTCGGCCGTCCACTGTAGTCGCGCAACAACCCGTCAAGGTCCGATTGAAAGCCGGGGTCCCGCCGGGCTTCCAGGTAGGCCGCCTCCAACTCCTCCAGGGGATGCATCAGGGTCTCAGGCACGAACTTGCCCCCGTAGGGACCAAAGTGCCCCCGGCTGTCCGGAATTTGTGCCATGTTTCCCATTCTGGTAGTTCTACTCCTTTAACTCCCACCGGGCTCGATGGATCTCATCGAAGAGCGCCGCCATCTTCCGGTGGTCCTTGCGACCCGGCTCCCGCTCGATGCCCGAGCAGATGTCGATGCCGTAGGGCCGCACCCTGCAAATGGCTTCAAACACATTATCCGGATTCAGGCCTCCTGCCAGAATGACCCGCCCCAACCGCTTGGCCGCCAGGGCCAGGTCCCAGTCAAAGGCCTTCCCGGTGCCGCCAGGAAGGACGCCACCGGCCGTATCCAGCAAAAAGGCCTGCACGGGAAAGGCTGAGATATGGTCCAGTTCAAGTCTCGGACCCACGCCGAAGGCCTTGAACACCGGCAGCGGCCTGATCTGCCGGGCGTAGTCCGGACTTTCCGAGCCATGCAACTGCACCGTCCCCAGGCCGGTGGCGCGGGCAATCTCCACTACCTGCTCGGGACGGCGCTCGTCCACAAAGACGCCCACGGTCGAGACCAGCGGCGGCAGTCCTTCAATCAGCAACCTGGCCCGTTCGGGTTCGATGTATCGCGGGCTCTTGCGGTAGAAGTTGAAACCCAGAGCGTCCGCTCCAAGCTCGACGGCCACCCGGGCATCCTCCGGATCGGTGATGCCGCAGATTTTTGTCTTGACCCGCATGGCTGAAACAGCAGTGAATAGTGGATAGTGATTAGTGGATAGTGATTAAACCCAAACGTTAAGCACCTTGTCGGTCTCGGCGCAGTCGTTCAATAAATGCCAATCAGTCGTCAGGAACCTGCCTGCCCTTAGGACTGACCACCGATCACTAGCCACTGATCACTGACCACTGGCCACTGTTCAATTGACGCTGTGGATCATCAACTCCCGCAAGGCCTTGCCCGGATTGGCCGACTTCATCAACGACTCGCCGATCAGAAAGGCGTCGTAGCCGACCTCCCTCAACTGTCGAATGTCCCCCGGGGCCTTGATGCCGCTCTCGCTCACTGAGAGGACCGATTCCGGAATATGAGGGGCCAGTTCGAGGGAGGTGCTCAAATTGACCTCAAAGGTCTTCAGGTTACGATTGTTGACTCCGATCAGCCGGGCTCCCGCGTCCAGAGCAACCGTGAGCTCCTGCCGATCATGAACCTCCACCAGGACCTCAAGCCCCAGGTGCTCCGCCAACTGCTTCAGCTTCAATAGCCGCCGCGGGGTCATGATGGCGGCAATCAGCAGTACGGCGTCGGCGCAACAGGCAGTGGACTCATAGATCTGATAGGGGTCCAGAATGAAGTCCTTTCTGAGCACGGGCCGGGAGATGCTGCGCCGGACCGACTCCAGGTGCTTCACCGAACCCTGAAAATAGTTTTCTTCCGTCAGGACGGAGATGGCTGCCGCCCCATGGGATTCATAATCCACGGCGATTTCAATAGGCTCGAAGGGCTCTCTCAACAGCCCCCTGGAAGGAGAGGCCTTCTTCATTTCGGCAATGCAACTGACCGGGCCGGTGCGTCTCAAGGCATGGTAGAGGGAACGAGGCCCCATCCCCGGCTCCTGCCGTCTTGCCAAGGCCTGCGTCTCGGACAAGGGGCGGTTTCTCTTGAGCTGCTGGACCTGCCGTTGGCGGGCCTTGACGATTTCAGTCAAGACGTTTGCTGGCATCGGCATCCTCTCACCGGTTGGAGCACTCCACCAAGCCTTCCAGCCTGGCCAGCGCCCATCCATGATCCAGGGACTGGCGGGCCACCTCCACCGCGGCATGAAGCGAATCCACCCGCCCCGACACGTAAACGCCCGCGGCAGCGTTCAGGAGCACGATATCCCGTTGTCCTTCCGTGCACTCTCCCTCCAGAACCCCCCGCAGGATCCGAGCATTCTCGGCAGCGTCCCCGCCCTGAACCTGGTCCAGGGACCGGCTCTGGAATCCCAGGTCTCCGGGGTGCAGCCTGTCTGTCCGAATGGCGCCGTTCTTGAGCTCGGTGACACGGGTCGGCCCCGCAATCGAGATCTCGTCCAGACCGTCCTCGGCCGAGAAGATGAGAGCGTGTTCGCACCCGAGAGACTTTAACACCTGAGCGAACACCTCGGTGAGATGGGGAGCAAACACCCCGATGATCTGGCGCCGGGCTCCGGCCGGATTGAGCAGGGGACCCAACAGGTTGAAGATGGTCCGCATGGCCAGATTGCGCCGCAGCGGCGCCACCACCTTCATGGCCTGATGAAAGACCGGCGCGAACAGAAAGGTGATGCCGCAGGTCTCCAGGCTGTGCTTCAGGACCTGCTGGGGAGCATCGATTCTCACACCCAATTGGGCGAGCACGTCCGCGCTGCCGCACTTGCCCGAAATCGCCCGGTTGCCGTGCTTGGCCACCGGCACGCCCGCCCCGGCAATGACGAACGCGGCCGCGGTGGAAATATTGAAAGTGCCGGCTCCATCCCCGCCGGTGCCGGCGGTGTCCACCAGGCCCTGCTGCCGGTGGTCAAGGGCCACCGCCACTCTCCGCATGCCTCGGGCGAAACCGGCGATTTCCGTGGCGACTTCTCCCTTCACCGCCAATCCGGCCAGAAGGGCCGCCACCTGCACCTCACTGAGCTGCCCGTCCAGAATGGCGGCGATCAACTGTTCGGATTCGCTCTCATCCAGAGAATTCCCGCCCTGGAATTTTCGGATTGCCCCCTGGTAAAGCTCCATTGCAGTCATGTTTTCTCAAAGCCTCAAAAAGTTCTCGAGCAATTGCTTGCCATAGGTGGTCAACACCGATTCCGGATGGAACTGAACCCCCTCGACCGGAAACTCGCGGTGGCGGAGCCCCATGATCAGGCCGTCGGCGGAGGTCGCCGAGATCTCGAGGCATGCAGGCAGACTCTCCTTCTCGACCATGAGGGAGTGGTAACGGGTGGCCGGAAATCCATGGGGAAGACCTTGGAAGATGGTCTTGCGATCATGGTGGATCTGGCTGATCTTGCCGTGCATCAGGTAGGGGGCCGGAATGACCCTCCCTCCAAACGCCTGGCCGATGGCCTGGTGGCCGAGACAGACTCCCAGAATCGGAACCCTTCCGGAAAAGCGGTCGATGAGCTGCAACGTCACACCGGCATTGTCGGGAACGCCCGGCCCGGGCGAAATGACGATCTTCCGGGGCTTGCCGGCTTCCACTCCAGCGACATCGATGTGATCGTTTCGGTATACGACAAGCTCTTGCCCCAATTCCCCCAGATACTGAACCAGGTTGTAGGTAAAGGAGTCGTAGTTGTCGATGACCAGAATCATGGCATTGTCCGACTTCGCCTGGTTGACCGATCCCCTTCCAGCAAAACCGGGCAACCGCAAGGGTTGCCCCTACAATCCCTTGCCGGCCAACTCGAGAGCCTTGAGGAGGGCCCGCGCCTTGCTGAGGGTCTCCTGAAACTCCCTCTCCGGGACCGAGTCGGCCACGATTCCGGCGCCTGCCTGGACATAGGCCTTGCCCTCCTTGACCACCAGGGTCCGGATGGAGATGCAGGAATCCAGGTTGCCGGAGAAGTCCAGGTAGAGAATGGCCCCGGCATAGACACTGCGCAGGCTGGGCTCCAACTCGTCGATGATCTCCATGGCCCGCACCTTGGGAGCGCCGGTCACGGTGCCGGCCGGGAAGCAGGCCATCAATGCATCGAAGCGGTCCAGCCCGGGGCGAAGTCGACCCTGCAAGGTGGACACCAGGTGCATGACGTGGGAATAGCGCTCCACGAACATCAGATCCACCAGCTCGACGCTGCCGTACTCGCAGACCTTGCCCAGGTCGTTGCGGCCCAGGTCTACCAGCATGATGTGCTCGGCCCGCTCCTTGGCGTCGGCCTTGAGCTCTTCCGCCAGGAGTGCATCCTCGTCGTCATGGCGGCCCCTTGGGCGTGTGCCCGCGATGGGACGGTAGTAGGCCTTCCCCTCCGAGATTTTGACCAGCCTTTCGGGAGAGGAGCCAATCACCGAAAAACCGTTGAGACGCAGGTAGAACATGTAGGGCGACGGATTCACCATGCGGAGCGCGCGATAGATGGTGAAGGGATCGGCTTCCACCTCTACCGTAAACCGCTGCGAGAGGACCACCTGGAAAATATCCCCTGCCTTGATGTATTCCTTGGCCCGCTCGACGGCCTCGAGAAACCCGTCCTTGGTGAAATTGGATCGCACCTGCAGGGAGCCCCGGTTGGAGGAAGAGGGGACAGGCGCAGGCCGCGGCCGATTCAACCGGTCTTCCAGGGTCTCGATTTCCGAGAGGGCCTTCCGGTACTTGACTTCCAGCGGCTCGGGCCCATCCTCGGTAAATACGTTGGCAATAATCAGGATCTGCTGGCGAACATGGTCGAAGGCCAGGACGTTGGAGAAGTACATCAGGACCGACTCGTCCAGATTCAGCTCGTCCTGCCCGGTATGTGGAATGTTCTCGATCCAGCGAACGGTATCGTAGGCAAAGTATCCTACCGCCCCACCGGTGAAGGGCGGCAATCCCGGAACCTTGACGGTGCGGTAGCCGTCGGTGGTCTTGCGCATGACCTCCAGCAGGCGACCCTTCCGCTGCTCCACCTCGCCGTTCCGCTTGATCTCAACCGTCTCTCCCCTCGAGGAGAAGGTGAGATAGGGGTCGCACCCCAGAAAGGAGTAGCGCGCAATCTTCTCGCCCCCCTCGACGCTCTCCAGCAGGAAGGCGCTGGTCGTCGAATCCTGAATCTTGAGAAAGGCCAGTACGGGCGTCAGCAGGTCCGCGGCCACGGCCTTGTAGACGGGGACGATGTTGCCCTGCCTGCAATAGGCGGTGAACTGGTTGTAATCGGGTTCAATCATGGATGAAGCCGACCGGGAGACGAGCTTCTCCGAGGGCGGCCCGGGAGGAACCGGGGCGCCTTTTCCCCCGCTCTGACGGGGTTGCCGCTCGTGGCTGCGCGCCTGGGACGTGACCGTCATTTCTGCTCCGGCGGAGAGGCCGGCCCTTTCCCGGATCTCTTGTCGAGCTCGCCCAGCACCTCTTCGAACTCAACCTCCTCATTGGCCAGCAACACCAGCAAATGGTAGAAAAGGTCGGCGCTCTCCGCCGTCAACTCCTTCCTGGACCGGTTCTTGGCCGCGATGATGGTCTCGGCCGCCTCCTCGCCAATCTTCTTGAGAATCTTGTCCCGCCCCTGGGTGAAGAGATAGCTGGTGTAGGAACCCTGGGGCCGATGCTTGCGGCGGTCCTTGATGGTCTTCACCAGCCGGTCCACCGTTTCCGGAAACCGGCCAAGCGGCGTTTCTCCTCCCGGGACCTCGGAATAGAGCCGGTGGTGAAAGCAGGTCTGCGCCCCGGTGTGGCAGGCCGGTCCCCTGGGGTGAACCAGCACCAGCAGCGCATCCCCATCACAGTCCAGGTGTATCTCGGTAATCTTCTGGGTGTTTCCGGAGGTCTCGCCCTTGTGCCAGATCTCCTGGCGGCTGCGACTCCAGAACCAGGTCTCGCCTCGGGTCAGCGACAGCTTGGCCGTTTCCCGATTCATGTAGGCCACCGTCAGGATCCGCCGGGTGGAGGCATCCTGCACGATGGCCGGGATCAGGCCGTTGGCGTCGAATTTCATCCGGCAGACGAATTCCTCGGCTTGCCCGGGTGACATGATTTCTTCCTGAAAGCTCATCGAACCACTACTCCACGCGCCCTGAGATAGTCCTTGGCCTGCTGGAGGGTGTGGGTGCCGAAGTGAAAGATGGAAGCCGCCAGGGCGGCGTGGGCGCCACCCAGGGTCAGGCCTTGGAATAGGTGTTCCAAAGTCCCCACTCCTCCCGACGCGATTACGGGAATCCCTACCCGGGAGGTCACGGCCTGCAGCAGCTCCAGGTCATAGCCCACCTGGGTGCCGTCCCGGTCCATGCTGGTCAGCAGGATTTCGCCGGCCCCCAGGGATTCCGCCTGCTCGGCCCAGTCCAGGGCATCCAGGCCGGTGGGCGTGCGGCCGCCATGGATATAAACGTCCCAGGCGGGATTGCGGCCGGCAGCGGTCCGCTTGGCATCGATGGCAACCACCATGCATTGGCTGCCGAATTTCTCGGCTCCCGCCCGGACCAGTCGCGGATTCTTGACGGCTGCCGTGTTCAGGGACACCTTGTCGGCGCCGGCCCGCAAAATTTTCTGAACGTCGCCGGTGTCGCGAATCCCTCCCCCGACCGTAAAGGGGATGAATATGGACTCGGCAACCCGCTGAACCACCTCCACCATGGTGTGGCGGTCATCGGAAGAGGCCGTAATATCCAGAAAGACCAGTTCATCGGCGCCCTGCCGGTCGTACCGCTTCCCGCACTCGACCGGGTCGCCTGCATCCACCAGGTCCACGAAATGGACCCCTTTGACCACGCGCCCCCGGTCCACGTCCAGGCAGGGAATAATGCGCTTCGCCAGCATAATTCTTTTCGCTCCGTCGAATCAACCGCCGCAGGCAACCCTTGTGGTTGCCCCTGAAACAATCCCCTGTGCCTGGTGACTTGAAACCGGTTCAAAGTCAAACACGGGCGGAATCCTGTGCATCCTGTGCATCGATGTTAA
>JAJECY010000278.1 GCA_022821775.1 Acidobacteriota bacterium
CTTCAAACTTCACACTTCAAACTTCACACTTCGGCCGTCGGTTGCAATGGGCTTTCCGATATTGATAAGGTTAGCAGCCCTGAACGCAAGCTAAAGCGAATCTGTTGTCCGTCTGCCGGCCAGGCACCGAGAGGTTTGAATCGATGTGCTCCAAACGGTTTTCGAGTCCCTGTTCCCCTTCCGGACCTTCTCTACAGGGGAAGGCCGTCTGCTTCAGTCTGTTGATCCTGGGCTGTCTGGCTTGGAGTTTCCAGCCGGAGCGGATTGAAGCCGAGGAGCAGGCGGGGCCGAAGTTTGTCGACCTTTCTCTTATGGTCGCTCCCGAGTTTCCCTGCAGTTGGCCCGGAGCCGGACCGGGCTTTCAAATCAACCACTACCGGCGGATCGGTCCCCTCAGCGCCTACAACTCGGACATTCTGACGCTGGATGAGAACGTGGGGACCCAGTTCGACGGGCCGACCCATTCGGTGGCGCCTCCCGATTCCGGGAAACCCAACGCCGGGCCCTATGGCCTGGTATCCGGTGACAAGGTGCCGGCCTGGCAGTTTGTGGGAGAAGCCTGCGTCCTTGACCTTCGGGAACTGCTCGACACCGCACCCAAGGGGCACAGCTCCCTGGTGGAAGCCGGCCATGTCCAGGCCTGGGAACAGAAGCACCGGCCCTTGAGACTAGGCGATGCCGTGCTCTTCTACAGCGGTTTCAGCGACCGGTACTACCGTTCCTTCCCAGCGGGACGCAGGTTCGTCGCCGATCCCCTGGAAGGCAGGACACCGGGTTGGCCCGATCCCTCCCCCCAGGCCATGGAGTATCTGGCGACCAGGAAAGTGATGACGCTCGGCACCGACAGCCCCAGCATGGGGCCGATCCCGGGCCCCATCGCCGAGGAAACCCACTATGCCGGTCTCAAGTACGGAATGATCTGGACGGAAGGGGCGACCCGCCTGGGGAAGCTGCCGGCAACCGGGGCTTTTTACTGCACCGTCGGCCTCAAGCATTCCCAGGGGATCGGCGCCGAATCCAGGGCCTTCGCCATCGTGGGCCAACCCCTGGCCGGCCAGTTGATCGAGTCGGCCAGGAACAAGCGGGTCGTCGACCTGTCGGTGCTGCTGGCCGACGATCACCCGGTTTGGTGGCCGGGAAACGGCGTCGGCAACAACCGCCATCCCTATCTGCGGAATATCATTCCCCCCTACGGGATGAAGCTCCACCACCTGGACAGCCATACGGGCACCCACCTGGTCCCGCCGGCCTACGCCCTGCCCCCACCCGGTTTCGACAACCAGACCTACGCCCCGGAGGTGCGGCAGTGGCTGGCTGCCTACGAGCGGCGGTTCGGAAAGCGGGGGACCAGTCGGGTGACCACCGAGCAGGTTCCGCTTTCCCAGACCTGCGGCTGGGCCCGGGTCATCGACGTGAGGCACCTGGTCGGGACCACCACCGAGGAGCAGTGGCCGGCGTCCCCGGAAATCACTCCCGCGGTCATTCAGGAGCATGAAGCCAAGCACGGCACTCTCAAGAGTGGGGAGATCGTCATTTTCCGCAGCGGTTACAGCGACCGCTATTTCAAGCCCTTTCCCGAAGGCGACCGGTTCATGGCCGATCCTTTGAACGGCCGGAGCGAGGGATGGCCGGCCCCAGGACCGGAGGCCGTCATCTACCTGGCCGAACGAGGGATCCGTTGCGTCGGCACCGACGGTCCCACGCTGGGAGGGGCGGAGCCCCGCCGGGCCCTGATGACCTACTGGGCGCTGGGGAGCCGCGGGCTGGTAGGGGTCGAATCCTTGATCGGGCTCGGCGAGGTGCCGCAACGAGCCTATTTCATCTTCGCACCCATCAAGATCCGCGACAGTCACGGAGGCCCGGGCAGAGCCCTGGCCCTGTACTGAGTCTTTCGACACCGGAACTTCCGGAGCCCCGTCCGCACGGCGCCGGGCCAATAATGCGGGTTAAAGCCAAGTTGGAGGATCTATGTCGGTAAAGGTGGAATGGGTAGGACATGCCTGCTTTCGGGTCTGGCGGGAGGGGGGACCGGTCATCGTCATGGATCCCTACACGCCCAAGACGGTCTACTTGCCGGAGGATGCTGCCAGGGTCGAGGGCGATACCGTCATCGTCAGCTCACTGACCGACGACGCCCACGGATACCCCGAGCTGGTGCGGGGTCGCCGGAGAGTCATCGATGCACTGGACGTTGTCGAGAAGGGACTGGACGTTGAAGTCGACGGCAGCCCGCTGGTAACGGTCGGGGCTGCCGAGTCGCCCATCCACGACAGTGGAAGCCCCAAGGACAACGCCCTCTATGCCCTGCAGGTCGGAGGGGTGTGGGTGATGCACATGGGCGATCTCGGCTACGGACTGCCGCGGGAGGAAGTGGCTCCCTTCGAAGGGCGATGCGAGGTGATGCTCGCCATCGTGGGCCAGTACAACACCTTGTCCCTGCCGGACCTGGATGCCATGATCGATCAACTTAAGCCCAAGTGGATCGTTCCCATGCACTTTGCGCTGGCTCCGGTGTCGGGACCCATGAGGCCCCTGCGGGAATTCCTGGACCGCCGCCGAAGGGATCCCCTGATCTTTCCCAGGTCTTCAGTGGTGGAATTTCCCATCGACCTGCCGGTGCTGGATCGCCCGACAATCGTCGCCCTCGAGCCCAGCGGGTACCAACCCACTGTCGGTCTGGAAGATTAGCTGAATGGAAGCCTGGGGTGCACCCAGGCCCCGTACCGGGTCGCCGGGAGGAGGAAGGAAGTGAAAATCGGTGTCAACACGCTTTTCCTGCTGCCCTTCGATTTCGAAGAAGGCTTGGATTTCGCCCAAGAGCAGGGCGTCGAGATGATCGAGATCGCCTGTTTGGGGGAGGCGAGCCGGAAATTCTGCGATCTTCCGGAGTTGCTCTCCGACCGGGAAGCGTTCAAGCGCTGGAAGGGCGCCCTGGACGACCGCGGCTTGACCATCAGCGCCTATTCGGCTCACGGGAACGGACTCTCCCCCGACCCGGCCGAAGCCAGGCAATACTCCGAGCACTTTCGTAGAGTCTGCCGCCTGGCCGAGGCCACCGGCGTGGATTTGTTGACATTGAACGCCGGCAGCCCGCCGGGTGCGCCCGGAGATTCCTGTCCCTGTTGGGTGGTGGACCCCACCAACGCCCGCAACCGGGCCATTCTGCGCTGGCAGTGGGAAGAGCGGGTGATTCCTTTCTGGCGGGAACACGCCGCGGTTGCCCGCGATCATGGCTGCCGCCTGGCTTTCGAGCCCTGGATCGGCGACATCGTGCACACACCGGTGACCGTCATGAAGCTGCGGGAAGCCATCGGACCGATCGTGGGATGCAACCTGGATCCGTCGCATCTCTTCGTCCAGCACATCGACGTGCTGGAGACCATCGCCTACCTGGGAGACCGGCTCCTGCACGTCCACGTCAAGGATACCCGCATGGAGCCCCGCAACCTCAAGCTTCAGGGACTGCTGGACACCACCCAGACTCCGGCCAACCCCCAAAAGCGGTCCTGGACCTTCAACCTGATCGGCTGGGGCCACGATCAGAAGTTCTGGCGCGATTTCATCAACACCCTGCGCTTCATCGGGTATGAGGGAGCCCTCTCGGTCGAGATGGAGTGCGACTACATGGATGTGCGGGAGGGTTTGGAAAAGTCCATCGAGTTCCTCAAGCCCCTGGTGATGGGACCGCCTCCCGCGAAAGGGACCGGCTGGTGGGAGCTGGCGGGCTTCCATCAGATTACGGAGGATGACATCGAGTGGCCGTGAACATCGAGTGGGTGGGCCATGCCTGTTTTCGCATCTGGCGGGACGGCGGCCCGGTCATCGTCACCGATCCCTTTTCTCCGACGCGCCTGGGCTTGCCGGCCGGACCGGCCATCCAAGGGGACTTGGCCATTGTCAGTTCCCTGGATGACCTGGCGCACGGAGATCCCGGACTGATTCACGGGTCGCCCGAAGTCATCAACGCCCTGGACCTGGTGCGGGAAGACCGCCAAGTCGAGGTGGACGGCAACCCGCTGATTCCGTTGGGCGCGGCCGAATCGCCCCTCCACGAAAGCGGCAGCCCCAAGGACAACGCGCTCTACGCCTTCAAGGTGGAGGACCTCTGGATTCTGCACCTGGGGGATCTGGGCTACGGCCCCAGCCCGGCCGAACTGTCGGTTTTCGAGGGCAAGTGCGATGTCCTGCTGGCCATCGCCGGCCAGGCCAACACGCTGACTCTGGAAGAGCTGTCGAGCCTGATCGACCGGTTGCGGCCGCGGTGGATCATCCCCATGCACTACTTGCTGTGGTGGCCCAGCAGGATGCGCCCCCTGGGCGACTTCCTGAAGTCCCGCCCCGCCGACCCCTTGATCCATGCGCGGTCCACTACCGTTCAACTCTCCTCGGGACCGGCGGGATGGAAGACTCCGGCCATCCTGGTGCTGGAGGCTTCCGCCGATCCCGGAAGACACCAGTGCTGACGAAAACCTCCAGACGCTCCGGTGCCGCCATGGATGCAGCCCGATCAAGGGAAATGTCGGACCCAAACCCGGCAGATCGAGCCCGCCTGCCGTCCCCCCTGCGGTTCCTGAAAACCGGTGCCCGGCTGAGCCGGGCCGCAACGATCGCCTTTGCCGAGGGACCGGCCTACCACTCCGACGGAAGCGTCTACTTCAGCGACATCATCAACAATCGGGTGATGAAGCTTGCGGCGGACGGGCGGCTCTCCGTCTTCAGGGCGGACAGCGGCAGGACCAATGGAAACCTGTTCGACAGCCGAGGGAGGCTGGTCAGTTGCGAGGGCTGCGAAATGGGGTCGGGCGGCCGTCGTCGGATCGTGCGCACCGACCTGGAAACCGGCCGGGTCGAGGTGTTGACAGAGCGATTTGAAGGCCGGCGTTACAATAGCCCCAACGACTTGGCCATCGACCGAAAGGGACGAATCTATTTCACCGATCCCTGTTATGGCGACCGTTCCGCCATGGAGATGGATGTCGAAGCCGTCTATCGCCTGGACTGCGACGGAAGGGTCTCCAGACTATTGGAGCAACCTGCAATCCAGCAACCCAACGGGATCGCGGTCAGTCCGGACGACCGTTTTCTCTATGTGGCGGACTACAACATCAGTCCGGGTGGAGCCCGAAAAATCTGGGGGTTTGAGCTCGATCCCGGGGGTGTGCCCTCCGGACAAACCCTGGTCTACGACTTCGGCGTGGGGAGACCGGGTGACGGTCTGCGCGTCGATATGCACGGAAACCTGTGGACGGCTGCCGGAATTACCTTGCCGAAACGGGAGGGAGAGTCCAATGTCAATCCGGCTGGGATTTATGTGATTTCTCCTCAGGGTGGACTACTGGACAGGATTCCCATCCCGGAAGACGTGGTGACCAACATGACCTTTGGAGGGAGCGACAAGAAAACCCTTTATGTCACCGCCGGCAAGAGCCTCTTCAAGATCGGCATCAACGTGCCCGGCTACAGTCTTTTCCCCCGTTGAATCCGGGAGCCGGGCAGCAGGCGGCCGTCCAGGCAGGGAGGATGGCACGGCCCTGAATGAATTCCGTAGAACATAACCACTGTTCCAACCCAGGAGCCAAACATGAAAATCGGACTGTTTACCGACGGACTTCCCGATCTGTCCTTCACCGACGCCCTGGATTGGGTGGTGGAGCAGGGGATCGAAGCCGTTGAAATCGCCACCGGGGGATTCTCCAAGGCGACTCACTGCGACGCCGACCGGTTGCTGTCCGATGCCGGGGCTCGATCGGACTTCCAGGCTGCCGTCGACAGCCGCGACCTGGTTGTGAGCGCCTTGAACTGCAACGGCAATCCGGTGGACCCCAACCCGGAGAGAGGCAAGAAACACGGCCAGGACCTCTTCAACTGCATTGATCTGGCTGAAAAATTGGGCGTGGATACGGTGGTGGCCATGAGCGGCTGCCCGGGAGATCCCAGCGGGACTCCCTACCCCAACTGGGTGGCCCACAGCTTCCAGCAGGAATTCCTGGACCTTCTCGAGTGGCAGTGGGATGAAGTCTTGACACCTTTCTGGAAGAGGGTTGGCCGGCACGCGGCCGACAACGGAGTCCGGGTCGCCATCGAGATGCACCCGGGCCAGGCGGTCTTCAACACCACCGGGCTGCTGCGGCTGCGCGAGATCGCCGGCCCCTCGGTGGGAGCCAACCTGGATCCCAGCCACCTTTTCTACCAGGGGATGGAACCCAGTTGGGTGGTTCAGAACCTGGGACCCGACTTCGTCTTCCACGTACATGCCAAGGACACCCGGATCGACCGCCACAAGATGGCCTTGAGCGGCGGCATAGACCTGACTCCCATGCACCTGGTGCTGGAGAGGTCCTGGGGATATCGGACACTGGGGTTCGGCCACGGAGAGCTGTGGTGGCGGGAATTCCTCAGCGCCTTGCGGTCGGTCGGATACGACGGGGTGCTGAGCATCGAGCACGAGGATTCCCTGATGAGCGCGCCGGAGGGAATCATCAAGAGCGTCGAGTTCCTCAAGCCCCTCCTCATCAGGACCATGCCCGAGGAAAATCCGCCCTGGCTATAGACGGAACGCCATGAACTCATTGGGTGTGGGCGTCATCGGCATGGGGTGGATGGGACACACCCACAGCCGGGCCTACCGCCAGCTTCGAGACCGCTTCCCGGAACTGGATGCGGAGGTGCGCCTGGTCTGCTGCGCCGACGCCGTCGCAGAACGGGCTCGGGAAGGGGCTGCCCGGCACGGATTCGAGGGGCACACCACCGACTGGTGCTCGCTGATCGAGGACGATCGGATCGCAGCGGTGAGCGTGACCACGCCCAATGACAGCCACCTGGAGATTGTGAGCGCGGCGGCCCGGGCCGGCAAGCCCATCCTCTGCGAGAAACCCGTGGGCAGGACGCCGCGGGAGACGGTGGCCATTCGGAGAGTGGTCGAGGAATGCGGCGTCCTGACCCTGGTGGGCTTCAACTACCGTTGGGCTCCCATGATTCAGTACGCCAGGCAGCTCATCCGGGAAGGGAAGCTCGGTGAGATCACTCACTTCCGCAGCCGCTATTTCGAAGGCTATGCCCGCAATCCGGAGGAATCCATCTCCTGGCGCTTCGATCGATCCGTCTCCGGCACCGGTGTCTTGAACGACATGCTCTCGCACACCACCGACCTGGGCCACTTTCTGGTGGGTCCCATCAAGCGGGTGGCGGCCGATCGAAAGACCTGGATCGGCAGTCGGCCCAAGGCCGGCGGGCAGGATTCCAGCGTGCCGCGCCGGCCGGTCACCAACGAGGACTACGTGGGCGGCCTGGTTCAGTTCGAGAACGACGCCCGGGGAAGCTTCGAAGCCTGCCGCATCATCACCGGCCCGCAACAGGAGTTGAAAGTCGAGGTGAACGGCACCACCGGCTCCATCATCTGGGACTTCGAGCGCATGAACGAACTGCAGGTGTATGTCAATCCGGGACGGGAACCTCTACGGCAGGGTTATACCCGCTTGTTCAGCAACCCGGAGTATCCCTTTCATGGCCACTTCAATCCGGGGCAGGGCACCGGCCTGGGATACGAGGACCTGAAAACCATCGAGGCCTCCCGTTTCGTCCAGTCGATCCTGGAGCGGAAGCAGGCGACACCGGGCGTTCGGGAAGCCGCCGAGGTGGCGGCCGTGCACGCGGCGGTGGAGCGTTCCTGGGAGTCTGATCAGTGGGAGGAGGTTGGACGAGTGGAGAGTGATTAACGGCAGTGGAGAGTGGAGAGTGGAGAGTGGAGAGTGGAGAGTGGAGAGTGAAGAGTGAAGAGTGGTCATTGGAGGATTTCGGGAACAGGCAAGTACCGCCACCGCCCCCGACGACGGGGCGGATCATCCAAAGGTGAAGAAACAAGAGTTGTTTCAGGCCAAGATCAACACGATGCTTAACGTGTCGAGCACAAGGCTCTTCACTCTTCACTCTTCACTCTCCACTCTTCACTGTTGTTTCCGGCAAGCACCGGATAACCTGACTGTGCTTATTGGAAGGACTGCGCCGAGTCCGACAAGTTGCTTTGCGTGTCGATTAAAATAGCTCTTCACTCTTCACTCTCCACTCTTCACTGACGACCAAGGAGTCCTGATGGCGCATGAAATCGGTATTGGAGTCATCGGCATGGGCTGGGTCGGCAACGTGCACAGCCGCGTCTACGGCCAGGTAGCGGATCGGTTCCGAGACACGGGGATCCGCCCCCGCCTGGTCATCTGCGCGGACGAAGTGGAAGCTCGGGCCAGGGAGGGGCAGGAGCGCTTCGGCTTCGAGCAGCGGACCACCGACTGGAAGGAGGTCATCGAAAACGACTCCGTTCAGGCCATCAGCGTGGCCTCCCCCAACCACCTGCACCTGGAGGTCGTACGTGCGGCGGCGGCGGCCGGCAAGGACATCTTCTGCGAGAAACCGGTGGGCATGGGGCCGCTGCAGACGGCCGAGATCGAAGGGATCGCCCGCCGGGCCAAGGTCATCAGTTGGGTCGGTTACAACTACCGCTGGGCTCCCCTGGTTCAATACGCCCGCAAGCTGGTTCAGGAGGGCAAGCTGGGGGAGGTGACCCACTATCGCGGTCGTTTTCTGGTGGGTTACGGCAGGGACCCCAATGGGGTCCTCTCCTGGCGGTTTCAGAAGGAATGGTCGGGCACCGGCACCCTGGGCGACCTCATCTCCCACGTGGCCGACATGGCCCACTCCATGGTTGGACCGGTGAAGCGCCTGACCAGCACCAGCCACACCTTTATCACCGAGCGCCCCCTGGTCCCCAAGGGTTCCGGCACCCACTTTTCCACCGGGTCGGCCGACGATCCCAAGGGGCCGGTCACCAACGAAGACTACGTGAGCGCGCTGGTCGAGTTCGGCAACGGCGCCCGGGGGACCTTCGAAGCCTGCCGGGTCATCAAGGGGCCCGGCTGTGAAATGGCTTTTGAGCTGAACGGGACCCGGGGAGCGTTGAAGTGGGACTTCGAGCGCATGAACGAGCTTCAGCTCCATCTGCCCGACAGCGCCACCGAGCGTGACGGGACCACCGTGATTCAAAGCAGTCCCGACCATCCCTCCTACGTGCAGTTCTACACAGGCCCGGCCATCAGCATGAGCTACGATGACCTCAAGTTGATCGAGGCGGTGGAATTTCTCAACTCGGTGGCCGGCCGAAAACAGGGAGAGCCGGGATTCAAGGAGGCCTTGGCCGTGGCCGAAGTCCAGGAGGCCATGCAGCGGTCCTGGAAGTCCCAGTGCTGGGAGGATGTCCGGAGTCTGAGGCGGCACTGAGCAGGCACGAGTTCTCAGTCATTACATTAATATAAACTTTCTAATCTATTTATTAACAAAGTCTTAGTGAGGTGTGTGGATGGGCGATAAACCAGCCCGGTGGGGCCTGATGAGCACGGCCCGCATCAATGAGCGTCTGATCCCGTGCCTGAAGCGGTCGGAGCGAAACGAGCTGATCGCGGTGGCCAGCCGCAGCCAGAATGCGGCCAATCGCTATGCCGCGGCACACGGGATTCCCAAGGCCTACGGCAGCTATGACGAGATGTTGGCGGATCCCGCCGTCGACGTGGTTTACATTTCTCTGCCCAACGGGATGCACACCGAGTGGTCCGTCCGATGCGCCGAGGCCGGGAAGCATGTGCTCTGCGAAAAGCCGCTGGCCCTGTCCGTTGAACAGGTCGACCAGCTTCGGGAGGCCGCCGATCGCTGCGGCGTCACCATCCAGGAAGCCACCATGATGCGCTTCCACGCCCAGACCTCCTATGTGCGCAAGCTGGTCGCCGAGGAAGCTATCGGAGAGGTCCGAATGGGCCGCGGCCTCTTTACCTTCACCCTGGAGCGTCCCGGGGACATCCGCCTGGACCCCGCCATGGGTGGGGGATCGATCTGGGACCTGGGCAGCTATTGCGTCAGCTTCGCCCGCACCGTATTGCAGGTCGAGCCGGTGGAAGTCTTTGCCGTGCAAACCACCGGACCCACCGGAATCGACATGAGCTTTTCAGGCCACCTGAAATTTTCCACGGGGGCTTTCTTCCACTTTTTTTCCAGCTTCGCTTCCTTCACCCAGGTCGACGCCGATCTGCTCGGAACCGCCGGGTATCTGCATCTGGACCTTCCCTGGGTCAACCGCGTGAATCAGTCGGCCAACCTGCGCCTGGTCCGCGAGGCGGGAGCCCGGGAGGCTTCCACCTTCGGCGACGGCCTCGGCAATCGCAAGACCGAGAGAAGGGTTTTCGTCGGTGTCGACGCCTACCAGGACGAGGTGGAATCGATGGCCGCCACCGTTCTGGACGGGGCCGCCCCAGTGATTTCCCTGGAGGACAGCCGGGCCAATGTGGCTGCCATCACCGCGCTCTGCCGATCGGCCCGGGAAGGCCGACCAGTGGTGTTATAGGAGGAGGTTGCACTGCAGATCCGACGCGTCGCCATCTTGAGTCCGGGAGACATGGGCCATGCCGTGGGACGAGAGTTCCGGGCCGGCGGCCTGGAAGTGCTGACCTGCCTGTCGGGCCGCAGCCCTCGCACCTGCCGGATGGCGGAACTTGTCGGGTTCAAGGCTGTGCCCAGCCTGGAAGGGATTGTCGAGCAGTCCGACCTCATTCTTTCCATTCTGGTGCCCGAGGCGGCGGTGGCGCTGGCGCAGGAAGTGGCCGGCGCCCTGGAACGCACCGGCTGCCGCCCGGTATTTGCCGACTGCAACGCAGTCTCCCCGGCGACCACCAAGCGGATCGGGAGCATCATCTCCGAGGCAGGCGGCCGTTATCTGGACGCCTCCATCATCGGGCCTCCTCCGGGCCAGGGGCAGCCTCCCCGCTTCTATGTCTCCGGCTCCCATGCGCAAGCCATGGCTCAGCTCGACGGTCGAGGCATTGCCGTCAGGTGGATCGGCAACGAGGTGGGACGGGCCTCGGCCATCAAGATGTGCTACGCCGGGCTCACCAAGGGAACCCTGGCGCTCCACGCGGCCGTGCTCACCAGCGCCGAGGCCCTGGGTCTCTCGGCCGAACTGAGGGAGGAGCTTGCCTACAGCCAGGGCCAGAAGCTCAAGGCCATGGAGCAGGTCAGGAGGGTGCCGGCCAAGGCCTTCCGCTGGATCGCCGAAATGGAGGAGATTGCCCGCACCTTCGGCAGCGTCGGCGTCACGCCGGACATCCACTCCGGGGCGGCCGAGGTCTTCAGAATGGTGGCGGAGAGCGACCTGGGAGGGGAGCGGACGGATACGTTGGACCGAGACCGCTCGCTCCCGCAGACCGTATCCAAACTGGCCGGAAGCTTGAAGCCGAAGCCTTGAGCCGGTCCGGACCGGCCGCCTGCTCAACGGTGTTGCGGCTCCATTTCTCCGGGGAAATCCATGAACACCTCTGTCTTTTCAGCGTTGGACTACGTGGCTCTGACCACCTACCTGGTCCTGGTGGTCGCCATCGGGGTCTGGGTCGGCCGCGGTCAGAAAGACACCAAGGAGTACTTTCTGGCCGGCCGCTCCATGGGCTGGTTTCCGGTCGGCATTTCCACCCTGGCCAGCCTCTACAGCGCCATCACCTACATGGGGGCGCCGGCGGAGTACTACACCCACGGCCTGGAGATGGCCAGCCAGACCCTTTCGATCGTGCTGGTGGTTCCGGTGGTGATGTTTGTCTTCATGCCCTTCTTCCACCGGCTGCAGGTCTACACGGCTTACGAGTACCTGGAGGAGCGCTTCGACCTGCGGGTCCGCACCCTGGCCAGCGCGGTGTTTGTGATCTGGAGAATCCTGTGGATGGGCACGGCCACCTACGTGCCGGCCCTGGTGCTTCACACCGTCACCGGCATGCCCCTGCTGGAGACCATCCTGGGGGTTGGCATCGCGGCCACGCTCTACACCGTGGCCGGCGGAATGCGGGCGGTGATCTGGACCGACGTCTGCCAGTTTTTCATCTTGATCGGGGGCTCGGTGCTGGCCGTCTGGATCATCGGCATGGATGCCGGGGGGACGGGCGAAATCTGGAGGATTGCCGAGCAGGGGGGCAGGACCCGGCTGTTCGACTGGTCGCTGGACCCCACCATTCGGGTGACCACCTGGGGGGCTTTGATGGGGTCGCTGGTAGGCCACATCGGCATGTATGGGGCCGACCAGGTCAGCGTGCAGCGCTATCTGACCGCCAGGTCGCTTCCCATCATGCAGAAGTCCTTCATCCTGAATATGGGTGCCGGCCTGCTCATGAAGGGGTTCATCATCATCATCGGGTTGGGACTGTTCGCCTATTACGCGACCAATCCGCAGAATTTGCCCGATGCGATTCAGGGAGATCGGGTCTTCCCCTATTTCATCGCCACCCAGATGCCCATAGGACTGCGGGGGATGATGATTGCCGCCATCCTGGCCGCGGCCATGTCGTCCATCGATTCCGGA
>JAJECY010000200.1 GCA_022821775.1 Acidobacteriota bacterium
CCGCTCTGCAACCCCCTGTGATCTGGCCTTCAGATCCAGGCATTTCCATTCACAAGGGTCTTTGCTGTCGGGTAGTCACCTGCAATCATCGCCTTTGTCGGGCTATAAGACCTGCCCGACGACGAATTTTGAAAAAGGCTCTTATGACAATTTGGTAGCAACACGGTGAACGGTGGGTACCAACACCAGCAACCGAAGCGCATCGACAGACCGTCGGTCCCGGTCGGCCAGGATCCCCGGCTGGCTCATTCCAAACCTGAAGCGGACACCTCCCTCACCTGGTCCGAATGGATCGGCCCTCCCCGGTCCGAGTCGCCTCTACACTCCGGGGAGTTTCATGGTGAGCCGTCAGCCGCAGTCACCCGCAGCGTGCGCTCCTGATCCCGATGCCGAACCTTCCATTCGGATTCCTGGATCTTGCCCCTTCTTATTCTCTTGAGAACATGGGCCATGTACTTGACGGTGAGCGTCCTCGTGATGTTGTCCCTGGGATAACTGACTCTTCCGTCGATGGACAGGACGGTATCTCCGGTTCGCAGTCCGGACTCATAGGCCGGAGATCCGGGATATACGCTTATCAGGTCAACGCCATCCCTCCCCTTCTGCGCCACAACTCCGGATTCCATATTCGTCATTGTGCGGAACACGTCCGATCCTACTCTGGTCCAGCCTTCGTCCCAAGCACCCGTCACCAGGAATAATCCTGTTCCGGGCGGCTCCGAATCGGACCCGTCTTCCTCCCAGTAGTTGGCTCCCTCTCCCAGGACTTCCCGGAAGTCGGATCGGATCTGGTGGATTAGTTTGGAGGTGGCCTTGACGGTTTTCGAGTGATGGGCTTGGCTGGATTCCCTTGCGTTGTAGATCACGAAGCGGAATTCATCGCCCGTCATGAATGCCTCGGGAGCGTAGACGTAAACACCTGCATAAGCCTCGTCGACAAACTTTGCCAGCGGGCCGTCCAGCGTATTTTCCATGATTTGCCGGCCGGGACGAACCGGATCGATCAGTTGACCGTCACGAAAGACCTTGAAGTCGTAGAACTCTCCCTTGAACTCGAAATTCTGCTGCGTGTTGTAGACGCCGAGCCCGGCCCAAATGGCTGAACCAATCAGGCTTCCGGTAGTCAGTCCGACCTGGGGCTGGATCCGGAACGTCACTCCGAGATCCAGGGAAGCCTCGACATTTCGATGCCACTCGTAGAACAGTTCGTCCATCGCACGATAGGACGGATCATGGATCTTTCGCCCCCGCCGCCTGTAGCGATTCTCGGCCTGCTGCATTTCATCACGGACGGCGAACCTGGCCAGGGACACCGGCGTCAGCACGGTCACCTGGAACTTTCCCGAATTGAGCGCACCCGTAGTGTACTGGTAGTCCTTGATGTCGAAGTGCCCGCTGGTTACCTTGGCCTTGAGGAGTTCGATAGGATACCGCTTCAAGCTCAACGTCTTAAGGGGGTGGTCGCTCACTTCAACGGATTCCAGTCGGTCCGCGTCGAGGCCATCCAGCAGCTTTCTCAAGTAGCTCACACGGACAGCTCCGGCAATTCCCTGGAGCCCAAAGGTGTTGACCCCGATGACTTCTCCCTCGAGGTTGACCAGAGGCCCTCCCGAGTTCCCGGGTTCCAGCAGAAAGTCTCCGAGCAGAGCGACTTCTTCGACCTTCGATACGATGCCTTGAGTCGCAAGGAACGTTTGGCTCAAGGGAGACCCGAACGCAACCACCGGCAGTCCTGCCTTGATGATGTTTTCTCTCTCGGGTGAAAGGAGTTTCAGCGGCGGCGCCCCTTCAACAAACGTGCGATGGACCTTGAGAATGGCCAGATCGTAACGGGCGCTCAGTTTCACGATTTCGGCACGGGCAAGCACCGAGTCTGAAAACTGAACCGCCAGAAAACGGGTGTTCTGAACCACATGGTAGTTTGTAGCGATCAGGCCCCGGGGATCGACCACGAATCCTGAACCGGAGCCGCTGTCCACTTCGACCTTGACGATACTCCCGGAGAGTCTTTCGTACAGAGCCGTATAGTCATAGGCGATTTCCGTTGCTCTTGGAGTGTCAGCGGCGGACGTAGGGACCTCCGCTTCCCTCGGTTCCGAATCGTGCCCAAGAAGACACGAGGAACTCAAGACCAGCGCCAAGCCGGAAATGGCCAGACAGGTCAACACGTGCAGACGAGACAATTTCATTGTTTGCGCTTTCCTCTCCGTTCACACCGTCGAAAACGAGCTTTGCGGCTATTCACCCAAAGCGATTGAAGATGTCACTGCCAGCCACGGTCACCATCAGCGGGAGTGACCTGGAACGGATTCGGCGACATCAGTTCTCCAAGAGATTTAAATGACTCTGAATAAGAAGGTTATATAAACTGTGGAAGGGCCGGGCACGACACAGTGTAACATCAACCCGCGGCCGTTTGAAGCCATCGGCCAACGCGGCAAAGGGGGACTCGCACAAGGACCCGCATCGAGGGTCAGCGAACTCTTTTGGCCGTAGGCACCTCATCGAGCCGTTGGAGCCCGGTCCCCGGTGACGATTGAGTGGCGAGCCTCTATCCGGGGGCGTGTGGCGATATGCGGTTCGGAAACCCCTTTTCCCCGCCTGAGTGTTTTGCCACGGCGGGCATGTCATATAGAATGCCGCCCTGGCAACAAGCTGAAGCCACCGTGGATTCCGCTGATGTGGGGGCGGGCTGAAGGAAAAGACCGCGACGTTCTATTGCATTTAAGCCGACTGATACTCCTGCAACCCGCTTGTTGATTTCCGCGTCGGAGATTGGGTGCATTTCCTTCCGGCTTCAGGCGGACGGCCGGTCAGCGCCGGCCGGGGGTGCTCAAGTGAAGGCGGTACCATGATTACCCTGGAAGACATCAAGTCGGCCCAGGCCAGGATAGCCGGAGTGGCGGTCAATACTCCGCTGGTGCACTTCACCGATTTCTCCACCGACCGGCACACGTTTCCGAAGCCGGAGAGCTTTCAACCGGTGGGGGCCTTCAAGCTTCGCGGCGCCTACAACAAGATCGCCTCTCTGTCGCCGGACCAGCGGCGGCAGGGCGTGATCGCCTTCTCGAGCGGCAACCACGCCCAGGGAGTGGCCTACGCCGCCCGGGCCATGGGTATTCGGGCGGTCATCGTCATGCCTGCCCGAGCGCCGGCCATAAAACGGGCCAAGACCCTGGACCTGGGCGCCGAGATCGTCACCGTGGCCGAGGGTGGGGAAGAGGAATGGCGGGTGGCGGCCGAAACTCTGGCGGCCGAACGCGGACTGGCCATGGTGCCCCCCTTCGACGACGAAACCATCATCGCCGGCCAGGCGACGGTGGGTCTCGAGATCCTACAGGATCTCCCGGAGGTGGAACTGGTCCTGGTTCCGATCGGTGGCGGTGGCCTCATCAGTGGGGTGGCCGCGGCCTTGAAGCTTAGCCGCCCCGACATAAAGGTGGTGGGCGTGGAGCCGGAGTGGGCCAACGACGCCCAAGCCAGCTTGCGAAGCGACAGGATTGTGGAACTTCCCATCGAGCAGACCGGAAGAACGATCGCCGACGGGATGAGAGCCACGCGAATCGGCGACATCACCTTCGAGCATATTCGGACCTACGTGGACGACATCATCACCGTCAGCGAGGAGGAAATTCGCAAGGCCGTGCGGAAGCTGATCCTGGATGCCAGGCTGGTGGTGGAGCCCAGTGGAGCGGTGACCTTCGCCGCCTTTCTCTACCATCAAGACGAGCTGCCGCCCGCCAGGCGGAGCGTCACGGTGATCAGCGGCGGGAACGTCGATCCCGAACTGTTGGCCCGGATTCTGTCCGAGAAGGACTAGCGCGAATGAAAGGAGTTGGTCACGAAGGGCCACGAATTAGTGAAGAGTGAAGAGTGGTGAGTGGAGAGTTGTTCAGATCCATGGGTTATGACCATTGTCGATCTCGGTGCAGGCCATCAATAATGTAGTTGGCTCACAAGCTGAATGTTCCCCAAACGCTTGGCTCTCCACTTGCCCAAAGCAGGGTTGTTTCAGGCAAGCAGCCCCCCCGCCCCCCACGACGGGCGGATCATTCGAGAGAGAAACAGGAGATCCGGATGGCGTATCGGGAACACGGAAAGGTGCCGGCTCCCCTCGGCGTCTTACTTCGTGTGTCTTGGTCGTCCTTCGTGTGTCTTCGTGGATAACTCTTTTTACCCCGTCGCATGCAGCGCGAAGTCGGGTTGTTTCAGGCAAGCCGCGCCCCCGCCCCCACGGCCGGCGGATCATACGAGAGTGAAACAGGGGGTCATCACTAAAGACGAACCACGAATGAACACCAATAGACACGAATACCGACGGACCTCCTTCAACTACAGCCGGCCCTGAAATACTCCTGCAAATTCGTCCCCTTGGTGTGACCCTGTCGTGGGAGAAAGCCCACCCGGGAGCGCGGGCGTCCCGCTCGCACCATAGACCGGCACAGTCTGGCCCTCTCCGCCACTTGGATCGAACGGCAACCGCGCCGGGGAATCGACAGTTTTTATGAACATCGATGCACAGGATGCACAGGATAAACAGGACGAGAGGTTCTGGCACCGGAAGCCGGCTCGGGCGATGATCCGGTGCGCG
>JAJECY010000248.1 GCA_022821775.1 Acidobacteriota bacterium
ACTACTTCAGGATCGACAAACCCCTTCGGAACTCCGAGACGCGGCGCCGAATCGTCCACCTCACCCGGGTGGAATCCTTCGGGGTTCCCGATGTCCACTGGGTGCGGGCCACGGTTCAGGAAGCCAACCCCAACGTCTTCGTCTTCGATCCGGTGCTGCTGTCGACCGATCGGGAGGAGCCGTGACTCCGGCGGACATCGGCTACGCCAGCCTGACGCAACAGGCGGAGTGGATCCGCACCAAAGTGCTTTCGCCGCTTGAGATCCTGGAGGCGCACCTGCAACGCATCCAGTCCCTCAATCCCTCGCTGAAAGCCGTCGTCACCCTGGCGGACGGAAGCCGGGGCCGTGCCCGCGAGGCGGAGGCCGCCCTGATGAGGGGCGAGCTCTGGGGTCCCCTGCATGGCGTCCCCTTCACTGCCAAGGACTGTTTCGACACTGCCGGAGTCCGAACCACCCGTGGATCCCGACTCTTCGAGAACCGCATCCCCTCCCGTGACGCCACCGCCGTTCGCCGCCTCAAGCAGGCCGGAGCCGTCCTGCTGGGCAAGACCAACCTCCCCGAGTTTGCTCTGTGGTCCGAGACCTCCAACGAGGTGTTCGGCCAGACGGTGAATCCGTGGAACGCGGAAAGGACTGCCGGAGGCTCCAGCGGCGGAGAGGCTGCCGCCGTTGCCGCCGGGCTGTCGCCGCTCGGCATCGGCACCGACCTGGGAGGCTCCAATCGGCTTCCCTCCCACTACTGTGGCGTGGTGGGCTTCAAGCCTACTCAGGGCCGCATTCCCATCACCGGCCAGTTCCCCGAGGTGATGGCCCGCCACCTGCACGTGGGACCGCTGGCCCGCACAGTCCGGGATGCCGCCCTGGCGCTGTCGGTGCTGGTGGGACCCGATGGCCGAGACCCCTACGCCGTTCCGGTTCCGGCCCCCGCCCGGGTGTCTTGGGATGCGCCGCTGCCGCCGCTGAAGGTCGGGTTCTTTCCCGAAGGTCCCTTCGCACCGGTTGCCAGGATCATTCAGGAGACCCTCGCCAGGGCCGCCGCCAAGCTGGAGGAGCTGGGCTGCCGGGTGCAGCCCGTAGCCCTGGAGGGCTGGAAGCGGTCCAAGCCCATCGAGATGGTGATGAAACTGCTGGTGGCCGAGGCGGCTCACTATTTCGAGGCGATTGTGGCCGGCAGGACGGACCGATTGGCTCCCTCGGTGCAACGACTTCTGGATACGCCCCCGCCCGCAATCGCCGAATACGTGGCGGCCCTGGCCGGTTGCGAGCAGCTTCGGATCGACCTGATGCAACACTTTTCCACCCATGACCTGTTGCTGATGCCCACGGCTCCGGTCACGGCCCACGCCCACGACGCCGTCAGCCTGGAGGTAGACGGTCAGGCGGTTCCGGCTGTCCACGCGGCCGCGATGACCCCGGCCTTCGGGATGACCGGCTCCCCTGCGATCTCGGTGCCCTTTGGACTGAGCCCGGACGGCCTGCCCATCGGGGTCCAACTGGTGGCCCGCCATTTCGAGGAAGGGACCCTGCTGAGGGCCGCGGCCGCCCTGGAATCAACCGCTTCCCTCAAGACCCGCCGGCCTCCCCTCTGACGAGACAACCCCATGAAGCCCATCCTGGTGATCGGAAGTCTGAACATGGACTTCGTGGTACAGACCGACAAGCTTCCCCTGCCCGGAGAAACCGTCAAGGGAAGGGATTTCAGAACCATCCCCGGCGGCAAGGGGGCCAACCAGGCGGTGGCTGCCGCCAGGCTGGGCGGACGGGTCCGCATGGCGGGTCGGGTGGGACAGGACGAGTTCGGCCGCACCCTGACCGAGGCGCTTTCCTCAGCCGGGGTCGATGCCGGCCAGGTAAGGCCCACTGCCGGGGTCGCCACCGGCGTGGCCCTCATTCTGGTGGAGCGGGAGGGACAGAACCAGATCACGATCGCCGCCGGCGCCAACGACCTGCTGGAAGCCGCCGATCTGGAACCGGCCTTTCAGGACTTCGGTCAGGGAATCGTTCTGCTGCAACTGGAGTCGCCGCTGCAGACGGTGGAGGCCGCCGCCCGGCTGGCCCGCAGGCAGGAGGCGACCACCATTCTGGATCCCGCCCCGGCAGCCGCCCTGCCCCCGACCCTTTTGCGCAACCTGGACTTCCTGACTCCCAACGAGACCGAGGCCTTGCTGCTGCTGGGAGAGCCGCCCGGGGAGATTCGCCTGGACGATGCCCCGGCCCTGGGCCGCCGCCTGCTGGAGCTGGGACCGGACACGGTGATCCTCAAGCTGGGAGACAAGGGCGCCTGGGTGGTCAACCGCCGGCTGAGTCGCCATTTTCCGGCCTACCCTGTCAAGGCCGCCGACACCACCGCCGCAGGAGACACCTTCAACGGCGCCCTGGCCGCCTGCCTGGCCGAGGGGGGGACTCTGCCCCAGGCCATCGACTTCGCCAACGCCGCCGCCGCCCTTTCGGTAACCCGGGCGGGAGCGCAAGCCTCCATTCCGTCCCGCCGCCGGGTCGATCGCTTTCTGAGCGAGCAGCGAGCCTGAGGGTTGCTCATCGGCAGGCTGCGTGGATGTGGGTGTGGAGGATTCGCCCACCGCACTCACGCCTACGACGGCCTACAACGACGCGAGAGGGCTTATCCATGACATTCCATTTTGATTATGAGCTTCGAATTGTAGATTATTGTTTCTTCTATCCTGTACCTTGGTTCCCGTAAAAAGCAGATCCGGCCATGGCCCTATTGACACTGATTGCCGTGACAGCCACCGCCAAGCCCATGAACTGACTCCGAGTACAAGCGCTTCGTTCAGCTGTAGCTCCCACGTCATGCAGGAGCCGTCGTTGGATCAGCACTCACGATTAGTTGTGCTGTAGCACCCAATCAACGAATCTGATCTTCGGAATTTCAGTTGAATAGCCTGTTCGCCGTTTAGGATTGATTAGAAGGGAAAATTCGATGACCACCTACGTACTCGGTCCCAACCAACAGATTTGCGTAATTCCCCCCGACTCGAACTCCGACTCGGACGATGTTCTTAAAAACGAAACGATACTTGTTCTCCTAGAGAAACTCCATGTGGGACGTCTGTTTTCGAAAGACCGCATAGAAAGCAGCAGGGAGGGAACGCTAGCTATATCATTGGGCAATCAAGCGACGTCTCTCTCCTGGTCACGTCCCAAAAACACGGACGCCCCCGTCAAGAACGGCGACAAATTCCACCACTATGTCCTGTTTCTTGGAAAACCGGACGTCAACTTGGACCTCAGTGTCAATGTTGTGGAAACAGACACGGACACTGTGAAAGGTCTTAGAAGGGCCAATGCGGCTCTGAGTGGAGCGAGTGCGATTGCCAACCTTGTACCTGGGCCGGGAACCGCCGTTTCCGTGGGCCTCAACATGCTCGGAGCGATTCTTGATTTCATCAAGGGGCAGGTCGATGACGACACCGAGCTTTCCTTGCATGCATCCATGACCCAAGAATCACCTTCTACGACCGATCGGATCCAGCTAAAGAAGGGCACCTACAAGGTCATCCGCAAGGCAGAAAACCCATCAGACCAGTCCGATCCCGATATCGAGGTGCACATCGGTGTCTACAACTTCAAGCCCTTGTCGCCGGATCAAGTAAAGGAGGTCGTTGTCGTCCTCGATTCGATCACTCTCGATCTTCCGGACTCGAACTCAAAATACCCCAATCTGGAACAGCGGACTCTTGTGTTTGACGCCACTGTCGGAGGAGGTGAGAACGCCTCGAAATTCGCTTTCCGGGACAAGATTCTCAACGGCAAAGCAAGCATCGACAAAGTAATCGGCATCAAGGACAAAGTGCTCTATCAAGGTCCCTGGAATGTCGGTGTTCCGTTTACATTCAGCCTCGCCGCCGTCAGAGATTCCAATGAACTCAAGGCTATCGACGGTCTGATCGAAACCGCGGGCGTACAAGCCAAGAGATTCGCTAAAGAAAAGAAAGTCGAAGACACGATCAAAAACGCAACCAAGGCCATTCAGTCAATTCGATCTCTAATGGTCGAGTTTCTGCCGCACAAATTCTCGATCGGGACAAAATCTGGACTGATCGTAGACGAAAACTCGATTATCGATTCTGACCTACGTCCCACCACGAACGGCGCGGCGTGTAAACTATATCTGTTGAGTGACCTTTCCGAAGAGGAATGGAAGAAAGTAATTATCGTTCTGCAGAACGAAACCAGTCCCGCATCGGCGAAAGTAACGCTGAAAATCAAACTGCAAAAAGCCGTCACTAATGGAACGACTTAGGAGAATTGCATAGTGGCGTATGCGGCGCGGAAGCAAAGTCAAGGTGTGGGGTGCGGTACGAGCTGTGGGACGAGGGAATCTTGTGTTACTGTAGCCTAATGTCGCTTATTTTTGCGGTGGCTACCGTCCAGTAATGGCCGGACTGGTTGGCGCCATGTGCGGTATGACACAACCGTGCGAAATCATGTGAGGAAATCTAGATCGAGGGAGCGAAGCAATGGACAAGTACATCGGACGGATTTGGGTATCTCTGGCGGTTTTGGCTGTAGCCCTTGTCATTTTTTTCCAGCATGAAGAACTGAAACCGATCAACATTAAAGAGGGGAAGGATGCGTTTCTGGTTGCGCTTACTCAGTTGGGAGTATTGTACATTGTTGCTCTGTTCGTTGAACGCTCGCTTGAAGTCCTCATGAAAGCTTGGCGACAAGGCGGCAAAATCCAGCGTGAGGAGAAAACAGAATCGGGCACAAACGCTGAAAAAGCTCAGGCCAAGCAAGAACTGGCGGGATACAGGGCCGGAACCCAGAGGCGAGCTCTTCTCGTTGGCTTGACGTTTGGGATTTTGGTCTCTCTGTCCGGCGTCCGGCTTCTTGGTGAGATTTTTGATCCTAGTAAATCCGGAGCGTCTGCGTTCCAGCTAGGCGTATTCCAATTCACGGACATAATCGTAACGGCTGGACTGATCGCGGGTGGATCATCGACAATTCATGAGGTAATGGCGCTTATCGACAAATTCTTGAAGAAGACTCGAGACGGCACAAAGTAATCCTAAGCCAGCGACATTCTGACTTTGCCAGCCGCAAGACGGAAATGGTAACGAGAAAGTAGGCAATAGAAAGTCGCCTGGTATCCAGATCGCTGAGGATCGGAATGATGGCACTAGCTAACGGGGCAACAAGCATCCGCCAGCGCTTCACGGCGCCTCATCCGGAATTGCAACGCTAACCGGTCGTGGCATGAAAGAGACACGGGTTGTCGCCACCAGGAGGTGACGGCACTGATCCCCGAATTCACCCCCCAAGGCTTAGAAGTTTCCCTCCACTACATCTCTTCAGTACCTGCTTTTCGAAGGACACCTGTCAAAACTTCCCAATCAACAATCGGCAATCATTAGTTCGCTAATCAATCCCGTCCTGGATCATCTTTATAACCTACGGCGAAACGACCATGGATCCTGATGGCTCCTGATGTGAAACACCACTGAACAATGGGCTGCTATACTGGCATCGGGAACGCAAGTACGAGCAACTTTCGTTGCTGGCTCGGTGGCTAACCGCCAACCCAAGTCCAGGGCCGACCTCTCATGAGCCATCATCCTCACCTCTTGTTGCCTGTCGTTGCCGGAATCATTCTGGCGCTGGGCGGAATTCCGTCCTTGGCCCAGACCGTCCCGGAATACGAGCAGCAAGCGGAGCAACTGCGCCGGTACCACCGCGTCGAAGAGGCCATCGAGCTGCTCCAGGCCGGTCTGGAGCGGCACCCGGACGAGCCCCGCCTGCTCCTTCCCCTCAGCCTGCTCCTGGTCGAGTCCGGAAGAGCGGACGAAGCCGAAGAGCACCTGCAACAGGTCTTGTCGCTACAGCCGTTGGACCCGGAAGCTCATCGCAGCCTGGGGGAGGCCTATCTGCGGCAGGGAAGGCTCCCCGACGCAATCAGCCACTTTCAACAATCCATCCACCTCAGAGACGGCGACGAGAGAGTCCACTACCGGCTGGCCTTCCTCTTCCTGATCCAGGAGCGTCTGGATCTGGCGGTGGACCACACCCGTCGGGCCATCGAGATCGACCCGGGCGCGCCCCGATTTCGCCTGCTCTATTCCATGCTGCTGGGAATCCAGGGACGCGAGGGCGACTCCTATGAGCAACTCAGGATCGCCCGCCGGATGGCCCCCGCCGACGCCTCCATCCTCTTCCGGCTGAGTGAGAAGGAGCGCGCCGCCGGCCGCACCGCCACCGCCCTGGAATCGCTGAAGCTGGCCTCCGGGGCGGACCCCGAGAACCCTCTCTATCACTCCGAGCTGGCCCAACTCTACGGCCAACTGGGACAGGAGCGGGAGGCGGCCGAATCGGCCCGCAAGGCGGGGCAGCTCTACCAGGCCTTCGAGGACTACATCGAAGCCCTGAGCCTGGTGGGACAGGGGAAGACCCTCCAGGCTCTGCCGCTTCTGGAGCCGGCCGTGAATCGCCACCCGGAGTTCATCAGCGGCAGGCTCCTGCTGGCAGACGCCTACCAGCGGTTGGAACGGCCCCAGCCTGCCCTGCAGCTATACCTCCAGACCCTGGAAAGAGATCCCTCCAATACCAAGGCCATGCAGGAGGCCACCTGGATCCTGGCCGGCCGGTCCGATTTCGGCTCGGCGTTGCGCATCCTGGCCGAGGTTCCCCGGGCCCATCTCAACCAGTCGCTGATCGAGGCCTACTGGAAGCAGGATCAGCAGCAGCCGGCCGCCGCCCTGGAGCGGTTTCGCCGGGTGGAAAGCAGAAATCCCCTGAACCCGGGGCTGTTGCAATGGATCAGCTACTGTCTCTACACCCAGGGCCGGAAAGAGGAGGCCTTGAGGGTTCTGAAGAAGGCTGCCGATCTTCGACCGGAAGACGCCGGCGTCCAAAGGAGAATCGGGGAGATCGAGCTGGAAGGACGCCGCGAGGCGGCCTTCCGCCACCTGGAGGCCAGGAATTGGGAGGCGGCCCTGGCGGCCTTCCGCGAACTGGCCGGGGACAGCGAACCCGGAGCCCGCCGGGCCTCCTATCGGCTCCACCTCGCCTACTGCCATCAGCAACTGGGCCAACTGCGCCAAGCGGCCCGGGCCTACACCAGCGGGCTGCGGTCCCACCCGCGTGCGCATTGGGCCCGACTGAACCTGGCCTCGACGCTCTACCGGCTCTCCCGCTTCAGGGAGGCCGTCGAACAGTGGGAACGACTTCCCGGCCCCTCCAAGACCGCCCCGATCCATTTCCAGTTGGGAGTCTGCTACCTCCACCTGGACCGCTACGACCGGGCCGAGGCGGCTTTCCGCCAGTCGCTGGAGAAAGGCAACCGCTCCCCCCAACTGCTCTACAACCTGGGAACCACCCTGCTGCGACAGTTCAAGACTGCCGAGGCCTGGGCCCTGATACGGCGTTCAGCCGCCGCCAACTATCCGCCGGCCCTCGTCCTTCTCAAGCGGGCCGGCTTGACCGGGCGCTAGCACTTGACATGCATCTGAATGTGGAAATACGTACCACCCAAACCATTCTGTCTCTGGATGCCGAGGGCCGAGACCGGGCCGCCCTCTGGTTCCCGGAATTGGTAGAGATCGGGGCCACCTCGGAAAGACCGGTATTCTTCGACGGACCTTCCCCCTGTCCCGTCTGGCAACCCCGGAGCGACTCCACCCTGGGTTACAGCCTCGAGATCCCGGGGAGTCTGGCCATTGACGCCAACATCCGGTCATGCCCACTCGGGTTCGATCTCAGCCTCGAGCTCACCAACGCCAGCCGGCGGGACTGGAAGCAGGTGATATCGGCCGTGTGCCTGCAACTCACGCCGGCAGCCTCCTTTCTGGACCTGACAAGGGAACGGACCGGCTGCGTGTGCGACGGACGGGTGCGGTCCTTCGCCGAGATGGATACCATCGGAGGACGCCCGGTATACCTGTTCTCATTCGTCCGGGATCACACCCCCCAGAAGTTGCACGGGGACCCCACTCGACCCGGAGCCAAGTGGAGCCACACCGTCGAGCGCCCCGACGACGGGTTCCTTTGGGTGCGCGCCGCCGGCTCCAACCGGACGCTCTGGATGGGATGGGACGACAGCCAGTTCCTGCAGAGCAACATCACCCCGGCCTACGGATGTGTCCACTCCAATCCCTACTTCGGCGATATGGCCTCCGGAGAATCTGTTATGAGAAGAGGCCGGATCGCCGTGCTCGACGGCGGTCCCGAGGAAGCCCACCGGGACTTTCTGGAGTACTTGGGTGACTAATTTTAGTGTGGATCTCGACAGTTGTATGGAATTGCTGGCAGCGTTGAATTAAGCGTTATCCTTCACGTTTGCCCGATTCGATGACCGTGTTTCTCGTATCCCGAATATGCCTGCCGAGGCGTTGATAGTAGACAATCTCCCCAAGAGTGGAAACGACATATTGAGGGTAAAACTGTATTCTGTCCTCGCACCCGTTGCCTAAAACCTGAGCGCTTACAAGGATAGTTGCCACCGATAGGGGGAGAAAAACTACCAGAAATCGAATGCCTACGACCCAACCTAGAACAAAGTATTTCTGAATCAAGTCGAAGCCGCTTTTTCCTCCATTCGCAACATAGACGTAATAGATACCTGCAATCGGAAGGCAGACAAACACAAGCAAAAAAACCTCATCGTCCCAAGCCGCCAAGTCCGCGTCACTGCATTCGTCCGTGGCCCCTGTCGGAATTGCGAAAGACAATGCGAAAGACAATCCAAGGAGAAAAATGTAAACGACCAGATAGACAAGGGCCTCCCGGTCACTGAGAGTCCTTTCCTTAAGCTTCCGTTTGAGTGGCTGGTACTTGATAAAGTACATTCTCGTTATCCTCCTGGGTCGTTCAGGTGTGAGCCAAAGTCCCCCTTGCCGCCCGCTGCTCAATGAGACTAGAATGTCAGGTCGATTCCGGCGGTTCGGAGGGTCTTTTGCAGGCTCTGAGCCAGGCCCTATCCCGGATGCCGGCCGGCCATAATTTCGCACTTCAAGGAGAAACCGTGCACTTCACCCAGGAACAAATCGAATTCTTCCACGCCAACGGATACCTGCTGGGGCCCCGGGTGCTGTCGGACGCCACCATCGCCGAGTTGAAGCAGCGCATCCAGGGCATCCTGGACGGCAGCGTCTCCTTTCCCCAGCTATACAAGGGAGAAACGGTGGAAAGGTCGGATGCCAAGGGGCAGTTGCCCTCGGTGAAGGTCGTCAACCTTTCCCGCCACGACTCGGTGTTTCGCAAGGTGCTGAGCAACGATGCCGTCAGTACGCTAGCCAGCGACCTCATGAAAGCCCCGGTGCGGCTGTGGGAAGACCAGATGATCTACAAGCCGGCCTTCGACCAGAAGACCACGCTGGGGTGGCACCAGGACTACACCTACTGGGACCACGTCTACCCTGCTGACCTGGCTACCTGCTGGATCGCCATCGACGACGCCACCGTAGACAACGGCTGCATGTACGTAGTTCCGGGAAGCCACCGCTGGGAGCTGGACTACTCCCGCGAGGACATCGACGTGACCGACCCGGAGTGGCTGCTGAAACGTGCCGATCTGCCCGCCCAGGTGGAGCCGGTGGCATGCGAGGTGCCGGCCGGCCACTGCCACTTCCACCACTGCAGGACCTTTCACGGCTCCTACGGCAACAAGACCGACAACCCCCGGCGGAGCTACGTCATGCACCTGATGCCGGGACATATCCGCCGCCGCGGAGACGACTGGAACGATCGCATGGCCTCGGTGGAGGGAGTGGCCGTGGGAGAGATCGTTCAGGGGCCCAGCTACCCGGAGCTGCCGGTTTCCGCCTAGCCGCCCCGGCCGCGCCTGGTGCCGGGAAACCTCTATCGCCATTTTTTCTTCGCGTGTCTTCGTAGTCCTTCTTGCCCCTTCGTGGATATCTTGTTCCCCGGCTGGTCGGTCTGAGGCACGGCCGGCCTAATCCTCGATATTCCTCCACTCCAACTGCAGGAACTTGAAGGGCTTGTCCCCCAGCACCTTGTATCCGTGCTTGACGAAGCGAGGCGTGAAGATGACGTCCCCGGGGCCGACCTCGCGCTCGAACTCGCCCACCTCCCACAGGGCCTTTCCCTCCAGCACGATTTCGATCTGCTCCATGTTCGGATGGTAATGGACCGGCGTGTTGCCCCCGGGACCGTACTCGACCAGGGCGATGATCGCCGATTCCGAGTTGATCTCGGGTGCGAGAAAGGTCACCTGTGAAATACCGTAGTGCCCACCGGCCGCTTCCGCGCTCAGTTGCTGGATAGGATGGGTCTTCTCGGAGATCACGTAGCCCACCGGCTCCGCCACCGCCACATCCAGGGCCCCGCTCCCGTCGAGATCCAACCCCTTCCTGGCCCGCGGCCACCAGCGGGTGAAGCCGCTCAGATTGAACTTGAGTCGGGATACGGCATGAGGACTGGCCGTGCCGTTGGCAACGAATAGTTCCCCGGAAGCCGTGAAATCGAGACCGCTGGGAGATTTCAGGGTCGGGTTCTTAACGGGGTTCTCCGCCACCAGCTCCCCCTCCATCAGAAAGACTCGGTGAAGCTGATCGGTGGCGGCATCGGCAATGAAGGCCTCCCCCCAGGGGCTTTCGGCAGCGCCTGTCAGATCGGCTCCCGGCAGAACCAGGGCGGTTCGGGAGCCGCCCGTCAGGGACTCTCCCGACTTGTCCGTAAGCTGGTAGACGTGGTCCCCGGATATTCCGAAGACCCGGCCCTGCAACACGAAAATGTCCCGGTAGGTGCTTCCCGTCATCTTCCCGAACTTGTCCTTCACGGGTCCTCGACGGGGCGCGCTGTTCCAGTCCTTGAAGTACATGTGACTCCGCTGGCGGAAAATCTCGTCGAGATTCGGGTCTTCCAGGAGTCGCCCGCTCAGACCGGCGCGGTCGCCCGGATTGCCGTCGTAGAGCTTCAGCCGGTCCGCGGCCGGGTCGTAGACCAGCCGGCCGGTCAGATGCCGCTGGCGGTCGTAGACCGAGAGGATGTTGCCCCGCTTCATGGAGATCGAGGCAGCCGGGAAAACACCGGGGAAATCCTGATCGCTGTAGGAAGCCACCTGCTTGACCTCGTCCTGTTTGTCTCTGATCTTGTACTGGACGATCTCCCCCTCGTTCTTGAGAATAAAGATCCGTTCCGTGGCCAGACCAGGCAACAGGGTAACGAGCAGCAATAGCGACCCCAAGAGCGGGATCCTCAGGTAGCGCGTCGGCATCGGTTTCCTCCATTTCATTGGTTGTTCCGGAGACAGGCCGGCACCTCCGGTCATCAATCAGATTCTTCGTGAGCCTTTTGCAAAATTCGGAATCGAGTATCTCCATTAAACAAGAGAGAGGTGACTTGCCCCGCGAGTGACCGCTCCCCTGCCTCTCCCGGGAACGCTCCCGCTGCTCAGCCAATGGGGTAAACGGCTCAACCACAAAAAGCACAAAAGGCACAAATAAAGGCTCCAGTCTTGCCCAATCCCGTTTTTGTGCCTTTTGTGGCCGTTCGACGGAGAGCCGAGTGCTGTGAACCCGGATTCCTCAATGAGATTCGAGACCTGCCAATTCCAGATTTTGTGCCTTTTGTGGCCATTCATGCACAGAGCAGACCTGCCCCTCGAATTCCCGGTCCCCTTTCCCGACCCATAAAACCCTTGCCTGCGGAATTTTGCAAAAGGCTTTCGTGAATAACTTCTCTATTGCTGCTTGCCCATCCTAGGCGACGCCTGGCTAACGAAATTCCAGCCGGGCCCACTCCCCGGCGCTGTGGACGGCGCGCTCCGGAAAGGTCCGGCTGCGGGCAATGTGTCCCTGGTCCTGGCGCAGAGTCGGCTGGCGGGCATCCTGATAGCGCCAGTCCAGGTTCCAGCGAACCGTCCGGCCGCGATTGGGCAGGCCCTGGTGAAACAGCAGATTGCTGAACAGCACCACGTCCCCCGGGTCCAGCTCGATGGAGACGGCCTTCTCGAAGAGAGGCGTATATCTGGGGTCGACGATCTCCAGGTAGTAGCGGCGGCTGACGTGGGGCACCACCCCCAGCTTGTGGCTGCCCGGGACGAACTGCATGCAGCCGTTCTCCTCCCGGGCCGGAACCAGCGGCGACCAGACGTTGAGCATTCGCAGCTCCTCCACGTCATCCTCCTGCACAGCCTCATCGGTGTGCACGAAGTGGGTGTAGCCGCCGTCCTGGTGCCACCAGATGCGAGTGCCCTCCCAGTCGGGGAGCTTGGGACGCACGGTGTAGTTGGGATAGAGGCGAATCTCGCCGCCCAGGACCGACTCCACCAGGTCGAGCAGCACCGGGTGAAAAAAGTAGCCGAAGATGCCGGGCAGATGCAGTTCGTGGCGGAAACTTTGGGGGCAACGGTCCATGCAGTCCCGATAGAGCCGGTAGATGCGGGTCTCGAAGGGCTCTTCCGAAAAGGAGGACTGGACCTCTCCCTCCCGAATCAAGCCGGCGGCCAGTTCGTCCACCAGTCCATCAATACCAGACCGGGCCGAGGCCACCACTTGCGGTTCCACCAGCCCCCGCAGGATGACATAGCCCTCCTCGTCGAGCTGCTTTCTCAAGCCAGGTTGCATGAAGTCATCGGCGCGGGCTTGATCCCCGGATCAGGGACCCCTGGAGCAATCCAGGGATCATAGAGTAAACGGGTGGATAAATAAAGGAGTCCGCTACGGACGCGCAGGGTGATCCCAGCCTGAGACAACAGAGAAAAAGAGTTATCCACCATGCCACACGAAGGACGACCAAGGGCCACCAAGCGGGACGGATCTGCGTCAACGGCCCGCACCGCCACCAAACGGAGTATCAACATCGATGCACAGGATGCACAGGATTTTTCAGGAAACAACTGGCTCGCAGTCCTGAGCATCCGCAAGCCCGCACCGGATCATCGCCCCAGCCGGCTTCCGGCGCAGAAGCCTCTCGTCCTGTTTATCCTGTGCATCCTGTGCATCGATGTTCATGAAATCTGTCGATTCCCCGGCGCCGTTGCCGTTCGATCCAAGTGGAGGAGATGGCCGGGGCTGTGCCAGTCTATGGTGCGGGCGGGACGCCCGCGCTCCCGGGTGGGCTTCATCCCATGACAGGGTCACACCAAGGGGGAACAAAATTGCAGGTGCATTCCGTGGCCGCTTGCTATTGAAGGAAGTCCATCCGTATTCGTGTCCATTCGTGTTCATTCGTGGTTCGTCTTTCATCAACGACCCCCTTGTTTCACCCTCGAAGGGGCCGCCCTGTCGTGGGGGGCGGGACTGCCTTGAGATCGCGCAACTCAGAGTCAAATTGATCCGTCATTTTGTCGCCAAGCGAAACGGACACCGCTACGGCAGCACCCTGGAACGCGTCGTGATATGGTAGGAGCGGACAGGGTTTGCCAACCATCACGCCCACAATCATTTCCAGCCGTTCATAACCCACAACCCCAGGAGCCACGCCAGTGAGAAAGAGCAAAGTCTTGAAAAAGTTCCGCAGCGGCAAGTTCGCCCGAATCTGCGGAATGGGACACTTCCTTCCCTTCTTCATCCGCCACGCCGCCCATTCTCGATACGACGGGATCTGGTTCGATCTGGAACACCGGGCCATGGACGACAGGGAGGTGCAGTCCATTCTGGCCCTGTGTCAGCTCCACGATATCGATTGCATGATCCGTCCCTCCACCCGGGAACCCGCCCGCCTGTACCGGTACCTGGAAGAGGGGGCCGCCGGCTTCATGTTTCCCTTTGTCAACAACGCCCAGATCGCCAGGCAATTGGTCCGGGCGGTCAAATTTCCACCTCTGGGCGACCGTGGAGTCGACGGGGCCGGAATGGATGCGGATTACACCCTGGCTGCCTGGACGCCGGGGAGCGACTACTGCGGGGAAGCCAACCGCGAGACCTTCATCCTGGCCCAGATCGAGTCCCCCGAGGCGCTGGAAAACGTGGAAGAAATCGCTGCCGTAGAGGGGATCGACTGTCTCTTCGTGGGTCCCGCCGATCTCACACGTCGCATGTCCAGCCTGCCCGGGAACGAGCCGTTTGTTCTGGATGACGCCGTCCAGCGGGTGGCCGACGCCGCCAGTCGGGCCGGCAAGGCCTGGGGGGTCACCGTGCCATCTCTGGAGGCCTTGGCAAAATACCGCGGGATGGGCGGCCAGGTGATGCCCTGGGGTGGCGACTATTTCCTGGTCAGGGTCCTGGACCAATGCCGCAAGGAGCTGGATGGAGTCCTGGAGCCGGAATGAGGTGACTCACCGCCGGCGCAGCACTGATTCGTCTCGCCTAGGCTCGAAGGTTTTCCCTTATTCAGCGCACGAACCAGCGGACCGCACAGCGGACCTGGCTCTTCTGAAACTGGAGGGTGTAGGGATCGACCAGCCAGCGGGCCAGGTAGCCGTCGGTGCGGGGCAACAGCCAGCCGAAATCCCAGCCCTTGCTCTGGTATCGGGTCGGAATGGAAGGCTTGACCCGAACCACGGGCTGGGTGCCCCCCCACAGCCGCTTCTGCTCGGTATAGTAGTAGTTGGGGCCCACGTGAACGAAGACTTCGTGGTCCATGGCCTTTGCCGGGTCATCGGCCAGGTCGGCGCACAAGCCGCGGAGCGCCACCTTGACGTCCCGGCCAAGGGCGCACTGCCTGGCCAGTTCCTCGACCGAACCGGACACCACCGTGCCGTCCTCGGCGTGAGAGAGAACTTCTTCCCAGACGTCCAGCACGTGGAAACCATAGGACTCGAAGTCATAGATAAAGTTCTGGCTGGGGGCGTTGGTGCCTGCATCCCAGTCATCCAAGCGCTGCGTGTTGGGATCGGAACCCCGATCGTAGGGGGGTGAGGCCGCCGGCAGAGCTTCATCGGGCTTGCCGTCCAGGTAGGGCCGGGCGATGGCCTGCAGGCCGTTCTGGTTGTACATGAAGAAGGACATGGAGGCCCTCGGGCCAAAGCCGTCCTCCACCAGTCCCACCGGCTGCCTGAGATTCATGATTCCGGCCGTCCATCGATCTTCCAGCAGATAGGTCACCCGAAAATCGGAGACCTCCTGAACCAGCTCGGGATTGTCGGAGTCTCGGTCCACGTGCTCGTTGTGGCGGAACTCGGTATAGATTCTGAGATCGGCTCCCCGCCGGATGGCGTCCGCCAGGGTTTCCGCGCTGCCCCCCACAGGCTGGCGCTGCTTGTCCAGGGAGAGAGCCAACCGCCAGCGGTTCCCTCCTGACAACGACTCGCTACTTGAACGGGCTTCCTCTTCCATGGAATGTAACCTTTCTTGAGCCTTTGGCAAAATTCGTCGTCGAGCGCTGGGGACGTCCGTCCCTTGCCTCCGGAATTTTGCAAAAGGCATTCTTGAAAACAGGATTTCGGCAAGGGCAAGAGACCCCGCTTCGGAACGAGGCTGCGCTCTGCATTCAACCCCGGTGCTTCAGGGGACGCCCGGGAAACCGGTCCTGCAGCTTCCCCTCCCGCAACGCCCACTCTCCGTTGACCAGAAGGTGATGAATGCCTTGGGGGGCATGGCGAGGCTCCATGTAGTCGGCCCGGGTGCCGATCCGTTCCGCATCGAACACCGTCACGTCGGCCCAGTATCCCGGGGCCAGCAACCCTCGCTGTTGCAGTTTGAATCGGCGGGCCGGCAGCGCCGTCGACTTGCGCACCGCTTCTTCAACCGTGAACCAGCCCTTCTCGCGAACGAATTCCCCAAACAGGGTCGGGTAGGTTCCGAAGGTCCGAGGATGGGGATTCCCCTCGGTGTAGACCCCGTCGGTGATGATGGAGGTGAGCGGGTGGCTCAACACCTTGCGCAGGTTTTCTTCCGACTGGTTGAAGGAAACGATCACCAGGGAGGCCCGGGTCTCCTGCAGCAGATCCAGGGCCGTTTCCACTCCGGAACGGACGCGTTCCTCGGCCACCTGTTGAATGGTCCTGCCGACCAGGGCCTGGTGGCTCCGGGCCCGCGCCGATGCAAGCCATTGGTGTCCGCTCTCCCGGACCGATGCAATCAACAGGTTCTCCCAACCGTTGCCCAGGTTGGCCACGGTCCCGTCCGCGATCCTGGCACGAGAGTTCTTGTCGGACAGCCGCTCCAGCAAGCGCCCGGTTCCCCCCTCCAGGGCCCAGCTCGGCAGAATCTGGGTCAGGTGGCAGGATCCCGCCAGGTATGGGTAGGCATCGATTCCCACGTCCACCCCGTCCCGCAGGGCCTGATCCACCAGGTCCAACACCGCATCCATCTTTTCCCAGTTCATGCGCCCCACCGTCTGCAGGTGGGAAAGCTGAACCGAGACCCCGGTCTCCCGGCCCAGGTTGAGGGCCTCCTCCACGGCCTCGAGGATGTGAAACTTGTAGTCCCTCAGGTGAGTGGTGTAGAAGGCGCCGCGCCGGTGGACGATCCGGCAGAGCCGGGCCAGCTCCGCAAAGTCCCCGTAGCTGCTGGGGGCTTCGTTCAAGCCGGTGGAGAACCCGATCGATCCCTGCTCCAGGCAGGAGGACAACCTCTGCTCCATCCGGCGCCACTCCGTCGAGTCGAGAGGGGCCGCCTTGATCCCGCAGACGTTGGCCCTGAGCGTGGCGTGCCCGGTGAGAGCCGCCACGTTGGTGCGACTGCCGACCTGTTGAAGATCTTCGAAGTAAGCGGCCGCATCGGTCCAGGCCCGCGAGCCCCGCCTGTCGAACAGGTCGAAACTGGGAACCAGCTTCTCCGAAGGCAATTTTGGAAACAGGGAGAACCCGCAGTTGCCGACCACTTCGGTGGCGACCCCTTGCAGGACCTTCTCGGGGCGGTGCTCCAGCACCTCCAGGTCGCTGTGGCTGTGCACGTCGATGAAACCGGGCGCCACCGTCAGCCCGGAGCAGTCCACCACCTCCATGTCCGGCGAGGCGGCGACCGCACCCACCTCCCGGATTCGGCCGTCATGGATCAGGACCGACGCCTCCCTTCCGGGGCTGCCGCTGCCATCCACCATCCTTCCATTGGACAGGAGAATCACCGGGCGCTCCTTCTCAGCGCTTGAAGAAGAAATTCTCGGCCGTCTTCACCAGGATCTGGTCCTTGTCGCTCTCGCTCAGGAAGTCGGCGTGATCCTGAATCAGGGCCACAGCGGCCTCAAAGGTATTTGGGGGATCGAGGGCCTGAAGGGGGCAGTCGCTTTCCCACATGCAGCGTTCCGGACCGAAGGCCTCCACCACCCGCCGGATGAGAGGAAGCTGTTCCAGGTAAGGCGGCTTCTTGGCGCCCAGCGCATAGAAAGCCCCGACCTTGACCATCACGGCCGGATGTTTGGCCATGGCGCACAGGGCCGTGATCTCCTCTTCCGGGAAAGTCCCCCGTCTTCCGATGAGACAGAGGTGATCGATGATGACCGGGGTCTGGGGATGGCGCCGGCACATGCGGTCCAATTCGGGCAGGTCTGGCGGCGACATCAGAAAGCTGAG
>JAJECY010000048.1 GCA_022821775.1 Acidobacteriota bacterium
CTCTTGTGTTTTTTGCGGCGATTGCCGGAGCCTGCAGCACATCACCATTGGCGAATCAATGTCATTCCCGATTGCGAATTTTGTAAAAGGCTCCCATGTTTATTGATTGAAGCCAATCGAGTGGGCGATCCTCGAACGACACGAAGTCCCACCTGAGTCCGGATACTGCGAAAGGAGCCTGGAGTCTCCCGCCGGCCAAGGAGGGCCTTGTGCATTCGTGTCTATTTGTGTCCATTCGTGGTTCGTCCTTATTCAATGATCGGGCGTTCATCCTCTTTTGATCCGCACAACAGGGCAAGGGCTAGTCGGATACCCCGAGGAGAACCAGCGCCGAATCCGTGGGCCGCCGAATCGCTGGAATTTGAAAGCCACGGCGCTCCGCCGCCGCGGGGCCTCACGAGCGCGCCAGGTCGCGATGCAGCACCTTGGCGGTGTAGCCCTTCAGGTTCAGCAACCCTCCGATCTGGTTGGCGATAGCGACCGAACGATGCCGGCCTCCGGTGCAGCCGATGGCGATCGTCAGATAGCTCTTGCCCTCGATGGCGTAGTTGGGAATCAGGAACAGGAACAGCTCCTCCAGGCGGCGGAGAAACTGCCGGGTCTGATCGAAGGATTGGACGTAGGAGGCCACCTCGGGGTCGTTCCCGTTCTTGTGCTTGAGATGCCGCACGAAGTTGGGATTGGGCAGGAATCGGACGTCGAAGACCAGGTCGGCCTCGGCGGGCAGGCCGTGCTTGAATCCGAAGCTGACCAGTGAAATGAGGAGAGCCGTCGTGTCCCGCTTCTGGAATTTGTCGACGATGAATCGTCTCAGTTCGTGAACGTTGAAGGGGCTGGTGTCGATGACCTGGTCGGCCAGTTTCCTGATGGGAGCCAGGCGGCGTCTCTCCTCGGCCAGGGCGGCGGCGATGGGCTCGCTGCCCTTGAGCGGATGCGGCCGGCGGGTCTCGCTGTAACGGCGGATCAGGGAACCGGAAGTGGCCTCCAGGTAGACCAGGGTGATGGCCAGGGGCGTCTTCTTCAGGGCTTCGAACAGCTTGGGGAACCTGGCCAGCTCGGCGCCCTCCCGCACATCGATGACGATGGCGGCGCGCTTGATCTGAGCCCGGGCCTGGTTGCAGAGCTCCGCGAACTTGGGAATCAGCTCCAGGGGGAGATTGTCGACACAAAAATACCCCATGTCCTCAAAGGCCTTCAGGACCGTGTCTTTGCCGGACCCGCTCAGACCCGTAATGATGACAAAGGGATTTCCGGCTTCCATCAGGGTTCGATCAGCCCGAAGTTGCCGTCCTTGCGCTTGTAGACGACACTGATTTTCTCGGAATCGGCGTTCCGGAAAACCAGGAAATTGCCGTCGGAGCCACTGACTTCCTGGACAGCCTCCTCAATGGACATGGGCTTGGCGGCGAAGGAGGTGGACTTGATGACCCGCGGGACTCCCGACGGGGGCCGGTTCGGCGAGGTCGAGGGGGTGGAGGCCGGGCGGGAGGCCGGGTGGCGCTTTCTGGTGATTTTCTTTCCCTTGTGCTTCAAGGCCTGCCGCTCGGCCTTGTCCAGCACGGCGTTGATGGAGGCGTACATGTCGTTGGTTTCTTCCAGTCCGTTGATATCCAGGGACCTGGAATGCAAATGGACCTCCGCGATCTGCCGGTGCTTCTGCACAGTCAGGGTCACGTGAACGTGGATGGCTTCACCCAGTATCTTGCGGATCTTCTTGAGGTGCCCTTCGGTGAAATCCCGCAGCGCGGAAGTGACTTCAATGTTTCGTCCCGTGTATGCCACCTGCATCGGGTTCTCTCCGTTGACTCGCCGGGCCCGCATCCTTCATCGCGGGGTTGCTCGCGCCGCCTGCCGCGGCCTGCGACGGCTCCCTGCCGGGCGGCTCACTTGTTGGCCTGCGCCGACCTGGTGGGCGAGAGCGAATTCGTTCTGACGCGGCGCTGATGAGTGCTCAGGATCTTGAGGTCTTCACGGTACTTGGCCACGGTTCGCCGGGTGACCATGATGCCTTCACCGTTGAGTCTTCGGGTGATCTGCTCATCGGTCAACGGCTTGGTGGGATCCTCCGCCTGAATGAGCTGTTTGACTCTCCGCCGGGCGGTGGTCAGCGGGATGAGGGTCCCGGCGGGTCCTTGAACTCCTTCGGAGAAGAAAAAACGCAGTTCGTAGACCCCCTGAGGGGTTTGGGCGTACTTGTCCGCTACCGCCCGGCTGACCGTCGACGGGTGTACTCCTACCTCCTCGGCGACCTCCTTGATCATCATGGGTCTGAGATGGTCCAGGCCGCGGTCCAGAAAATCGGTTTGCCGGCGCACGATGGACTCGCAGACACGAATGATGGTCCGCTTGCGCTGCTCGACGTTCCTGATGAAGCGGAGGGCCGAGGAATAGCGCTCTTTCACGTATTCCAGGCCTTCCTTGGAAATACCGCCCCGGCTGATCATTTTCCGATAGCGTCCGGACACCCGCAACTGGGGCAGGTCGTCCTCGTTGACGGTCACCGAATAGCCGTCCTCGCCCTTGACGATGAAGACGTCCGGCTCGACGACCCGGGTCTGAGGCTTGTTGTAGCGCTGACCCGGACGGGGGTCCAGGTCCTTGATGATCCCGATCTGGGACAGAACCAGGTCGAGCGGCTTGTCCAGAGCCCGGGCGATTTCCGCATGGTGATTGTTCTGCAGCCGTTTCAGGTGTTTCGCGACGATTCGTATGGCGACGGATCGGTCCCCGGGCAAATGTTTCAACTGTATCAGCAGGCATTCCCTCACGTCCCGCGCACCCACTCCCGCCGGATCGAAGGTCTGGACCAGTTGAAGTGCTTCGGCGATCTCCTCGGAGGCGTTGTTGCCGGTTGCGGCGATTTCTTCCAGGCCTGCCGTCAAGTACCCGTCCTGGTTGAGGTTGCCGATGATGGAGGCGGCCGCGTGGCGGACGGGTTCCGGGGCCGCCGACAGGCTCAGTTGCCACTGCAGGTGGTCGTAGAGGTCGGTCGGTTCCGCCAGAAAGTTCTCGAAGGCGGGGCGCTCGCTGACCTCGCCCGACACCTGGGTGCGATAGCCGGGATCCAGGTAGTCGTCGAAGAAGCTTCCAAAGTCGATGTGTTCAAAGGGATCGGTGGACTCGCCGTTTTGAGAGCCGGTGACCTCGATGATCTCCTTGTCGGCGGGGTCGGAAGCCCGCTCCTCCTTGCCGGGGCCGTCCTCGTTCGATTCCGTGATCTCGGTGGCTTCATCCAGCACGGGGTTTTCCATCAGCTCCTGGGATATCATTTCGGCAAGCTCGAGCTTGTTGAGCGCCAGGACGCTGACCATCTGGACCAGGCTGGGGGTCAGCACCTGCTTTTGAGTCGGTTTGAGGTTGAGCCGCTGCTCAAGGAAAGCCATGGCTGTTATTCCAAGCGAAAGTTTTCTCCCAGGTACAATCGCTTCACCTCTTGATTCAGGGCCAGCTCGCGGGGAGTACCTGCCTGCAGGATCTTTCCGTCGTTGATGATGTAGGCCCGATCCGTCACCCTGAGGATCTCCCGAACGTTGTGGTCGGTGATCAGGACGCCGATGCCCTTGGCGCGCAGCCGGTTGACGATGCGCTGAATGTCGAGCACCGCAATCGGGTCGATTCCGGCAAAGGGCTCGTCCAGCAGAATGAATGACGGAGAAATGACCAGCGAACGCGCAATCTCGACTCTCCGCCTCTCTCCGCCCGAAAGCGCATCCCCCAGGTTCTTGCGCACATGGATCAATCCCAACTCTTCAATCAGGTCGTCCAGCCGTTTCCGCCTCTGACGCCTGGTGTAGGGAAGGGTTTCCAGGATGGCCAGGATGTTGTCATCGACCGACAGCTTGCGGAAGACGGAGGGTTCCTGAGGCAGGTAGCTGATGCCGTTTCGGGCCCGGAGGTACATGGGCAGATCGGTGATTTCGCTGCCATCCAGGAATACCTGCCCCTGGTCAGGAGAGGTGAGCCCCACCAGGATGTAAAAGGTGGTCGTCTTTCCGGCTCCATTGGGTCCCAGGAGCCCGACAACCTCGCCCTGACCGATCCTGAGCGTGACGTTGTTCACAACCCGTCTGCCCTTGTAGGACTTGACCAGGTTGGCCGCTTTCAAGACTTGCATGCTGGCCTATCTGGACAGACGTTGGGTCGTGACGGCGCGATTCCGGGTATTGCCCTCGACGGCAACGCTACCACCCCCAATATCGATTGTCAATCGAGCCCCGGTGGTGGAACCTCGCGCGTTGTCCACGACTTGAGGCGGACCTCCCCACAGGACCACCTTCCCCTCCTGGCCGCGATATTCCGCCCATTGCGAGAACGAAGTGCGGTCCGGCTGAGCCATTCTGACGTTCCCCTCGGCCAGGGCCTTTTCCACCGATGTCCGCCCCTTCTCCCGCCGCAAAAAGACCTGGAGCCGGTCCGACTGCAGCCTGCCGTCCGGGGTGGTGGTTGCGACCCCGTCTTCGTACACGATCTTGCGGGTCGCCTCCTCGTAGGTCATCTTCTCGGACCGGACCATCGTCCCGGGGGAGGATTCCGCCTCGCCCGGGCGGTGGAACAGGTTGGTCACCCCGCCCGTGGCGACCAGCGTCCCCTTGAGGCGATTCAACCGGATGTCGTCAGCGTAAAGGACCCGGTCCTTCTGCCACAGCCTGGCGTTCTTGCGGTAGTGTCCGATTCCCTCCCGGGTCCGATACTCCATGAACCGGGCCGAGGCAAAGACCACCGGATGGGCGCCGGGGCCTTCTCCGGCGCCGAAATAGGCCGATCGAACCTCGCCCTGTGCCTTGAGTAGATGCCGGTCCCGATAAAACTCGATCATGTCGGCCTCGGTCTCACCCCGGGCATCGGTCACCTTGGGTCGTCCCTCCAGCCTGATGAGAGAGGAATCGACCCGGTGGGTGGCCGAATCCGACCAGGCTTGCCTGCCCGGCTCCCGATAGTTGAAGTTTCCGGTCTGCCGGATCTCCGACAGCCGGTCGGTCTGCCCGTCGAAGAGAGCCGTCAGGTGGTGACTACTGGTTTCCCGGACGATTCCCGAAGGCGAGGTGAACTCCAGCTTCACTTCCCGGTCGGCGGTAAAACGCTCCAGCTTTTCCGAATCGTCCCCGTAGAACAGGCGCAGGGCGCGGGCCGACAGCCGGCGCTTTTCCTCTCCGGGCCCTCCGGGGAGTTCTTCCAGGGTGCTGGGCCCCAGTGCCTCTACCCGGGAGAGGCGGCCGGTTTCCGGACGGAAGTGCGCATGTATTCGGGGGGAAGTCAGAATGCGACGGGAGATTCCATCCGGAGGCTGGTGGGACCGTCCGGTTCGGGTCCCTGCCTGGAATCGGACCCGGGCGTCTCCAACGGCCGTAAGCCGCCTGACGGACTGGGACCGGGGCGGGAGAGACACGGTGATTACGCGGGCCGACAACTCGCGGAGGGACCGGTCGGTCAACGGGCGGGCCACGGCATTACCCCGGGCGACCACCTTGTCGAGGCCGTCCGTTCCCTCCTCAAAGAGGTAGTGTAGGCGGTCGGCCCGAACCTCGATCATCGCGGCGGGATCCAGGGACCTGGATCGAACCCGGCCCCGGGCCTGGATACGGCTCAATGTCCATGCCGGTGTGGCAAAAAATGCCCGCATCTCGTCCGCGGTCAACCGGGTGGGGCCCTTTTCCACCCGAACGTTGGAACGCAGGGCCACCCTGCCGCTCCGTTTGTGAAACTTCAAGCTGTCTGCCCGGATCCGCAGGAGATGATCCTGCTCTTGCGCCGGCGCTACCCGCAGGTCCACTTCGGAGGGCAGGACAATCACGCCGCTACGCGGGTGGTAGACCAGCCCCTGGCTGCTTCCGCTCATCCGCCCGCGCTCGAAGCTCACGGCCGCCTCGCTCGTCACCCGGTCCCGGCTCCGCGAGTAGGTCATGCGTTCCGCCCTGACGATGGCGGGTATCGACTCGGCGCCACCGTCGTCGGGGGTATCCAGGGTGACCACCACGTTCTCGAGAAAGACCACGTCCTTGCTGACCTGGTCCACTTCGCAACGCAGGCTGGTAATGGTGTCGAATTGCCCTTCCTGCTTGCGAAAGACCCTGGCCTTCACCTGCTCGAGGAGACTCTTGTCGTCCTGGAGCCCAAGCTGGACCTTGGCAGTGACTTCAATGGTGGTCTTCCCCTGTTCCGAGTGGGACACGCTGAACCCTTCGATCAGGTCGGTGGCCCCTTCCGGGAGCGACTCCACCAGTGGTGCAGGCCGGGTTCCGGGAGTCCTTGTGCTCCGGTAATAGCTGATGCAGACAGCCCCGGCCACGCTCACCACCACCAATAGCGGGATGATGCGGCCGAGCTTGAGCAGATTTCGTCGCATCGGACGGTTGGTCCTCTACTCGGTCCGAACGTCTCGAACCACCAATTGCAGGGCCCTGAACCCCGGGTAAAGGTTCTCGGACAACTCGAAAGCCAGCGAAACCACGCCCCCGGACTCCAGAATGGACGGCAGCCGGTCCGCCATGTTCCATGCCAGAGCATCCATGGCCTTCCCATCCTGCTCCACCCGAAACTTGAGATGCCTGCCCTTGAGGATTCGCGGTTCGGCGATGAGGGTCAGTTGCCGCGCCACGAACAGGGGAGCGGGATTTTCCTTTCCGAAGGGGGAAAGGCGCTGAATCTGGCGATAGACCGTGTCGTCCAGGTCGGACAAGCGAACTTCAGCGTCCACGTTGAGTTGGCGTTCGCCGGGTTTGAATTCACCGGCCGAGGCGGCGTATCGGTTGATTCGCCGCCGCAGTTCGGACACTTTGGACGCATGAAGCTGAAACCCGGCTGCCTGGGCGTGTCCTCCGAACCGGTCCAGAATGTCCCGGCAGCTTTCCAGGGCCTGCAGCAAGTGGAATCCCTCGGGAGCCCGACCCGAACCCGAGCCGACCCGGTCGATTGTGGAAATGATCAGCGTTGGGCTCTGGAAGCGCTCTGCAATCTTGCTGGCCACGATTCCAAGCACCCCGATGTGCCAATTGTCACCGTCGATCACCTTTATCGGCGAGGCCGCCAGTTCCGGATCGGAAGCGATTCGGCGCTCGGTCGCCCTCAGGATCTGCTCCTCGATGACCTGGCGTTCCCGGTTCAGCCGATTCATCTCGTCGGCGAGGCGCCTGGCTTCTCTCCGGTCCCGGGCGGCAAACAGCTCCACCGCCTCCCTGCTGCCTCCCATGCGCCCGACGGCGTTGATTCTCGGAGCCAATCGGAAGCCTACGTCGGTGCTGGTGATCGATCGGCCCTCCAGTCCGGCGGTTTCGATCAAGGATCGCAAGCCCGGATTGGCGGGGGATTGGAGGCCCTCCAGTCCGAGTTTGGCGAAGACCCGATTTTCGCCAATGAGCGGAACGACGTCGGCGATGGTGCCGATGGCCACCACCTTGAGGAAAGCCGGGAGGTGCCTTTCGTTGCCGGTCTTGGTGAACAGGGCCTGAACCAGCTTGAAGGCGATCCCCGCCCCGCAGAGGTGCTTGTCCGGGTAGGGACAGTCGGAACGCTTGGGATTGACCACCGCCAGAGCCTTGGGCAGACCGTTTTCCGGCAGGTGATGATCGGTGATCACGCAGTCGAGATTGAGGGCGCGGGCGCGTTCCACGGCCTCGTAAGCCTTGATGCCGGTGTCTACGGTAACCACCAGTTGGACTCCCTCGCGGGCGGCCTTCTCCAGGATCGGAATCTTCATGCCGTAGCCCTCCACCAACCGTTCAGGGATGTGGTAGCAGCATTCGGCGCCCAGCATCTCCAGGGCCTTTCTGAGGATGACCACGGCGGTGCTTCCGTCGACGTCGTAGTCTCCGTAAATCAGTATCTTCTGGCGCCGGTCGACAGCTTCCCGGATTCGGTTGACGGCGAGTTCCAGGTCACACATGAGGAAGGGATCGTGGAGGTGGCTGAACTGGGGGTTCAGAAACTTTCGGGCGGGTTCGGCAGCGCGGAGGCCCCGGTTCAGCAGGAGAGATGCCAGAATGCCCGGGATGTTCAGAGTCCGGGCCAACTCCCTGACCCGGGTGAGGTCCGGTTGGGCGATCTTCCATATCATGCTGTTTTCAAAGCCCTCCGCTTGCAGGCATGTCTCACCATTTTGATCCACCCGGAGCATTTATTCAACCAGGACGCGACCGATCGGCCGCCAAGCGGGTGCTTGTGCGCCAAGAGGGAGTCGCAGGAGAAGACCGATGCGGTGGGGGGGACGCCGGGCCGGCGCCAGCGAATGGATTTTCTTATGAACATCGATGCACAGGATGCACAGGATAAACAGGACAAGAGGTTTCTGCACAAGAAGCCGGCTCGGGTGATGATCCGGTGCGGGCTTGCGGATGCCCAGGATTACAGGAAACAAGATCCCCAAGACCAAATCCTGTAAATCCTGTGCATCGATGTTAATAGTCCATTCAGAGCCATTTGCAATACTTGGAATCAGGCATGACATTGGGGTGGCTAAGGTGATTTGCCGCAGCCCTTGGTATTCACCATAAAGAGCACAAGAGTCACAAAACGAATCTCTTGATTTCGGGTCTTGACTATCAGATGGTTCTTCTTGTGTTCTTGTGCCTTTTGTGGCCATTCAGTTTCAGACGACCAACGCATACGAAGGAACACTTCATTTGGCGGGGGGGGGCAAGGCATTGGAGGGCTGCCGGCGCTATAATGGCGAATGCGCGTAGACAGGCCGCAAGCGGAATCCAATCGGGTGGAGCCGAATGCGGCGGATTGCGCAAACCGCGCGATTGAGGGGGTCTGAGGCCCGGCCCTCCGGCTCCTGTCGGATCAATCATGGTCCACCACCACCACCATCCAGGCGCGGGGCATGCCGATCGGGACGCTTCGCCTCTCAGGGCGCTGCGCATCGCCTTGGTGCTCACCACCACGTTTCTGGTGATCGAGTTTCTGGGTGGGCTCTATACCCGGAGCCTGGCGCTCATTGCCGACTCGGGACACATGCTGGTGGATTCCGCCGCTCTGGGCCTGAGCCTGTTCGCGCTCTGGTGCGCCGGCCGGCCGGCTACCGCCTCCAAGACCTACGGGTATCACCGGGCTGAGATTCTGGCGGCTCTGCTGAATGGAGTGACCCTGGTGGTGGTTTCCCTGGGGATCCTCTACGAGGCCTACCACCGGCTCTTGAATCCTCAGGAAGTCAAGAGTGGATGGATGCTGCTGATCGCCTCGATGGGGTTGGCCGTCAACCTGGCGAGCGCCTATTTTCTGCATGGCTCCCAATCCGCCAGTCTGAACGTTCGGGGCGCCTTTCTGCATGTGGCCGGAGACGCCCTGAGCTCGGTGGGCGCCATTGTCGCCGGCATCCTGATGGCTTACAAGCAGTGGTACCTGGCCGATCCCCTGGCCAGCATCGTGGTGGCCTCCCTCATCCTCTTCAACGCCTGGAGACTGGTCAGGGACTCGGTCAACATCCTGCTGGAGTCGACTCCCGGACACATCGACCTGGCTGCCGTTCGGGAGGAGTTGTGCCGGGTCGAGGGCGTGGACTCGATCCACGATCTGCATGTGTGGACCTTGAACTCGGGGTTTTACGCCATGAGCTGCCACGCGGTGCTGTCCGGCGGCCAGGGAAACCATCAGGTCCTGGAGAGGCTCAGCGCCATCGTGCGCGATCGGTTTCAGATCGAGCACTCCACGATCCAGCTCGAGGAGCGGAGCCTGGAGCACGAGGAGATGGGAACCTGTCATTCCGTGGTCGGTTGAATCGATCCAAAAATAAAGCCGGCCATGTTGACAGGACCGGGTGGCGGACGGAAAATTAAGGATTTTGAATTTTCTCTGATTTTCAATGACCGTTTACGATCTGGATGTCCTGGACTTTCGAGACCTGAAGCGGGTCATCGCCGGGTTTGCCGATTGTCCCCTGGGCTCCCAGCGGTTTGACGGGCTGATCCCCGCCGGGGACCTGGGCGAACTCCGCAAGCAACTCCGAATGGTGCGCGAGTGCCTGGAGATGCTGGAGTCGGGGCAACCCCTGCGGTTCCACCGGGTGGTGGAGGTGGGCCCGATCTTCGGCAGGCTCGGCGTGCAGGGCGCCGTCCTGGAGCCTGGCGAAATCCGGAGGGTCCTCGAACTGGCCGAGGTGGCCGTGGCCGGTCGCAAGGCTCTTGAGGCCGCCGGCCGCCAGTTCCCGGCTCTCTCCGGCCTGGCTTGCAGCCTGGTCGGCGACCTGAGCGGACTGATATCCCAACTGGCCGGAAAGATCGGTCCCACGGGCGAGCTTGAAGATGGAGCCAGTCCCCGGTTGCGGACCCTGAGGCGGCAGGTAGCCGGCCTCAGATCCCGCATCTGCCGTTCATTGGTCAACCTGTTGCGGGAAGGAGAGAAGACCGGCTCGCCGCAGGATGAGGTGGTGACCGTCCGAAACGAGCGGTTCGTCATCCCGGTGCGCACCGATCGCAGGAGGACGTTTCCCGGTGTCGTCCACGGGAGCAGCTCCAGCGGCTCGACCCTGTTCATTGAACCGTTGCAGAGTGTCGAACTCAATAACCGGCTGATCCAGCTCAAGGAACAGGTTGCTGAAGAGGTTCTTCGCGTCCTTCGGGCGCTGACCCAGGCCATCGGGCAGCATCTGCGGGAGTTGCAGGCGGCGGCCCGGTTTGTCGGTATTCTCGATTTCAGCTTCGCCAAGGCCCGTTTCTGCCGGAAGTTTCAATGCGTATTTCCCGAGCTCGAGGCGGGCCCGGTCCTTGAGATCGAGAGAGGGCGCCACCCCCTGCTGGAGATGCATCTGAAGGAGCAGGGACGGGAGATTGTTCCCGTATCGGTAAACCTGGGGGAACGCAGCCAGGTCCTGGTGATCAGCGGCCCCAATGCCGGCGGTAAGACGGTTGCCCTCAAGACCGTCGGCATGTTGACCCTGATGGCGCTTTCGGGTATTCCCGTTCCCGCCGCATCGGCCCGGATCGGCCTGTTCCGGCGGATATTCGCCGATATCGGCGACCGCCAGTCCATGACCGATGACCTGAGCACCTTCTCGGCCCATCTCGGAAAGATCCGCAGCATCCTGGAGGAGGTCAGGCCTCCGGCCCTGGTGCTGCTCGACGAGTTGGGTACGGGCACCGACCCGGGCGAGGGGGCCGCTCTGGGCACCGCCATTCTGGAGGAGCTCCGCTCTCGAGGCATCCTGACCGTGATCACCACCCACCTCAACGGGCTCAAGAGATATGCCTTTCAGACCGAGCGGGTCGTCAATGCCAGTGTGGAGTTCGAGCAGGCCGACCTGCGTCCCACCTACCGGCTGATCCAGGGAGTTCCCGGCAACAGCAGCGGGATCGACATGGCCAGTCAGCTCGGACTTCCGGAACCGTTGGTGGCCCGCGCCCGAGGGCTGGTTTCCCAACCGGAGCGGGAGGTTGCCGGATACGCTCGGGCGCTCGCCCGTCAGCTCACGGAGGCCGCCCGGCTTCGGAACCAACTGGAGTTGGAACAGGCGGCGCTGAAGGATCGGAGGGTGGAGCTTGAAAAAAAGCAGCGGGACCTGGAAGAATCCAGCAGCCGGGAGATTGCCCGCTTCCGCAAGCAGGCGCGCCGACGCTTCGAGAAAGAGGCGTCGCAACTCCTGCAGGGTTTCCGGGACCGGTTTGAAGAGGCCAGGCTGAGAAGCGAAGTTCGCAGAAGGTCCAGGGATCTGGAAGAGGTCCAGGTCAACGGCTCCCGGCCGGCCGAAAGCGCCGGCCCCGGGATGCCGGAGAGAGAGAAAGCCCCCGCGCAGGGAATTCGAGCCGGAGTCCGGGTCAAAGTGGCCCGTCTGGGTTCGATCGGCACCGTCACGGGACCCAGAGGGGAAGGCTCTTGGGAAGTGGAGGTGGGCGCCTTGAAGTGCCTGTTGAAGGGTGAGGAGCTGGAACCCCTGCTGCTGGACGGCGGTCCGCCCCCGCCGGCCCGGGAAGGCACGCGCGGGATCTCGGTCCGGTTTCAGTCCGGGGAACTGCCTTCCAACGAGATCAACCTGGTCGGTTGCACGGCGGACGAGGCCATTCGGAGGGCCGACAAGTTTCTGGACAGCGCGCTGCTGGCTTCCCTGTCTCCGGTTCGCCTGATTCATGGCAGCGGAATGGGCGTGTTGCGCCGGGCCATTTCCGAGTGGCTTTCCGACCAGTCCCATGTTTCCGAATTTCATCCGGCTGCATCCGATGAGGGAGGAAACGGAGTGACGGTGGTCTCTCTCCAGGTCTGACCCGAACCGCGGCGGGTCCGGACCCGGCGGAAAATGCGGGCGGGTGTTACGGTGAGGTGAGCATGAGCTTGGCCGGCGATGGGATCGACCGGGTGAAGAGCGCTGCCGACCTGGTGCAGATCGTCGGAGAACATGTCCGGCTGCGCAAGTCGGGGAGCAACTTCATCGGGCTCTGTCCCTTTCACTCCGAGAAGACGCCTTCCTTTCACGTCCACGCGGAACGGCAATTCTTCTACTGTTTCGGCTGCCACGCCAAGGGAGATGTGATCCACTTCGTGGAAAAGATAGAGGGTTTGACTTTCGCGGATGCCCTTCGATGGCTGGGAGAGCGGTACGGCATCCCGGTAGGCAGCCGGAGCCCCTCGAGCGAACGCAAGGCCGGCGAGCGGCGAATTCTTCTTGAGATTCAGGCCAGGGCCGGCCGCTACTTCCGCCGGGAATTGACCGGCGGTGCAGCCCCGCGGGCCCAGCGGTATCTGGAGGATCGGGGTCTGACCCCCGAGATCCAGAAGCGGTTCGGCATCGGCTACGCTCCCGGCCGCTCCGATCGACTTCTGAAGGAACTGAGCGCCGCCCATTCCCTGGACCAGTTGCGTCTCAGCGGGCTGATTCAGCGAAACGAGCGGGATTCCAGCCATTACGCCCGTTTTCGGGGCCGGGTGATGTTTCCCATCTGGAACGAGGCAGGTAAAATCGTGGGTTTTGGGGGCAGGGCATTGGGAGAGGAGCAGCCCAAGTACCTGAACTCGCCCGAAACGCCCCTGTACAACAAGAGCGGGGTCCTCTACGCCCTCAACCTGGCCCGGGAAACCATCCGAAGGCAGGGCCGGGCCGTTCTGGTCGAGGGCTACATGGACTGTATCGCACTGCACCAGGCCGGGGTCGGCAATGCGGTCGCGGTCTGCGGCACCAGTCTGACCGAGTCCCAGGTCCGCTTGCTGGGCCGCTTCACCAAGAAGGTGGTGGTGAATTTCGATCCCGACGAAGCCGGGGATTCGGCAACCCTTCGATCGCTGGCCGTCCTGTCGCAAGGCGGTTTCGGCGTGCGTGTCCTGGCCCTGCCCGACCGGCTCGACCCCGATGCCTATATTCGCCGGCATGGCGTGGCCGCCTACAGGGAACTGCTGGAGAGGGCGCCCACCGACTTCGAACACCTGCTGGCGCGCGCTCGGGACAAGCATCGGCTGGAGACCATCGAGGGGAAGGTCGCCGCCATCGAAGAGTTGCTGCCCTACCTGGCGCGGGTTTCCAACCGCATAGAGCGGGAGGAGAAGACTCGCAGGGTGGCGGAGTATTTCCGGGTGGAGGAAGACGCGGTTCGCGAGGAGCTGCGCAAGGCGGCCGGCGGCGGCCGCGGGAAACTGGAACTGGGACGTTCCCGCAAGCCGTCCCTGAGTCCGGCCGAGCGGCAACTGATCAAGGTCATTCTGGACCTCGATCGGGAGGCCGGCCGCATCGTGGATCAACTGGACCGCTCGAAGGTTCACGTGGGAATGGAGTCGGAAGTCGTCTTTAGCGCCATGGTTGCTCTCTACAGGAAAGAGGGGCGGGTCGAGGCGGAGCGCCTGCGGGAGTCGCTTCCCGGGGACCGCGAGCAGAATTGGATCAGCGAAGCCGTTTTTGAGGAGGGAGATCAGCAGCAGGTCGACGGTTGTCTGAAGTGGCTGGAGCGCAGAAAGGTGCAACGGGAGGTTGCCCGGCTGCAACAGCAGATCGAACAGGCTGACCGCGCCAAGGACATTGAACTTGTTGCCAGTCTTGATTCAAAAAAAGTCAAACTCATCTTGTCCATCGCCGGCTGAGGGCGATCACGGTTACTTTGGCCTGCAGGGAGACGGATGAGAAAAAGGATGGTCATGCCCAACATGGAAGAAAACGACGCCATTGAAAACCTCGAGCGCAACCTCAGTGTCAGCCTCGAGGACAAGTACGACGAGGTCAAGCAGTTGATCGACCTGGGCAAGGAGAAGGGTTACCTGCTCTATGACGAGGTCAACGATCTGCTTCCCGGGAACGTGACTTCCTCGGAAGAGCTTGACGAGATGTTTGCCGTGTTTCGCGCCCACGGTATCGAAGTCATCGACGGTGACCCCAAGACCACCGCCAACGAGAAGCTCGGCTTTGAAAGAGAATCCAACGAGGAGCCCAGTCTGGACCTGACCCCGGGCGTGCTGGACAAGACCAACGACCCGGTTCGGCTCTACTTGCGGGAGATGGGAACGGTCCCCCTGCTCACCCGGGAGGGCGAGGTGGAGATCGCAAAGAAGATTGAACGGGGACAGTTGAACGTCCTGAAGGCCGTATCCCGCTCACCCATCGCCATCAAGGAAGTGATCGACCTCGGGCTGCAGCTCCAGCGGCGGGAACGGTCCATCAACGACACCATAGTCTTGAACGATGACGTGCTCACTGCGGAGATCCTGGAGCAACGGCTTCGGGAGGCGCTGCGCAGAATCAGGCGGATGCAGCGCTGGCGTCGAAAGCACGATCAGATCCTGCAGGGGTTGCAGAAGACGCCGAAGTCCAGGCAGGGACGATCCTATCGAAAGCGGCGCTTCGAGTTTATGCGGCACCGGGTCCGGATCTCCAAGGCCATACGAGATTTGGGGTTGACCCCCGCCGAGAATATCCGGCTGATCGAGCGGATCCGGCGCCAGGGGGACTGCCTGCGTCCCTTGGAGCTGAAGGCGGCCCACCTGCAGCGGAGGATCTCCCACAGCCGCGGCAAGACAGTGGCCGCGCTCAAGAAGGAATTGAGCCTGATCAGGGAAGAAACCGCCGCCCTGGAGCGCGAAACTCAGACGCGGAACATTGAGCTCAAGCGGACGCTGCAGGCCATCAAGGAGGGCGAGAGGTTGGCCAGCAGCGCCAAGCGGGAACTGGTGGAGGCGAATCTGCGCCTGGTGGTCTCCATCGCCAAGAAATATACCAATCGCGGGCTCCAGTTCCTGGATCTGATCCAGGAGGGCAATATCGGCTTGATGAAAGCGGTGGACAAGTTCGAATACCGTCGAGGCTACAAGTTTTCGACCTACGCCACCTGGTGGATTCGACAGGCCATCACCCGCGCCATCGCCGACCAGGCCCGGACCATTCGTATTCCCGTGCACATGATCGAGACGATCAACAAGCTGATCCGCACCTCCCGCAGCCTGGTTCAGGAATACGGACGAGAGCCCACCTCGGAGGAGATCGCCGCCCGGATGGACATTCCCGTGCAAAAGGTGCGCAAGGTCTTCAAGATCGCCCAGGAACCCATTTCACTGGAAACGCCCATCGGGGAAGAGGAGGATTCCCACTTGGGCGACTTCATCGAGGATCGGCAGGTCGTGTCCCCGGCGGAAGCCGTAATCAACATCAACCTGAAGGAGATGACCGAGAACGTCTTGCAGACCCTGACTCCCCGAGAGGAAAAGGTCATCAAGATGCGCTTCGGCCTGGACAACGGGAGCGATCACACCCTGGAAGAGGTGGGACAGAACTTTGCGGTCACCCGCGAGCGCATCCGCCAGATTGAGGCCAAGGCCTTGCGAAAGCTGCGTCATCCTTCTCGCAGCCGAAAATTGAGACCCTTTATGGACGGCTCCACCCAGGAGTAGGACGCCGGAACCGGTGTCCTGTCTCGGAAGCAGGATCGGGCAGCCCCCGTCCCGAGACGGAACCCAAGCGGTGGACCATCCCTGTTTTCCAGTTTGGGCCCATAGCTCAGTTGGTTAGAGCCGCCGGCTCATAACCGGCCGGTCGTAGGTTCGAGTCCTACTGGGCCCACCATTTCTCCCTGACAGATTCATTCATGCATCCGGATATGGAAAAACTCATCGAGCTTCAAGAGCTCGAAACTCGAATCCGGCATGCCACCGGCAGGCTTGAGCAGCTTCCCCGGGACATTGCCGCCATGGAAGAGCAATTGGGTGCAACCAGGAGCCTGCTGGACCGGCAGCAGGCGGCCTCGGATCGAACTGCCGCCGAGCGGCGCCAACTCGAAGGGGAAATACAGATCATCGAAGACAGGATTTCCAAGTACCGCTCCCAGCTTTCCGATGTGAAGACCAACGAACAGTACAAGGCGCTCCTGCACGAAATCGACTTTCACGGTGAGCGAATCGGCAAGATGGAGGACGAGATCCTGGTCAATATGGAAAAGGAGGAGGATCTGAGGGAGGAACGCCTCCTGCTGGAGCAGCAGCTTCAGAAGGAAAGTGCCCGGGTCGATCGGGAAACGCAGGCGGTGCGAAAAGAGATCGAGGAGACCGGAACCGAGTTGGACCGCCTCCGGGGAGAGGCCGATGCCCTGATTGCCTTGATTGACCCTGAGATTTACGGCACCTATCGCAAGATAGCTGCGGTCCGCAAGGGTGTGGCTCTGGCTCGAGCCGGGGAGAACTGCCGGGGATGTAACGTGCGGATTCGTCCCAGTGTGCTCGGGCAGGTCATGGCCGGGAAGCAGATCGTATACTGCGACACTTGCGCCCGCCTTCTCTACTGGGAGGCGGACCCGTCCATTGAATCGAAACAGGAGGGAAGTAGCGGTTGAAATGCCTGATGGCCTACGTCGACGGCGGATCGCGCGGCAATCCCGGGCCCGCCGGCTACGGGGCTCACATCCTGGATGGAGAGGGTAAAGTGCTGGCAAACCTCTCCGGTTGCCTGGGAGTCCGCAGCAACAACTACGCCGAATACGCGGGGCTGATTGCGGCACTCGACTACGCCCTCGCCAACCGTTTCGAGAAAGTGACCGTCTTTGCCGATTCGGAGCTCATGGTTCGGCAGATCGGCGGAGTCTACAAGGTCAGAAGTCCCAACCTCATCGGTTCCTTTCGGCAGGCTCGCGCCCTGATCGGCCGGCTCAAGGCATTCTCCATCCGGCACGTCCCTCGTTCCCGGAATCGGGAGGCCGACCGCCTGGCCAACCTGGCCATGGACAGGCAGGCCCGTCGAACGTGACTATCGGACGAATTGCAGGGGCCTGGTTTCCGAGATCAGCTTCATCTCCCTGGCCAGCCGGTAGAAGTGGAGCAACCCGTCCAGGTTTTCCTCGTCCAGCGAGTAGTCGATGCACCGGGTAAGGTAGGAACGGATCTGCTCGGTGGGTATCCGCAGTTGGCGAGACTGCTGGCGGACAATATCTTCCAGGTGTGCCAGACCGTAGCGGAAGGATTCCTCGAAGGGGGAACCGTCCTGCAGCCCGCTTTCCGCGCGGCAGGCCCAGAAGGCAAACACAAAGGGCTTGCCGGTCTCCTCCAGCCATGCCTCCGACAGATCGTAGCGGAACAGGCCGGCGGTATCGGCCGTCAGGGCGGCGTCGCCGATCAGAAGGGCGGCGTCACGCCGGCGCAGCATGGAGGCCAGTTCCGGCTCGTGGGAATAGAGGGCCGGATCGAGTTGATATCTCATCCGGAGCCATATTCTGAGGAGGGCTACCGAGGTTCTCGAGGATCGATCCAGGGCGACGGTCCTGATCCGGGACAGCGGCACTTTGCTGACCAGCAGGACGCTTCGGACGCTTCCCTTGGACGCCACTGAAAGATTGGGGATGATTCTGAGGTTCGGGATGCGCTGGTATTCGATGGCGGGTATCAGACCGATATCGACCGATCCGGCCGCTATCTTGTCGGCGCACAGCGCGGGTGGCGAGAAGTCCAGCTCGAAACGGTCTTCCGGCCGGTTTTGGATAAAGCCCCAGGACAGCGGCAGCGCATTGAGGTAGCCGACGATCGAGAGCTTGAGTTTCCTCACGTGGATATTCTAGCCCGCATTTCCCGCCAGGACGCACCTGTATTGTTGGAGACGGTCTGTTTTCAAACCGTTGAGTCTTTTGCAAGATTCCGCAGGTAGGGGATGTCGTGAATAGGGGACGTTGTTGAATTACTGGAATAACTTCGATCAGCCGCTGCCGATTGGCATTGATTCAATAACGTCTCCTACGGGCTCTTCCCAAGTTATTCCAGTAATTCAACAACGTCCCCAGCGCTCGACGACGAATTTTGCAAAAGGCTTATGGATGCACAGGATGCGCAGGATTTTTCGGGAAGCGGCCTTCTTGAATCGACGATGCCGGACCGGGCCCGGGCGATCCCGGGAGCGGGAGGGGGAGAAACCTGCAGCGGCGGGAGCTTTTCCAGTATAATTCCAGTCACGTAGTCGTTCAGCCCGGAGGTAAAATGAGCTACCGCAACAAGTTCCTGGTGATTCTGGTCTCAACCGTGCTGGTGTTCTATTCCGTGGTGGGAGGTCTGCTGGGGAGAGATGGCGGGGGCGAGGGCTATGCGCCACTCAGCATCTTTATCGAAGTGCTGGGCAAGATCCAGGGGGTCTACGTGGAGGATCCGAATCTCTCCAAGGTGATGCACGGGGCCCTGCTGGGCCTGCTGGAGTCTCTGGACCCCTACAGCACCTATCTGACGGCTGAGGAGTATCGCCGATACCAGAGGACCAGGTCCAGCGGCGACGGCGACATCGGACTGGATCTGTCCAAGGAAAGGTCGCTCGGGTATATCCGGGTCATTCACCCCATCGAAGGGAGCGCGGCGGAAGAGTCGGGGGTGAAACCGGGCGATATCATCGAGTCCATCGATGGAGTCACCACTCGCAATATCGGCCTGGTTCAGGCCGGGTACCTGCTTTCCGGGGAAATCGGTTCCAAGGTGGAACTCAAGATTCGGAGGCTGGGACGATCCGAGCCGCTGCTGATGTCGGTGTCGAGGGAGCGTGGCCAGTCCCCTTCAGTCCGGGGGCGCCTGCTGAAAGGCGACGTTGGCTACCTGCGTATTCCCCGCTTTGTGGAAGGAGTGAGCGCCGCCACGCGTGAAAAACTGAAGAGCCTGGAATCCCAGGGGGCCCGCAAGCTCGTGCTGGATCTCCGCAATTGCGGGGGTGAGGCCTTTGAGGAGGGGGTCGGAGTGGCCAATCTGTTCCTGGACCACGGGGTGATCGCCTATTCCGAGGGGCAGAAGTCTCCCAGGAAGGAGTTCGTGGCCGACCCGGGCAAGGTCGCCTCCAGTTTGCCGCTGGCGGTGCTTCAGAACCTGGGCAGCGCCTCGGCGGCCGAGATCGTGTCGGTGGCCATCAAGGAAAACCGAAGAGGAGACATCGTCGGTGTCCGCAGCTTCGGCAAGGCCTCCGTTCAAGAGCTCTTTGCCCTTCCCGGAGGTGCGGCCGTGTTGCTTTCGGTCTACAAGTACTACTCTCAATCGGGTCAGGTGATACAGGCCCGAGGCGTGGCTCCCGACCACGAAGTGACCGGAGCTTCAGTCCATCCCGTCTCCGGAAAGGCTCCCGATGGACCCGATTCCGGACCGAAAGAAGAAGACCTGCAACTCAAAAAGGCCATCGAGATTCTCAACTCCCCCGCCGTCCCCGAGCGTGAGGCTGCCTGATCCACGGGATTCGGGCAAGCAGAGCCCCCGCCCCCCGACCACGGGGTGGATCATACGAGAGTGAAACAGGGGGTCATCACTAAAGACGAACCACCAATGAACACGAATAGACACGAATACCGAAAAAATCCTGTGCATCCTGTGCATCGATGTTGATTATCCGTTTCGTGGCGGTGCGGGCCGTTGACGCAGATCCGTCCCACTTCGTGGCCCGTCGTCGTCCTTCGTGTGTCTTCGTGGATTACTCTTTTTCTTGTTTCAGGCAAGCCTGCGCCTCCTCCCTCAACCCGTCGACATCGGCTCTCATCTTTTTCATGGCGCCGGCGTAGCCTGCCGGAGTCGCCCCGGGTGAGTTCAGGTAGTCCAGCACATTTTGCTCGGCTTGAATGAAGGGCCGGCAAAAATCCAGCAGGTAGGGAGCAACGCGATTGGGGATTGAGACCACGCCGTTGCCGTCGGCATGAATCAGGTCTCCGGGATGGACCTGCAGCCCGCCCACGACCACCGGCAGGTGGAAATCGAGAAAGCGGCAGTAGCCGTGGGAGACCACGATGGAGGAGGCCCAGCAGGGGAATCGCAGCTCACGGACCTGTTCGAAGTCTCGTCCCGCTCCACTGGTGATGATCCCGGTGAATCCGAAGGTTTGAAAGGCGGTGACCATCACTTCGCCGTAGGTGGCGGCCCGGGGCGTCTCGTCCATGTCCTGAACCACCATGATCCTGGGTGCGGGCAGGGAGGCGGCGTCCTGGATGAGCTGTCCCATTCCCGTATAGGAATCTCCCTTGTCGGCCGGATAGCCGGAGCGGTAGGTTGCGGTGACGGCGTAGCCGACGACCGGAGGCAGCTCCGGATAGATGGCCTTCAGTGAGTGGTTGCTGAAGCCCGCGGCTCGGGAGCGCAGGTTGAACAGCTCGATGACGTTGGCGATGGTGGGCGAATCGAACTGCGTGAGCGCCTCCAGCTTGCTGCCGCCGAGCGGGGGCGTGCTGCCGGACGTTTGGTCCTGAGCGGATGGGTTCATGGGTGACCTCCTCCTTCAGTATGGCGTAGCCCCATGGATTGAGCGTTGTCCCACTCAACCGCAGGGGGTCGCCCTGCGCGATGAAATGGCCGAAACCAGGCTGCTTAGACCGGGTTCGGGCCGCTGAAAAAGCCGAATGCCGGCAATCCCCGCGGCACCCTGCTTGAGACAGTCCAGGTAGTTGTGAAGATCGATCCCTCCCAGGGCGAGAATCGGCCGGTTGGATTGCCGGACGGCTTCTCCCAGGGCGGACGGTGTTACCGGAGATCCGTACCGTCGCTTGGAAGGGGTCTCGAACACGGGGCCGAAAACCAGGTAGTCGGCTCCCCGGCGGAGTGCCTCGTCCACCTCCAACCTGTTGTGGGTGGAGACTCCGATCAGAAATCCCCTTTTTGAAACCCGGGTCCGAACGGCATCGGCCGGCAGGGAGGCCTGGGCCAGGTGGACCCCGTGCAGGTCGGCCGCCAGCGCAATGTCCAAGCGGTCATTGATCAGGATCCTGGTGTTGCGACCTCGAGCCATGGCTCGGGCTTGCAGGGCGAGCCCGTACAGTTCCCGAGCCGGCAGGTCCTTTTCCCGAATCTGAAGAAAATCGACTCCCGCGCGGATGACCCGACGGATCTGCTGGAGGAGGGGGACCTCCGAGGCCTTGCGGTCCGTGATGCAGTAGGTCCATGCCATCTATTTGGCGTTGAGTTGGGCCAGGGTCGCCTTGAAGTGAATGGCTTCCCAGAGGCCGATGCCGATGTCGACAATTCCCAAACCGGACACGGCCCCCCGAAAGTAGTTGCTGAGCACCACCTGCTTCATCGGGGTGAGGTAGTGGAGGAAGAGATTGCGCTCCCAATAGGGTGTCCAGGGGAAGATCACAAGGAAGAGGCCGAGCTCGAAGCAAAAGAATATAAAGACGATAACCAGGATCTTGTTAGCCATTCACCGCCCCGCGGTGCGGATCATTCGAGAGTGAAACAAGAGAAGTTCGTGGTCTGTCGGGAACAAGATTATTGAACATCGATGCACAGGATGCACAGGATTAACAGGACGAGAGCTTTCTGCATCAGAAGCCGGCTCCGGTGATGAACCGGTCCGGGATTGCGGATGCCCGGGATTACAGGACACCGGACTCCCAAGACCCTATCCTGTGTATCCTGTCCATCCTGTGCATCGATGTTAATAATCCTTTGCGGCAGTGCGCGCCGTTGAAGCAGATCCGTCTCGCTTCGTGGGCCTTCGTCGTTCTTCGTGTGTCTTCGTGGATTTCATTTTTCGGCCTTTGTGGTTCACCCGGGTTTGTTTCAAATAAGCTCCTTCTTCCGGGTCAACAGAGTCAACTCCGGAGCCGGGACCCGTCGACTCCAGGCCGCAGACACCCCGAAAGCTGGCGCGGTGGAGGGGAGTCGGTCCCATCCGCTTCAGGGCCTCCCGATGTTTCAGGGTGCCGTATCCCATGTTGTTTCTCAGGTCGTAACCCGGGTAGCGAGCGTCCAGGTTCACGATCAAGCGGTCCCTGGCGACCTTGGCCAGGATCGAGGCGGCCGCGATGGAGAGGGAGCGCCGGTCTCCGCCCACAATGGACTGCTGGGGCAAGGGAATCGGCACGACCATATCGCCGTCACACAGCAGAAAGTCCGGACTTGTTTCCAGCTTTTCGACAGCCAGGAGCATGGCCCTGCGGGTTGCTTGCAGGATGTTGATCCGATCGATGGTGGATGAATCCACGAAGGCGACGGCGGAAGCTGCAGCCGTCTTTCGGATTTCATCGGCCAGTTGCAACCGCCGGCTGGGAGTCAGTGTCTTGGAGTCGTTGATTCCAGGGGGGATGTGTTGGGGGTCCATGATCACGGCGGCTGCGCAAACGGGGCCGAACAGGGCTCCGCGACCCACCTCGTCCAACCCGGCGATCCTGCGGAAGCCGCGGCCATGGGCGTGGACTTCGTAATTTAGATTGCAGTGGGCTGTGCGGGCCAGGCGGGTGGGGCGGGTGGACGCAGGCGGCAGGAGTGCCTCGCAGAAAAGACCTGGATTGTCCGCAGGCTCCGGGAAAATCTCCCGAACTCCCCGCCGGCGGAAGCGCTCCGGTTCAATAGTCTCTGAGTTCCTTGATCTTGGCTGCTTTTCCCCGGCGGCTGCGGAGGTAGTAGAGTTTGGCTCTCCGCACACGACCCTTTCGCACCCGCTCGATTTTATCGATGATGGGAGAGTGCAAGGGAAAGATTCGTTCCACTCCCTGCCCGAAGGAAGTCTTTCTGACGGTGAAGGAAGAACGGAGGTCGCCCTCCTTCCTGGCTATCACGGCTCCTTCGAACACCTGCACCCGTTCTTTTTCGCCTTCCCTGATCTTCACGTGCACCCGGACCGTGTCTCCCACCCGGAATTCGGGGTGGTCGGTGCGCAACCGGCTCTGTTCCAACTCGCTCAAGGAATGCATCAGGCTATCGGGGGAAACGGTTTACCCCTCGAACTCCGTTTCCAGCAAGCGTTTATCCTCTTCCGACAAACAGCCGTATTCTAGTAGATCGGGGCGGTTTCTCAAAGTCTTTTCTAGAGCCTTCCTTCGCCTCCAGAGTTTGATCTTCCGGTGATCTCCGGACAGCAACAGAGGGGGGACGTCAAGGCCCCGGAAGCTTTCCGGCCGGGTGTATTGAGGATGGTCCAGGATTGCGGGTTCCTGGATGCGCTTGCCCGGTTGGGTGGCCGCCGCGGGGCGGGAAAAGGACTCGTTGAGGGTGCTGCGATGGTTGTGGAGCACGCCCGGAACCATTCTCACGATGCAGTCCACCAGCACGCAGGCGGCCAGTTCCCCGCCGCTCAGCACATAGTCTCCAATCGAGACTTCATCCGTGGCCAAGTGGTCGGTGACCCGTTCGTCCACGCCTTCGTAGCGGCCGCAAATCAGGATGAGGCGCCTGCAGTCCGCCAGTTCCCGGACAGTTTCCTGGGTTAGCCTGCGGCCCTGGGCCGAGAGCAGGATGGTCCTGCAGGCCGGGAAGGAGCTGTCTTGAGAAGCGATGCTGCTGACGGCCCGGAAAAGAGGCTCCGGCTTGAGGACCATGCCTTCTCCTCCTCCGAAGGGCCGGTCGTCGACCGTCCGGTGGCGGTCGCCGGCGTGGTCCCGGAGATTGTGAATCGCGACCGAAACCAGGTTTTTCTTGAGCGCCTGCCTCACCATGCCGAAATCGAGCGGGCCCCTGAAAAACTCTGGAAAGATGGTGACGATATCGAATCGAAGGGAGGTTGCGGACACCGGTTGCAGAATCCTTCAGGCGTTCTCAGGGGAGATCCTCGAGTCCTGGCGGGAGTTCGCAGATCAGTTCCTTCCTGGACAGGTCCACGCTACGGACGATGTCCTCGGCAAAGGGAACCAACAGCTCCTTTTGGTCCCGCCTCAGGTTGAGCAGGAAATTGCCTCCGGCTTCGAGCACCTCGGTGACCTGGCCGAGAATGTGGCCCCGGCTGTCTCTGGCAACGCAGTCTATCAGGTCGAATTGATAGTAGGTCCCATGGGGCAGATCCAGGAGGTTTTCGCGGTCGATTCTCACTTCGTGGCCGCGCAGCCCTTCGGCAGCCCCGATATCGTCGATGCCGGAAAATTTCAGGATGATGCGCTGCTTGTGGAACCGGAATGCTTCCAGATCGAGGGGGAATGGGCTGAGGTCGTTCTTCTGCAGGTAGACTATCTCGAGATGGCGGAATCTCTCGGGGAAATCGGTGAGCAGCTCGGCGGCCACCTCACCCTTGTTGCCTTGGGGCTTGATCACCTTGGCAACACTTACGAGCTCGTTGCGCGACAAGTGGTTCTACTCCAGGATCTCGAGGGTGAACCGTTTCTTGAGCTTCATGCCTGCCGCTCCCAGGATGGTACGGATCGACCGGGCCGTTCTCCCCTGCTTGCCGATTACCTTTCCGAGATCGCTGGGAGCGACCCTCAACTCGAGAACGGTGGTCTGCTCACCCTCGATCGGTTTCACCACGACCTGGTCCGGATGATCCACCAACGCCTTCGCTATCTCTTCGATCAGCTCCTTCATGGCTACCTCCTTGGTGCATCCTGGTCGACTCGTAGAACCACCACTACAGGTAAAAGGGAGATGCCGTGGATTACCCGATCTTGCCGAGGAAGCTCTTGACGGTATCGGTAGGCTGCGCTCCCCTGGCTACCCAGAAGTCATATTTCTCCTTGTCCAGATGAATGGAAGCTGGATCGGTCTTGGGATTGTAATGCCCGAGTTGGTCGATATACCTGCCGTCGCGCCGTTTGGACTTCTCCAGGACGACAATCCGGAAGGAAGGATGTTTCTTCTTTCCGGTACGGGCCAGTCTTATGGTCAACAATGCGTCTTCCTCCTTGGAACAACTTCAGATGAACATTTCCTCATCCTGGTGGACTTCATTCACCGGGTTGCGCTTGCGGCCGAACAGGGCGTTGAGCCCGCTCGACAACCCTCGAATCAATGCCGACAGCTCCCCGATGGGGGTCAGGATGCTTTCCTGGACAACCTGCGAGGTGGCTTCCATTTTCTTGATGGCGTGGGTGACCACTTCGTCGGCCTTGGAAATCTGCAGGCGGGCCCGATTGGTGGTCTCCTCGATTACCGAATTGACGTCGCGGATCTGGCTCCGCACCGATTCCGTGACTCCCGTCAGGTTTTCGGTGGCAGCCCGGACGCTTCGCACAATGTCCTTGGCCTCTCCGAGAACCTCGCGAAGCTCCTTGATGGCCGGTGTTCCCTGTTGTTCCACCACGGCGCGCATGCGATCGAGGTTTCCCCCCATCTTGCGTACCGCGGCCAGGAGCACGACCATGGTTCCCAACTGGAGGCAGACGAAGACCACCACCAGGATCAGCAGCACACCGACCAGGTTTTCCAGGTTTCCGCCGACTAGATTCTCCACGGTGTTTCTCCGGGTTTTGACGATGCGGCCCGCCGGACGGGTCCGAATATCGATTTCACCGCCCCTGTCCCTGGCGGTCCGACCCTCCTCTAGGACTCTGCCTCGGCCTTGCCTTTCTCTTCCTGATAGGCCTGCTTGCCGGCCGCGATGGCTGCCGAAATCTGGTCTCGTTGGGTGCTGACGGCTTCCTTGCCTTTTTCAAGGCCCTTGTCAAGATAATCGGACACCTTCTCGGAAGTGACGCGGGTTGCCGAGGCGACCCGTTCCCGGCTGTCGGTCGTCCGCTGAGCGATGAAATCCCGGGTTTCCCGGCCGGTGCGGGGCGCAAACAGCAGAGCCACGATAGCCCCGATGCCGCCGCCAACCAGGAAGTAAGCCAGTTTTGAACCGCGGTCTGTGCCTTCTCCCATTACTGTGTTACCTCCTCCTGTGGGATCCTGCTGAGAGGTGCTTCCGAATAGCTTGAGTTTAACACAATCCCCTGGGCCGTGGCCGACATTGTGCGGGCGGGACGCCCGCGCTCCCGGCAGGGCGTCCTACACACCATAAACCGGTCACGGCTGGTCTTCGGAGGGAAAGAAAAGCCTGGCCGGATGGCTCAACCGCATGGTGGGGGATAGGGTGGCGCCAAGCTTGGCCTCGATCTCGAAAAGGCCGCTCGGCCTCGGAGGGACTTCGAATTCAACGGCATAGAAACTGTCCGCCCATTCAAAGGCTTCCTGCAGGGTGCGGGGAATATCCCCGGTTGACTTGGAAAGGAACAGCCGGCCCCCTGCGGCGCCGGTTACCTGCACCAGGCCGTTCTGGTAAGTGCGGTTCAGCGAGTCTCTCCCGGGAGCCACGTGGACGACCAGCAGGGGCACGGGGAAACGCACCATGGCTGTCGAGAGGCGCGAGATTTCTTCCTGCAGCGCCCGGCCCTGGAAGCGGCGGCTGAGGTCCCTGCTGTCGCTGCGGTTGATCGTCGGGTTGCTGTATTCGGTTCGGTAGTTGGCCACGTCGCTGTCGGTGACCAGAATGACCGCCACCCGGACACTGCTCTTGCGCATCAGGGAAGAGGAAAAGTCGGCCAGTGCCTGGACGGATTCGAGAAGGCCGGCCTTTCCGAATTGACGACTCTGCTGGATTTTCTTCAACAGGAGCCGTTTGTCCTTGGTCGGATCCTGGATCACCGAGAGGGTTTCCTGAACTTCGATAATCCCCACCCAGTACTCCGGTCCCAACTTGCCGACCTTTTCGGCCAGTGCCTGTTTGGCGGCGTTGATGGGAGCTTGGTCTTCGACCAGGTCGAAGGCCAGAAAAAGGAAGGTGGGAGTGCCCGGTTGCTCCTGCCGGGTAATTCGCAAGGGCTCCGGTCCGGCGAAGATGGAGAGGTCCTCGCGCCCGATTCGGGGCTGAACCGGCACTCCGTCCCTCAATACCCAGAAGGGAACACAGAAGCGAATGCCGCCGGCAGCAGCAGTTTTTTCGGCAGGCAGCCCGGAGGGAGACAGCAACAGCCACAGCCCCAGGACCGCCGGCCATTTGACCGATGGAATACCGCCGGAAACCACCAGTCCTCCTCAATTGAATGGGTGAGAAATGCGGGCTAGAAGCTCAATCGGAGTCCAAGCTGGACGATGCGCCCGCCTCGGGAGCCGATAATCCTGCCGGCGTTGCTGTTGGGATTTTCGCGGGATCCGATGACGGCGTCGGGCCGGTTGAGGTTGGCGTGGTTGAGGGCGTTAAAGGCCTCGCCAATGACCTCCAACGTCAACTCCTCGCTCACCGGCAACCGCTTGCTCAGGGACATGTCAAGGTTCCAGAAGCTGGGATTCCGCAGGGTTGGATGGTAGCGCGACCCATTTCCCAGGGTGAAGTCGGCCGGCTGCTCGAAGGCCAGCGGATTGAACCACAGCCAAGGCGAGCGGTCCTGGAGGTGTGGATCGACCCCGGGAACCGAATTGACCCTCAACGATTCGGCCACGCCGCCGGTGTTGTTGAACAGGGGCCTCAGTTGAATCGGAGTGCCGCTCTGGAAGATGCTCATGCCGCTCATGGTCCATCCCCGCCCCAGGGCATTGATCCAGTGGCGGGAGCTGGAGAAACGGCGGCCTTCGCCGAAGGGCAGCTCATAAAGATAACTGGCTCTCAAGCGGTGGGTTCTGTCGTTGGAGGAAAGGGACTTTTCGGCTTGCAGGTTGGTTGAATTCTGAGGGGGCTTGCCTTTCAGCAGGGTGTCGATGGCCTTGGAATAGGAATAGGAGCCGGTGAAGCTCAGGCCCCTGGAAAGTTGCTTGTCGACCCGGAGATACCCGCGGTGGACGGAGTTCGATCCTGCAGGGTAGCCATACCCGTGGGCGATGCGGCGAAACTGGGGATAGGGTCGCAGCGACTGTCTGAAGTCGAGGTCGTTCAGCCGGTCCCGGAACTGCAAGGCGGAAGGGGCCAGGGGGTTGAGATTCACGTCGTTACCCATGGGGAGATGAGTTCCGCGTTCCCCGATGTAGGCCACGCGCACGGCGAATTCGGAAAAGTCCCTCTCGACTTCCAGCCGCCACTCGTGGACTTCGGGCGTTTCGGTATGGGGCTCGAAGTATGCGGCATCCTGGTGGTTGGCGGCAGTCGAAGTGAGGTCCGGCGGGTTGGCCACCTGCGGGAAGCCTTGCCGGAGCAGCATTACCGGCTCCAACTGCCGATTGGGCGAAGTGAGCAGCGGCGCGGCGTTGAAACCCAAGGTGCCCAGGTGCGTCGGGTTCAGAGGAAGGGAATCGGAATAAAGCCCATAGTTGGCCCGTATGACCGTCCGGCGGTCTCCCCAAGGGCTCACCGCTACGGCGACTCCAGGTTCCAAGTTGACCTGAGTGGGGGCAAAGGTTCTGGGCTGCCCGTCCCGGCCCGCGAAAACGAGGATCCCGGGTTGCCCGTTCTCGGGATTCAGGCCCTCCAGGCTCAGGCTGGACTGCCGGTCGAATTTTTCACGAGGAGCCGTGTCGAGCTCCATGTTCAATCGAAACGTCCAGGTAAGCTTGGAAGTGACCTGATATTCATCGCTGAATCCGAATTCATACTGCTCCGATCGCAAGTAGGTGGGGTGCAACACCATCGACTGCTCGGCGCTGTCGGGCATCCCCAGCAGGAACTGGGCGGCCGGGCTTCCCGTGTTGTTGACGCCCGGCAGTCCCGTCAGTTCTCCGGAGAAGTCGAATCGGCCCGAAGGGTATCGGGACTGGAAACTGTTCACCTGCCTCCAATAAGCCTTGCCGTGCAGCTTCAGGTTGTGCTTGTTGTAGCGCAGGCTGATTGCATCGGACACTGAAAAGTCCGCAATCCGGTAACGGGCCATGGCCCCGGGTCGGGTGCCGATATCGACAAAGTGGCCCAGACCGAATCGAGGAAAGGCGCCGCTGCCGAGTCCGCCGATGCCGAGCTGTTCCGGGAAATCAGTCCGATAGATGTTCTCTTGGGCGCTGGCCAGAGAACGATGCCGCGCCCACAGGGAGAACTGGTTGACCACTCGGGGTGAGAGGCTGAAGGTGTGGCTGAACCTTCCGCTCCTGGAGCCCACGCGGCGTTGGGGCCTGCGCGGGTTGGCGGGGTTGTCGAAAATCGGGGCCGAGCCGTCGATTCCGCCGGAGAAGCGGCCGTTCCAGGTGAACTTCTGCCTGTTTCCGATATCGTGGTCAAGCTTCCAGACCGTTCCGTTGGGCGTGTTGGTTTCGGCTGCGTTGGTAAAGAAATTGTTCCGCAGGAACGGGCCGACGCTGGTGTTGGGATGGGGATAATAGGCCAGGGCCTTCAGAGCGACCGGATCCAGCCGATGGGCGGGAATCCGGTTTCCCGCAAAGGGGTCGCGCAGGTACTGCAGGTTGGACAAGGACACCGGTTGGCCGGGGTCGTAGTCGGGGTTGGGCCGGGTCGTGGCCGGGTCGTAGATCAGGACCGGGCGGCCGGCGCTGTCGACCAGGTCGGAAAAGTCTCCCGAACGCTGGAGCGGTGTCAGAACGTCTCCCAGGTAGGGCCGTGAGATCCTTTCCCGGGTGCCCTCGTAGGCGATGGAGAAGAACGTCCGCCCCCGGCCGTCGTAGAGCCCCGGAACCGCGACCGGTCCGGTCAGGTTGAATCCGAACTGGTTCCGGCGCAATACGGATTTGGTCCCATTGGCCTGCCGGACCTCATGGGGCAGGGCATCCAGCGCGTCGTTGCGAAAATAATGGTAGAGGTTGCCGCGGTAATCCCGCGAGATGCGCCGGGAGCCGTTGCCCTTCTCGCCGCCGGGATAGTCCAGCGTGATGCGCTCGATCTGGGCCCGGTATTCCCGGATAGCCCTACGCAGCTCGGGCGGAACGGCTGCCGGCGGAGAGGCGGGCCCCGCGGGCTCGAGCGGCCCCAGCCCGGCAATGGTCCGTGGAGCGGGAGTTGCGGCGGCGGGTTGCCCGGCGGCCTTCTTCTCCTCCCCCAGACCGGCCGAGGGGAAAGAGGCCAGGCCGAGGAAAACCAGGGCGAGAAGGCCCCCCGGGAGCCGCATTTGAGATCGATTGAGACTTCTGAGGTTCAGCATCAAGGCAACTCGTTTCCGCACACACTTCTCCGCGAACAGGTCAGTATCCACCATCTAAGGTCGGATTGTCAATAGTTTACGCGGAATTTCAGTCCGACTTGACGGCTCGGAGGCGACAGCGTTGCTGAGAAGTGGACGCCACTCGGATGTTACGTTCGCGGCTGAGTTCCACTCATGGAGCGCCGCGCCTGCCCCCGAATTCCACAAAACGTCGTTCAGGAAGCTCGAGTATCACTCCCCCCTTGAGGGGGAGTCGCAGCAGGCCTGCAAACAGCTCCTTGCTGGGTCGGGCGGCAGGGTGGCTGCCTGCCGGCAACGTCGCGCTGACGCTCCGCGACCTCCAGCCAGTAATAAGGATGCGGGCGGGACGCCCGCGCTCCCGGGTGGGGCTTCGCCCTTCTATCACTCCCCCCTTGAGGGGGAGTCGCAGAGGCTTCTGCGGTGGGGGAGGGCGTACAAGCAGCGCCCAATGGCGCGGTCTTGTGCGCCGTCGCGGGCTCGCACCAGCCAACCTACAGGCGAAGGCCGATGCGGAGCGGGCCGACACCGACACCCGCGAGCGGCAGCGCCGTGCACAGGGGACGCTGCTCTTGCTCAGCCGCCTGACCGGAGTTTCTGCATGAGGGGCCGGTTGGCCGGGGGGAAGCGGTAGTTCCCGAGATCTTCGGGAGTCACCCATGCGAAGCGTTGGCATCCCAGGGCCTGAATATCGCCACCGGCGTAGCGGCACTTGAAGAACTTCAGGCAAACGGTTTTCTCGGGATAGTCGTATTCAATGGTTTCAAACATCTCTCCTACGACCACGCCGATGTTGAGTTCCTCTCGAATTTCCCGGACCAGGCATTCCCGGATGGATTCGCCGGGCTTGCGCTTGCCGCCGGGAAATTCCCACAGCCCGGGGAGATGGGAGCCCGGCAGCCTCTGGGTGATGAGCAGGCGCCCCTGCCGGAAGAGGACGGCGGCGGCGACTTCGATGACGGGTTTCATGGGGTCCTGGATGCCGGGGCGGAGCGCCTCCTATTCTCTTCAGAGGGGATGGTTTGAGGCAAAACGGACCTTGACCGGAACCCCTGATTGTGATAATTTTCTCATGCTCTTTCGGCATCCGGTCGTCGCCGAAAAACGGGCTCAGGATCTGGTATGCTCCCGGCAATTGCCGGGAAGAGGTCGCGAATCGCTGAAATATGGAATTGGTGCAGCCAGATCTGTCGGTGCTAGTGGTTATTCTGCTCGTCCTGTCTCTCTTTTTCATCTTAAAACGATCATTCTTCAATCCCATCAACAAGATATTGGAGGATCGGGAAGCGGCAGTTCACGGTGCGCAGCGAAAAGCCAATGAAAAGCTTGGCGAGTTCGAGGAGAAGTCTCGCATTTATCAAGACAAATTGAACGCTGCCCGCCTGGAGATCTACCGTCAACAAGAGACCCTTCGCTCGGAAGCCCTCAACCGGAGAGCCGGTATTCTGGCCAAGGGGCGTCAAGAGGCGGAAGGGCTCGTCCAGTCTACCCGAGACGAACTGCAAAACCAGGTTGCTTCCGCCAAGAACGACCTGGAATCCAACTTGACCAAATTCGCGGATGGAATCGTTAAGGCGATCCTGCGCTAGGTTGTCCCTGCCGGGATCTTTTCTCATCGCTCTGACCGGGGTGTTGCTGGCTTTCTGTCTGGCCCTGCCGGCCGCCGGGGAAGAGGCAACAGACGACGGCGCCGCGGCGGCGTCGGGCGACGATCACGGCAGCCCCCTGTCCATCGTGTGGAAGTGGGGGAATTTCATTCTCCTCTTCGGGGGATTGGCCTACTATTTGCGCCGGCCGCTGCGGGAGTTTCTCCAAGCGAGGGCTCGGGGCATTGAAGAGGGGCTTGCCAGCGGCAAGCGGGCTCAGGAGGAGGCCAAGGAAAAAATGTCCGCCATCGAGGCCCAGTTGGCTCGCCTGGACGAAGACATCGACGGCTTGAGGCAGCAGGCGGCCCGCGAGTCCGAAGAGGAACGGCGTCGCATCGTCGACAGCTCCCATGCCGAGGCGGAAAGGATCGTGGCCGTGGCCAGGCGGGAAATCGAGGGGTTGCAGCGTTCGGCGCGAGTGGAGCTCAAGGCTCACGTGGCCCGCCTGGCAGTCGATCTGGCGGAGGAACGGCTGAAAAAGGACCTGGAACCGAGCCAGAACCAACGCCTCGTTTCCAGGTTCGTTCGTTCCCTGAAGCAAACCGGGTCCTGACGGGTCGCGGGTGAGGCATTCGAGGTTACGGAATGGCGGCCATTGCCAATCGGTATGCCAGGGCGCTGGCGGAGGTCAGTTTCAAGCTCGGTCAGCACGAGGCGGTTGAGCGGGAGTTGGAGCAGTTCGGTCAACTGCTGGACGGCAATCGAGAACTGTCGGCCTTCTACGAGGATCCCGCCGTCGGCGCGGCCAGAAAAAAGGCCGCCACCTCGCAACTGCTCGCCAGGCTGGGTTTCTGCAAGACGGCCGGCAATTTCATTCATGTCCTGGTGGAGCGCAACCGCATGGGGCATTTCAACGAGATGTTGCAAGCCTTTCGGCAGGTGATCCGGGATCGTTTGGGCATTGTCGAGGTCGGGGTGACCACTTCGGCCGAGATCGGCCAGGCGCTTCGGGAACAGTTGAGCCGGGCCATGGAGCAGGTTAGCGGCAAGCGGGTCCAGCTCCGGTTCCGGATCGACCCGCGGATCCTGGGTGGAGTCGTCACGCGCGTGGGCGACACCATCTACGACGGTTCGGTGCGGCAGCAGTTGCAACAGATGAAGGAGCGTCTCAGCACGCTGGATTGAGCTGAGCCGGGGAGAGAACCTGATGGGAATCAAGGCGGAAGAGATCAGTCAGATCATTCGGGCGCAGATCGAGGATTTCGACGCGGGTCCGGTGGTCAGCGAAGTGGGGACGGTCATCTCGGTCGGGGACGGCATTGCCCGGGTCCACGGGCTGGAAAAAGTGATGTACAGCGAACTGCTGGAATTCCCCCACGGGATTTCCGGAATGGCGCTCAACCTGGAGGAGGACCAGGTGGGCTCGGTGCTGCTGGGCGAGGCCTCCGAAATCAAGGAAGGCGACCTGGTGAAGCGGACCAGGAAGATCATGGCGGTTCCGGTGGGAGAAGCCATGGTCGGCCGTGTGGTGGATCCCCTGGGACAGCCGGTCGACGGCAAGGGGCCCATTCCCACCGATCGTCTCAATCCGGTCGAGCGCATCGCTCCGGGAATCGTGGATCGCGAGCCCGTCAAGCGACCCCTCCAGACGGGGCTCAAGTCCATCGACTCCATGATCCCCATCGGGCGGGGGCAGCGGGAGCTCATTATCGGCGACCGTCAGACCGGAAAGACGGCCGTGGCGGTGGACACCATCATCAATCAGAAGGGCGGCGACGTCATCTGCATCTATGTGGCCATCGGCCAGAAGCGCTCCACCATCGCCCAGGTGGTTCAGACTCTGGTGGACAACGACGCCATGGACTACACCATCGTGGTGTCGGCCTCCGCCTCCGAACCGGCGCCGCTGCAGTACCTGGCTCCCTACGCCGGCTGCGCCATCGGTGAATATTTCCGCGACACCGGCCGGCACACCGTCTGCATCTATGACGACCTCTCCAAGCACGCGGCCGCCTACCGGGAGATTTCGCTGCTGTTGCGGCGCCCGCCGGGCCGGGAAGCCTATCCGGGTGACGTCTTCTACCTGCACTCCCGCCTGCTGGAGAGGGCGGCCAAGCTGAACGATTCGCGGGGAGGCGGGTCTTTGACGGCCCTGCCGATTATCGAAACCCAGGCCGGCGACGTTTCCGCCTACATCCCCACCAACGTGATTTCGATCACCGATGGACAGATCTACCTGGAAGCGGACCTCTTTCACTCGGGCATCCGGCCTGCCATCAACGTGGGGCTGTCGGTCTCCCGCGTGGGAGGCAGCGCTCAGATCAAGGCCATGCGCCAGATTGCCGGGACCTTGCGGCTGGAATTGGCTCAATACCGCGAACTGGCCGCATTCGCCCAGTTCGGAAGCGACCTCGACAAGGCGTCGCAAGCCCAGCTCAACCGAGGGGAACGACTGGTTGAAGTGCTGAAGCAGGGCCAGTACGCACCCCTGCCGGTAGACAAGCAGGTCATCACCATCTACGCCGCCACCAACGGCTATCTGGATTCCCTGGAGGTTGCCGACTGCGGTGCCTTCGAGGAGGGGCTCTACCATTTTCTGGACACCCACCATCCCTCCCTGGGAGCCAGGATTCTGGAGCAGGGGCAGCTCGACGACTCGCTGAGGGCGGAACTCACGACCTTCCTGGATGAGTTCAGCCAAAAATTCGAGGCCGAGAAGGCATCGAGCGCGGCCTGAGGGGAACATGCCCAACGTCCTGGACATTCGACGCCGCATCCGCTCGGTTCGCAACACCCAGCAGATCACCAAGGCCATGAAGATGGTCTCGGCCGCCAAGCTGAGGCGAGCCCAGGAGGCGATCCTGAGAGCCCGGCCCTACGCCGGCCGGATTCTCGAGGTGGTCAGGAGCCTGATGGCTCGCTCCGAGATCCGGAGGCATCCGCTGCTGGAGAAACGGGAGGAAAAGAACATTCAGTTGGTGGTGGTCACCGCCGACAAGGGGCTGTGCGGCGCCTTCAACGCCAACATCGTGAAGGCGGCGGAAGGATTTATCCGGGAAAAGGAGGACCAATCGCTCGACCTGTTCTGCGTCGGGCGCAAGGGCCTGGATTACTTCGGCAAGCGCACCACGCCCATCCGGCACCGGCAGGTCAACCTCTTTCAACGGATCGAGTACGGCCACGCCCGGGAGATCACCGGCAAGCTGGTTTCCCAGTTTCTGTCGGGAGAGCGCGACGCCGTCTATCTGCTCTACAACGAGTTCAAGTCGGTCATCCAGCAGCGGATCGTGGTGGAACGGCTGCTGCCCATTCCGCCGATCACGCTGTCTCCGGAGCAGAACCCGGTCGACTACATCTACGAGCAGCCCGCCTCCGAGATTCTGAACACCCTGATGCCGCGGCATGTCGAGGTTCAGGTCTTTCGGGCCCTGCTGGAGTCTTCCGCGGCCGAGCACGGAGCCCGCATGACCGCCATGGACGCCGCCACCAACAATGCGGTGGAGATGATCGAGTCGCTCACCCTCACCATGAACCGGGCCCGCCAGGCGGGAATTACCAAGGAGATTATCGAGGTGGTGAGCGGCGCCGCCGCTCTGACATAGTGTGGAGCCTGTTGCAATACATGGAGACAAGCGATGAACATTGGCCGTGTGGTTCAGGTGATCGGTCCGGTGGTGGACGTGGCATTCGAGGAGGAGAAGCTGCCGCCCATCTACTCCGCCGTCCGAATCACCAGCGAGGGGTTTGACGTTCCCGATCCCATCGACGTGATTGCCGAGGTGCAGCAGCACCTGGGAGAGAGTCGGGTGCGAGCGGTTTCGATGCAGCCCACCGACGGCATGGTGCGGGGCATGAAGGCCATCGATACCGGGGCTCCTATTTCGGTTCCAGTGGGCCGGGAGATGCTGGGGCGCATCGTGAACGTCATTGGCGAGCCCGTCGACGAGAAGGGGCCCATCGGCGCTTCCCAGAGCTATCCCATTCATCGACCGGCGCCGCTGTTCGACGATCAGGATACCAATCTGGAGATGTTCGAGACCGGCATCAAGGTGGTGGATCTGCTGGAACCCTACCTCCGGGGCGGCAAGATCGGGCTCTTCGGCGGAGCGGGCGTGGGGAAGACGGTCATTATCCAGGAGCTGATCAACAACATCGCCACCAAGCACGGCGGATTCTCCGTGTTCTCGGGCGTTGGTGAACGCACCCGGGAGGGCAACGACCTCTGGCTGGAAATGACCGAGTCCGGAGTCATCGACAAGGCGGCGCTGGTCTACGGCCAGATGACCGAGCCGCCGGGAGCCAGGCTGCGGGTGGGGTTGACCGGCCTGACCGTGGCCGAGTACTTTCGGGACGAGGAAGGCCAGGACGTCCTCCTCTTCATCGACAACATCTTCCGGTTTACCCAGGCGGGATCCGAAGTCTCGGCCCTGCTGGGCCGCATGCCCTCGGCCGTGGGCTATCAGCCCAACCTGGCGACCGAGATGGGCGAACTGCAGGAGCGGATCACCTCGACCAAGAAAGGCTCCATCACCTCGGTTCAGGCCATCTACGTGCCGGCCGACGACTACACCGATCCGGCGCCGGCCACGGCCTTCGCCCACCTGGACGCCACCACCAACCTCTCCCGCTCGATCGCCGAGCTCGGGATCTATCCGGCCGTGGATCCGCTGGACTCCACCTCGCGCATCCTGGATCCCCGCATCATCGGAGACGAGCACTACAACACCGCCAGAGACGTCAAGCTCATCCTGCAGAAGTACAAGGATCTGCAGGACATTATCGCGATCCTGGGGATCGACGAGCTCTCGGAGGAAGACAAGCTGACGGTCTCCCGGGCCAGAAAAATTCAACGCTTCCTCTCTCAGCCCTTCTTCGTGGCCACCCAGTTTACCGGGTTGGAAGGGAAGTACGTACCGGTAGGCGAAACCATCCGAGGCTTCCAGGAAATCGTGGATGGACGTCACGATGAGGTGCCGGAGCAGGCCTTCTACATGGTGGGCGGCATCGACGAAGCGTTGGAAAAAGCCGAGAAGGCCGGGAAGGCGGCCTGATTCCCATGGCAGAATCGACCTTCAAGCTCACGGTGGTCTCCCCCGAACGCCTGGTCGTGTCGGAGGAGGTGGAGGCAGCCCAGGTCCCGGGCAAGAACGGCTATCTGGGCATTCTGCCCGGCCATGCCCCCATGATGACGGAGCTGGATATCGGGGAGCTGTCCTATCGCCAGGGGGATCGAACCGGCTACCTGGCGTTGACCTGGGGCTATTGCGAGGTATTGTCCGATCAGGTGATCGTTCTGGCCGAGAGGGCCGAGCGGGCCGAGGAAGTGGATCTGGAGCGGGCCCAGGCCTCCATGGAGAGGGCCCGGAAGAGGCTGTCGAACCTCCGGGATACCGATACCGATTTCCTCAGGGCCAGAACCAGCCTGCAGCGGGCCCTGATTCGGGTGCAGGTGAGCCAGAAGGCGGACGGGGACGGCTAGCGAGGCAGCCGCTCAGACCGCCAAGCGGCAAAAAAGATATCCACTAAGGGCCTCGAAGGATAACGAAGGGCCGCGAAGAAAGACAAAAAGACATATGAGCTTGTTCGCGACGGGAGAGTGGGCTCTCCCGACCGCGTTGCAAAAAAGCTGAGGCGTTTGCTGTTTTTGCCCTACAATGGGGCGGTAGGACAAGGCGATAGAGGAGCGGCGGGCCAAGAGTAGCGCGGGGGAGATGGCCAGCATCGACGATCCCGCGGGAAAGGGGACGCCGCCGAAACCATTCGGCGATGGCCGTCGAAGGGTTGGTTGAATGGATGAAGAATCCTTCAACTGTCACCCGGCGAATTGCGGGTGGAGCGCTATCAGGATGACGAGCCAGTGAGCTGGGACATCGGTGAGAGCGGCGCTCTCACCTTTTTTTTGGCACGCTGCCGGATATTGGCTGAAAGAGGTCTGTTCATGTCCATTCAATCTTTCTCGGTGATCGACTCCACGCTGCGGGAAGGCGAGCAGTTCGCCAAGGCCCATTACACCATCGAAGAGAAGATCCGAATCGCCAGGGCGCTGGATGCGTTCGGGGTGGAGTACATCGAGCTGACCTCGCCGGCGGCTTCTCCCCAGTCCTTTGAAGACTGCAAGACCATCGCCGGCCTGGGCTTGAACTGCAAGATCCTGACCCACACCCGCTGCCACATGGACGATGCGCGCAAGGCGGTGGCCACCGGCGTGGACGGCGTCGACATCCTTTTCGGGACCTCCTCCTATCTGCGTCGTTTCAGCCATGGCAAGACGATCGACGAGATCATAGACAGCGCTCGAGTGGTGATCGACTTTATCAAGCGGTCGGGCTGCGAGGTCCGGTTTTCCAGCGAAGACACCTTCAGGAGCGAGGAAGAAGACCTGCTCAGGGTCTACCAGGCGGTGGATGAACTCGGCGTGGATCGGGTCGGTCTGGCCGACACCGTGGGCGTGGCCACCCCCCGCCAGCTCTATATCCTGGTGTCGGAACTGAAGAAGCGCCTCAAGGCCGACATCGAATTTCACGGGCACAACGACAGCGGCTGCGCCATCGCCAACAGCTTTACGGCCCTGGAGGCGGGAGCCACCCACATCGATACCAGCGTGTTGGGAATCGGGGAGCGCAACGGCATCACGCCGTTGGGAGGGCTGATTGCCCGGCTCTACTCCTATGATCGGGACCTGGTCACCAAGTACCGCCTGGATCAACTGCATCGCCTGGACCGGATGGTCGCTGAAATCGTGGGAATCCAGATTCCCTTCAACAACTACATCACCGGAGAGACCAGCTTTACCCACAAGGCGGGGATGCACACCAAGGCGGTCATGCTCAACCCCGGAGCCTACGAGCCCATCGATCCTCAGGATTTCGGCATGGAACGCACCATCAGCATCGGCCACCGCCTGACCGGCAAGAACGCCATTCAGAACCGGGCGCAGGAACTGGGACTGCACTTCGGAGACGCCGAGCTTCGGGAGATCACCCTCGAAATCAAGCGCCTGGCCGATGCCGGTCCGCTCTCTACCCGCCAATTGGACGACTTGCTGAGGAGCTGGGTGGTGGCTTAGGGAAGTTTGAAGTTTGAAGTGAGAAGTTTGAAGGATGAAGTTTGAAGTTTGAAGGATGAGGTTTGAAGGGTAAACTTTTTTCATGAGTCCCAAGCAATCTCGAATGTTGATGTTGCGGCGCGCGGGGGCTGCGGTTGGAGCGGCCCTCCTCTTCCTGTTGGGGGCGCCGGGTGCGCTGCCGGGCCAATCCGATTTCCTGCGCCGATCGGAGGAAAGAGCCAGGCAGATTCTGCACAAGACCGTGGAGGCTCTGGGAGGGGAAGCCTACCTGGCAGCCCAGAACATCGTCCGGAAAGGGAAGTTCTACCAGTTTCGCCGCGACGTTCAACGGGGCTCCAACGAATTTCGCACGCTGGTGGCGTACCCCTGGAAACGGCGGGTGGAGTACGGCAAGAAAGCCCGGATCGTCCACATCAACGACGGCGAGCAGGGCTGGAAGATCGAATACAAGAACATCAAGACCCAGACCGAGGAGGAGCTTCGCAACTACCGCATCGACATGAGGCACGACCTGGATCACATCCTCAGGTTCCGGCTGCGGGAGGAGGGCCTGAAGGTCCGCTATCTGGGAAAGTCGCGGACCCACCTGGAGCAGTTGGACGGGGTTCAGCTCATGGATGCCTCCGGAGACAAGGTCCGGATCTTCGTCAACTCCCGCACCTTCCTGCCCGTAAGGATGGAGTATGAATCCCCTCCCCGCGGCAAGCGCTGGGCCACCGAAGACGAGAAGTTCTTCCACAACTACCACGAGATCAACGGAGTCAGGATTCCGTTCACCGTCGTTTTGAATTCCAACGGGTACAAGGCCATGGAGACGCAGCTTTCCTCCGCGCAGATTAACGCCGACCTGTCGGACACCCTGTTTTCATCCCCCCGAAAGTAGAGCGGGCATCTATGGGAGCAGCACTGATCAAGGGCACCACCGTCGTTTGCATACGGAGAAGCGGGCGCACCGCTCTGGCTGCCGATGGCCAGGTCACCCTCGGAGAGACGGTGATCAAACAGGGCGCCCGGAAGCTCCGCCGCCTCTACAATGGGCAGGTTCTGGCCGGATTCGCCGGATCCACGGCCGACGCCTTCGCCTTGTTTACCCGATTCGAGGCCAAGCTGGAGGAGTTTCGGGGCAATCTGGCCCGGGCGGCCGTGGAGTTGGCCAAGGAATGGCGGACCGACCGGGTGCTGCGCCACCTGCAGGCGCTGCTGGTGGTGGCCGACAAGGAACGGATTTTCCTGGTCAGCGGCAACGGCGATCTGATCGAGCCCGACGATGCCATCGCGGCCATCGGTTCGGGCGGCCCCGTCGCCCTGGCCGCCGCTCAAGCCCTGGTGAAGCACTCCGATCTGTCCGCCGCGGAGATTGCGGCCGAAGCCCTGAAGATTGCCGCCGGCATTTGCATCTACACCAACTCGTCGACGACCATCGAGGAGCTGTGAGGGGAACATGGTCATTTACTTGCCGGGAGCGGTGGAAGAGGAGGAACAGGTGGAAGCGTTGGATGAGCTGTCTCCCAGGCAGATCGTAGCTCACCTGGACAAGCATGTGGTCGGGCAGAAGGCCGCCAAGCGGGCGGTGGCCATCGCGCTGCGCAACCGCATTCGACGGCAAAAGCTCCCCGAGGACATGGCCGAGGAGGTCGTGCCCAAGAATATCATCATGATCGGCTCCACCGGCGTCGGCAAGACCGAGATCGCCCGGCGTTTGTCCAGGCTGGCCAACTCTCCCTTTCTGAAAGTGGAAGCCTCCAAGTTTACCGAGGTGGGTTACGTCGGTCGCGACGTCGAGTCCATGATCCGCGACCTGGTGGAAATCGCCATCGACCTGGTGCGAGAGGAAAAGCTGGAGGATGTGGCCGACAAGGCTGAGCAGAATGCGGAGGAGCGGGTCCTCGACCTGCTGCTCCCCCCCGTTCCGCAATCGGCCCGCAATTCAGCCTCCGCCGAGGAAAAGGCCAGGGCTCAGGAGGCCTTCGCCAAGACTCGGGAGAAGCTTCGTGAACAGTTGCGCGGCGGCAAGCTGGATGAACGCATGGTGGAGGTGGAGACCCGCGAGAGAAGCATGCCGGCCTTCGAGATCATTTCCAGCTCCGGGATCGAAGAGATGGACATCAACGTCAAGGACATTCTGCCGGGCATCTTCGGGCAGAAGACCAAGAAGCGGAAGATGCCGGTTGCCGACGCCATGGACCATCTCATTCAGGAAGAGGAGCAGAAACTGATCGATATGGACCAGGTGACTCGGCTGGCGGTGGACCGGGTGGAGCAGAACGGCATCATCTTCCTCGACGAGATCGACAAGATCGCCGGGCGCGAGGGTGGGCACGGCCCCGACGTCAGCCGCGAAGGCGTGCAGCGGGATATTCTCCCCATCGTGGAAGGGACCACGGTGAATACCCGCTACGGCATCGTGCGGACCGACCACATCCTGTTTGTGGCGGCGGGCGCCTTTCACGTCAGCAAGCCCTCCGACCTCATTCCCGAGCTTCAGGGTCGGTTCCCCATCCGGGTGGAGCTGGAAACGCTCACCGTCGAGGACTTCGTGCGCATCCTGACCGAACCCAAGAGCGCTCTGATCAAACAGTACGTGGGCCTGATGGAAACCGAGGGAATCAAGCTCCGCTTCACCGAGGAAGCGACCCGCAGCATTGCCCGGTTCGCCGCCCTGGTCAACGAGCGGACCGAAAACATCGGCGCCCGGCGGTTGCAGACCATCATGGAAAAACTCCTGGACGAGATTTCCTTCGAGGGTCCGGATCTGAAACCGAAAGACGTCACCATCGACGAGGAATACGTACAGAAGATGCTGGCCTCCATAGTGGCAGACGAGGACCTGACCCGATACATCCTTTAGGCTGCAGCAAGACTTGACTCACCTGTCAACGTTCTATCGACTCATGAGGGCCAGGAAACCTGGCGGCTCTTACCTCCGCCTGCAGGCGGCTCTCCTCCTTCTTCTAGTGACGGCGGCTTGCGGAAAGATAGGCGAGCCGCTGCCTCCGTTGATCCGCATTCCCGGACCGATCGTGGACCTGACCGCCCGGCAGCAGGGCGCGGAGGTGATCCTCGCCTGGACCGTGCCCCACTTGAACACCGACGGCAGCATGGCCACCACCCTGGCCTCGATCGAGATCTATCGGGCCATCCGGGAACCCGCCTCGGCCGGGGAAGCCGCCCGGGCCCTGGATGACACGAATCTCTGGCGAGTCCTGCAGATTGCTCCCGCCTCGGAGAAGGCGGAGAAAAAAGGCGTTCGCGATATCCTGGAGGGCCAGGACCTTTCCGAGGTGTTGGAAAGGGAATTCAGCTATGCCGTCAAGGTCTTCAATCGGAAGGGACAGACCGCGGGGTTTTCCAACATCGCCACCCTGTGGCTGCAACCGGTCCCGCAACCTCCCGGCAGGCCGAGCCTGAACCCGACCGAAGAGTTTGTCGAGGTTTCCTGGGCGCCTTCCTCCACCAACATCGACGGATCTCCGGTGGCTGAGGGAGTGGCGTTCAACCTTTACCGCACTTCATCCGAGAGACGATCCCCCGGAAGTCCCCTCAATTCGACCCCGCTGGCCGGTGCCTCCTACCGGGACGGGTCGGCGAGCCTGGGCGAGACCTACGCCTACCGGGTCCGGGCGGTGCTGGAAACGGCTCGAGGTCGGGTGGAAAGCCGGGACTCCCAAGAGGCCTCCCTGTTTCACCGGGACTTGTATCCACCGGCCCCTCCTCGGCAACTCACCCTGGTGGCGGGCCGGGAGTTTCTGAGCCTGACCTGGTTTCCCAACTCCGAATCCGATCTGGCCGGCTACCATGTATTCCGGCGTCAAGGACGGGGCGACTTCCAACGCCTCACCACAACCGCCACCCGACGGACCTCCTACGAGGACCGGGACCTTCTCGAGGGCTCTGTCCATTCCTATCGGGTCACGGCCGTGGACCGGGCCGGAAACCAAAGCAGTTATTCGAATGTCGTAAGCGATACGCTAGAATAGCCGCCTGCGATCAATCCAGGGAGCTGCCGCTTGTCCACCCATCCACCCCCCACTCCCGGTAAGTCCCCATTGGAAGCCCTCACCCAACTGAATCGGCTGGCCGAGTCCGGCGGGGGCGAAAAGCGCCTGGAGCGGCAGCACGCCGCCGGCAAGATGAGCGCCCGCGAGCGCATCGATCTCCTGCTGGACGAAGGCTCCTTCGAGGAGATGGACAAGTTCGTGAAGCACCGCTGCCAGGATTTCGGGATGGAGGGACAGGAGATCCCGGGGGATGGCGTGGTCTCGGGCTACGGCCGCATCGATGGAAGGCTGGTTTACGTTTTCGCCCAGGACTTTACCGTCTTCGGCGGTTCCCTTTCCGAGACCAACGCGGCCAAGATCTGCAAGGTGATGGAGCTGGCGATGAAGGCCGGCGCCCCCATCATCGGTCTCAACGACTCCGGGGGCGCCAGAATCCAGGAGGGCGTGGTCTCGTTGGCCGGCTACGCCGACATCTTCCTGCGCAATACCCTGGCGTCGGGGGTCGTCCCCCAGATCTCGGCCATCATGGGTCCCTGCGCCGGAGGAGCGGTTTACTCACCCGCCATCACCGATTTCGTGGTGATGGTCAAGCAGAGCAGCTACATGTTCATCACCGGCCCTGAAGTGATCAAGGTGGTTACCCACGAAGAGGTTTCGAAAGAAGAGCTTGGGGGGGCCGTGACCCATAACTCGCAGAGCGGGGTGGCCCATTTCGCCGTCGAGGACGATCCGGAGTGCTGCCGTTTCATCAGGGAACTGCTCTCCTTTCTTCCCTCCAACAACATGGAGAGCCCTCCGCGCAAAGAGACCCGGGATCCCCTGGACCGCGCCGAAGAGAGGCTCGACAGCCTGATTCCGGGCGAGTCCAATCAGCCTTACGACGTCAAGGAGATCATCGGCGCGGTGGTGGATGACGGGGGCTTCCTGGAAGTCCAGGCGCTCTTCGCCCGCAATATCGTGGTGGGATTCGCCCGGTTGGGAGGTCGCCCGGTGGGTATCGTAGCCAATCAGCCGGCGGTCCTGGCCGGATGCCTGGATATCGATGCGTCCATCAAGGCCGCCCGCTTTGTCCGTTTCTGCGACGCCTTCAACATCCCGCTCATCTGCTTCGAGGACGTCCCCGGGTTTCTCCCCGGGACCTCGCAGGAGTTCGGGGGGATTATCAAGCATGGAGCCAAGCTGATCTACGCCTTTGCAGAGGCGACCGTCCCCAAGATCACGGTGATCACCCGGAAGGCATACGGCGGCGCCTACTGCGTGATGGCCTCCAAGCATCTGCGTACCGATGTCAATCTTGCCTATCCCACCGCAGAGATCGCAGTGATGGGACCGGAAGGCGCCGTCAAGATCGTCTATCGCAAGGAGCTGGCGGCGGCGGCCGATGTGGAAGCGGAAACGGCCCGGCGGGTCGAGGAATTCCGGGAGAAGTTCGCCAATCCCTACGTCGCGGCGGGAAGGGGCTTTGTCGACGAAGTGATCCGCCCGCGCGACACCCGTCGAAAGTTGATCCGTGCCTTGGCCATGCTGGACAACAAGCGCGACACCACCCCGCCCAAGAAGCACGGGAACATACCGCTTTAGTGAAGTTTGAAGTTTGAAGTTTGAAGTTTGAAGTGTGGGGCGGTCGTCCTGCCAAGGACGGATCATTCGAGGTCAGACAGAGGCGTTTCCGGCATGGTCTTGGGGAGGCCGTGCGGTTTTGGGACGCGGCTCGCAAGTCGCCGCCTACGCGGCTAGGGCGGCGCAGGGCTCATGGCTGGTTTTTGCAGCGGCATTGCTATCCCGGGACGGGTGCTTCTAAATCGCCGCCTACGCGGCTGGCGTGGGGCGATTGATCCGACGTCCATGGGCTTACGCCCACGGCTAAGTGCTTCCGCGGCTATGCCGCTCTATTAGGAAGACCCGTAGGAGACGTTCCATCGGACGACCCGCGCCAACCGCGGTTTCACCGCTCTCCCTGAAGTCACGACACTGCAGGGGGATAGGAATTGTCTGACTGATTTTGCCCGCGGGCGTCAGCCCATGGAACTCGGCGTCTCATAGGGGAGTTGAGCCGCGAATGCGGCGACAGCAAACGTCGGCAAACATGAGTCAAGCGCAGACTAACGGGATGACGTTACTGAGCTGCCAATGCGCTATTTGAGCCGGCCTCCTTCACAGCCGCGAATGCGGCGCCAGCGCTTAGCCGTGGGCGTCAGCCCATGGAACTCGGCGTCTCATAGGAGAGTTGAGCCGCGAATGCCGCGCCTTGGAAACGTCCTCATTGGCTCTTGAAGATGACCCTCGGAAAACCCCCCGTCCTGTTGGGAATGCTGGCACTGGCCGTAGCGCTTCTTGCAGGCCATCTGCCGCTTGCCGCTTTCGATGCCGGCCGGATCAGGATATTGTCCGACCCGAACCTGGACGTGATCTACCACACGCTGGCCCACTTCAACCTGCCGGGGGACCCCTTCAATCTCTTCTCCGAGGATTACGTCCGCCGGATGGACCGGGCCAAGCGGGACCTGGAGGTGGGGGAAACCCGGCTGGACCGGGAGGCCGCGGCATTGGAGCAGCACTACCGGCAACACCCTCGTCTTCGCTTTCTGATCCGGGCCCCCTTCCTGGCGGACGACCTGTCCTCCTTCAGGCAAGCCCTGGCCCTGATCGACTACGATTTTCGCACCCGGACCGTCCCGGCCGGCGGCCGGGGCAAGCTCAGGAAAGAACCCTTGATGTTCGGCAACAGCCGCAGAATGATCCCGGTCTTCAGAAACCACTTCCAGGCTCCCCAGGAGCGGGCTTTCGCCAAGCGGTTTGCCGGTTGCCTGGAGGAAGAGCACAGCCGCTTCTACATGCTCTATCGCGAGGCCCGCAGTGAATGGGACCGCCAGGGAGTGGAGTGGTTCACCGGCTTCTGGAAGTCCCGGGGCATGAGCATCCTGGAGCCGTGGGCCGCCAGGTCGGGCGTGACCCGGTTCAAGGTGTTTCTGACTCCGGTGATGAAGGGGAGGGGGCTGGGCGTGGCCGTGGAACAGGGCGGCGAGGTCTTGTTTCACGTTCTGACCCCACTGCCGGAGAGCCGCCGGGAGGCGATGGACTCCTTTTTCGCGCTGCTGCATGAGACCGTGCGGCGTTCGACCGACGGGCTGGCGGTCTTTGCCGGACCTGCCGAACCTCCCGACCGGGACTCCCTGTCCTCGGGGGGCCGCAGGAATGCCGCCCTGGTAGCCGGCCATCTCTATCTGAAGGCGCGATTCCCCGGGGTCCATCAATCCTATCTGAGCTTCTTCCTGAAACTGCCGGCCGGGAAGGCCTCCGAGGTGCAGTCGCTGGAGCCTCTCCTTGCTCGGCGATTCCCTCTGGACCCCGCCTCCAGAAGGCGCGTGGAGGCATTGGTGGCCCGGCTCCCCTGAGCCGCAGGACCGTTTGTGACCATGTTCTCGAAGATTCTGATCGCCAACCGGGGCGAGATCGCCGTTCGAATCATTCGTACCGCACGCGAGATGAACATCGCAACCGTGGCGGTCTATTCCGATTGCGACCGTGCGGCCCTGCACGTGCGCCTGGCTGACGAGGCCCGTGGCTTGGGAGCCTCTCCCTCGGTAGAGAGCTATCTGAACATGGAACGGATTCTGCAGGCGGCCGAGGCCAGCGGAGCCGAGGCCATTCACCCCGGTTACGGATTCCTGGCTGAAAACGCCGAGTTTGCCCGCCGCTGCCAGGATCGGGGAATCTGCTTCATTGGTCCGCCGCCCAGGGCCATGGAACTGATGGGTGAGAAAACGGCTGCCCGCAGGTTGGCCGCGCGGGCGGGAGTACCGGTAGTGCCGGGCACCGGCGCCCAGCACGGAGATTCCGCGGAAGCGGAACGGGCGGCCCGGGATATCGGTTTCCCGATCCTGGTCAAGGCCGCGGCCGGCGGAGGGGGCAAGGGGATGAGGCTGGTGGCCTCACCCGACCGCCTGGCCTCGGCTGTGCGGGACGCCGCCTCCGAGGCCCGCAGCGCCTTTGGGGATCCGACGGTCTACCTGGAGAAATACCTCCAGAGCCCCCGCCATATCGAGTTTCAGGTGATGGCCGACAGCCGCGGCAACACCATTCACCTGGGGGAACGGGAGTGCTCCATCCAGAGACGTCATCAGAAAGTCATCGAGGAATGCCCGTCGCCGATCATGACCGAGGCTTTGCGGGAACGAATGGGTCAGGCCGCCGTCAGCCTGGCCCGGGCCTGCGGCTACCGCAATGCCGGAACCGTCGAATTCCTGGTGGATAGGCAACAGGACTTTTATTTCCTGGAGATGAACACCCGACTCCAGGTCGAGCACCCCGTCACCGAGATGGTCACCGGGCTGGACCTGGTCAGAAAACAGATTCAGATTGCCGCCGGCCAGCCGTTGGGGCTGACACAGGAGGAGGTGCGCCTGCGTGGCGCGGCGCTGGAGTGCCGCATCTACGCCGAGGATCCCGAGAAGGGCTTCCTGCCTTCGCCCGGGCTGATCCGGAGCCTGAATCAGCCTTCCGGCCCCGGGGTCCGGGAAGACAGCGGGATCTACCAGGGGTGGGAAGTGCCCGTCTATTACGATCCGATGCTGTCCAAGCTGGTGACCTGGGCGGAAACCCGCTCCGAGGCCGTCAGCCGCATGGATCGGGCCCTGGGCGAGTACCGGATCTCGGGGATCAAGACCACCATCCCCTTCTTCCGGACCATCCTGGCCCACCCCAAATTCCTGTCGGCGGAGCTGAGCACCGACTTCATCGAAAAGTTCTATCGCCCCGACCGGTCCCCGGCCGCCCGGGAAGAGTTGCGGGAGGTGGCGGCCATCGGCGCCGCCCTGTTCGCCAGCCGTGCTCGAGCCCCCGACGCAGCTGGCCAGACCCTGCCGGAGAGCCCGTGGAAGCTGTGGGGGCGTTGGAACGGGCTGCGGAGATAGTCCCGCAGCAGAAGAGGGGAGGCGCCGCGTGGAGCAGGTCGAGGCCACCTATGAACTGGTGCTGGAGGGACGGCGCCGACAGTTGCGGCTGAAACGCTTGGGAGATCGAGCCCGGGTGGAGCTGGCGGACAAAGTTCTTGAAGTCGACGTCTCACAGTTGTCGGGAGGCTCGTTTTCCCTGATTCTGGAGGGGCGTTCCCACGATGTCAGCGTGACTCCCCACGCCGGCGGCTACCAGGTGGTGGTGGATGGAGAGAGTTTCCAGGTGGGCCTGGTCGATCCGCGCCGGGAGGGCCCCACGGCTTCGGGCGGGACCAGGGCCGCCGGCCCCGTGGCGGTGTCGGCCCCCATGCCCGGCAAGGTGGTCACGATCCTGGCGGCCGAGGGAGAAGAGGTGCGCCAGGGGCAGGGGCTGGTGGTGGTGGAAGCCATGAAGATGCAGAACGAGCTGCCCTCCCCCAAGTCGGGCAGGATCCGGACCGTTCGGGTGGCCGAGGGCCAGGCCGTCAACGCGGGCGAAACGCTGGTGCTGGTGGAGTGAGACGGCCGCGGTCAGCAGCCCCCCTCCCCGACGACGGGACGGATCATTCGAGAGAGAAACAGGGGACCCGGATGGCGTATCGGGAGGACGGAAAGGTTCCGGTTCCCCTCGGCGTCTCACTTCGTGTGTCTTCGTGGATAACTCTTTTTTTCTGTTGTTTCAGGTAAGCGCAACTCAACCCAGTCCAGGCTGACCGGGGACCATCTCTTCCAATCCGTTCAGGTAGGGCCTGAGGGCGGATGGTATGACCACGCTGCCGTCCGGTTGCTGGTGGTTTTCAAGCAGGGCGACCCAGGTGCGTCCCACGGCCAGACCCGATCCGTTGAGCGTGTGCACGAATTCCGGTTTGGCCCCGCGTTCCCGCCGGAAGCGGATGTTGGCCCGGCGGGCCTGGAAGTCCAGGAAGTTGCTGCAGGAGGAAATCTCCCGGTAGGCCTGCTGACCCGGCAGCCAGACCTCCAGGTCGTAGGTCTTGGCCGCGGAAAATCCCAGATCGCCGGTGCACAGGGTGACCACGCGGTAGTGGATCTGAAGGCGGCGGAGGATTTCTTCAGCGCTCCGAGTCAGGTTTTCCAGCTCGGCATAGGAGTCCTCGGGCCGGGTGAAGTTGACCAGCTCCACCTTGTTGAACTGGTGCTGGCGGATGAGTCCCCGAGTGTCTTTGCCGTGGGCGCCGGCTTCGCTGCGGAAGCAGGGAGTATAGGCCGTCAGCCGAATCGGCAACTGGGCCGCCTGCAGCGTTTCTCTCGCATAGATGTTGGTGACCGGGACCTCGGCGGTGGGAACCAGCCAGTAGTCCGTTTCTTCCAGCTTGAACAGATCGCCTGAGAACTTGGGGAGCTGCCCCGTCCCGGTCATGCTGGTCGAATTGGCCATGAAGGGAGGCAGCACCTCCAGGTAGCCGTGTTCCCGGGTGTGAACGTCCAGCATGAAGTTGATCAAGGCCCTCTCGAGGAGGGCCCCCGCTCCGGTGTAGAGGCTGAACCGGGCTCCCGCGATCTTGGCCGCCCGTTCCAGGTCCAGAATTCCCAGGCCGGTTCCCAGGTCCCAGTGGGCACTGGGTTGAAAGTCGAAGTCGGGCTTTTGGCCGTGAGTCCGGATTTCGACGTTCTCGGAGGCATCGGCCCCGACCGGAACGCTGTCGTCGGGCAGGTTGGGCAGGGCCAACTGCAGGCTCCTGAGCTCTTCCTCGCAGGACCGCAGTTCTTCGTCCAACTGCTTGATCCGAAGCGACAAGTCCTTCATCTCTGCAATCTTGCCGGAGGCATCCTGTCCCGCCTTCTTCAGGGCGGTGATGGCCTGGTTGTTCCGGTTGCGTCGATGCTTGAGCTGCTCGGTCTCCTGCAGCAACTGCCGTCGCTGCCGATCGAAATTCTCCACCTCCTCCAGCGGCGCCGGCGTGTGGCGCCGAGCCAGCTTGCGACGCACCAGGTCGGGGTTTTTTCGGATGTAGACGGGATCCAGCATAGGGCCGCAGTATAGAGGAGTCGCCGGGAGGCAGGCAAGGTCCGGCCCACGATGCCGCCGCACCCCGGCGAACACCGGCGTCGCCCCCCCCACCGCATCAGCCTTCGCCATTCGGCTCGGCTCCCCCCCAAGGGGGAGTGATACTTGGCACCTTGCCCGATTCCAGGGCAGGATGGAAGCGATGTTCCCGGTTTAAGGTGTGGAGGATGCCCACCCGGGAACGCGGGCGTCCCGCCCGCACCATTGTCCGCCACGGCCTCACCCGACTCCGCCGCTTGCATCGACCGGCAACGGCGCCGTGGATCTCCTTGGGCCTTGCTATTGCGGTTCACGCCGAAAGGCCCGCTGCCTGCCTGCAACGTCCCGCTGACGCTCCGCAACCTCCAGCCAGGAATAAGGTTGCGGGCGGGACGCCCGCGCTCCCGGGGGGCATACGCCACGCCCCGTGAATGACTGTCGGTGGCTTCGGCACTCCCTGCAGCCGGCGACTCAGGAATCGGGCGCTGAAACGCACTGATTTTCCAGAGGTGGGTTATTGACATCGCTGCTGCCGCGAAGCGGCGGATGGGTCGTTTCGCTGTAGCAGGAGGGATCGCTCAGGATGCGGGTCACCAGGTGAGTGTGAAGCGCGTGCCCCGCCTTGTGGGCCACTACCCGAGCCAGCAGCGGCCTGCCGATCAACGCCAGATCGCCAATGCCGTCCAGCACCTTGTGGCGGACAAATTCATCCTCGAACCTCAGGTTGTCGTTCAGGATTCCCCGGTCGGTCAGGACAATGGCGTTGTCCAGCGAGCCTCCCCGAACCAGGCCCATTTCCTTCAAGCGTTCCACTTCCCGGTAGAATCCGAATGTGCGAGCCGGCGCCACCTCTCTCGAGAAGACCTCCGGCAAGGCTTCGAAGTCGAAGCTCTGGCGACCGATCATGGGGTGGTCGAAGTCGATCGAATAGCTGATCTGAAAGCGGTCGGCCGGGTGAACGGCAATGATGCGGTCGCGGTCTCGGATCTCCAGCGATTTTTCCACTCGCAGATACCGCCGACTTGCCGACTGCTGCTTCAGCCCGGTCCGGGTGATCTTCTCCACAAACTCCAGGGCGCTTCCGTCGAGAATGGGAACTTCCAGGTTGTCGATCTCTATCAGGGCGTTGTCGACACCGAAGATATAGAGCGACGAGAGCAGGTGCTCCACGGTGGAAATCAGGACTCCCTGCTTCATCAAGGTGGTGGCGTAGGCAACCCGGGCTACGTTTTGAACCACCGCCTCGATCTCGAAGTCGTCCAGATCCACCCGGCGAAAAACCAATCCGGTGTCGGCAGGAGCCGGCGCGACTCTCACCTGCACCGACTCGCCCGTGTGCAAACCGAGCCCGGAAAACTCGATCGGGGCAGCCAGCGTGTGTTGGGATTCCATGGTGGGCTTTCTGACCGGACCAGTACCTCAAGATTGCCAGCAAATCTCTTGCCAAAGACAACGGATATTCTACTAAGTTGTTGTTATCCTGTGTCTTGCAAGCCCGTTCCGGGGTTATGCCCCGGCCGGATGCTGTGACCTGAGTGCAACACTTCAACTGTTTACGTGCTCCAGGAACCACAGTCCGGCGGGAGGATGTAGCCCGGGGCGGTGTAGCGTTCGCACAAGGCGAGCCAAGGGCGAGAGCTTGTGCGCCGTCGCGGGTACGCACCAGCCAAGTTAGTGGCGAAGGCTGATGCGGTGGGGGGGCGACGCCGGAGTTCGCCAGGATGCGGCCAGCCGCGTCTTTGCGCCCGACGAGAAATAGAGGTTCCACTGTGGCCGGATCTGCAGGCTCCTGCCGATAAGCCGATAAGTGTTGACTTCCGCCGGTGGAGTCCGCATAATGGCGAAGTTAAACCGGACCAAAAAGGTCCGATTTGGGCGGTCCATGCTAAGACTTTCAAAAAAAACAGACTACGCCCTGATGGCTCTGATCCACCTGGCCCAAAGTTCCGAACGGGTTGCCTGGAGCGCGCGCGAAATCGCCCGGTCCTACAACATCCCGCCGCACCTGATGGCCAAGGTGCTGCAGAGGATGGCGCAGAGCGGGATCGTGGTTTCGCACCAGGGGACCCGCGGGGGTTACGCCTTGGGTCGGCCTGCCCACCTGATCAATGCAGCCGAAGTGATCGAATCGATCGAAGGACCCTTCTCCATGACGAATTGCGTATCGGAGTCGGGCTACTGCCTGCAGTACGAGAAATGCACCATCAAGAGTCCGCTCCAGTTGCTCAGCGACAGCGTGGTGCTGATGCTGAGACGGATGACGGTGGCCCAAATGAGCCGCCACGACCTGGCGCCGCCCAGCTTGAATCCGGAAAAGGATCCGACTCGCATTCAAACGCAACGGGAAGAGAATTCCTTGCAACTGGTGCAGTTGCGGGGATATCCAGGCGCCTGAGCACCGCCCGTGTCGACCTGCCATCTTCCAGTCGGCCGGCGAGCGCCCATGACGCTCAAGGAGTACACATGCCTTCAGCCAACGAAACCATTCAGGAACTGGCCAACCAGGAATACAAGTACGGGTTCGTCACCGACATCGAGGCCGATGCCATCCCCCGGGGGTTGAACGAAGAGGTCATTCGCACCATCTCGGCCAGAAAGAACGAGCCGGCCTTCCTGCTGGAGTGGCGCCTGCGGGCCTACAGGCACTGGCTCAACATGAAGGAGCCGGCCTGGCACAACGTCCACTACCCGCCGATCGACTACCAGGACATCATCTACTACGCCGCCCCCAAGAGCCCCAAGGACGGCCCCAAGAGCCTGGACGAGGTCGATCCGGAGCTGCTGCGGACCTACGAAAAGCTGGGGATTTCCCTGCAGGAGCAGGAGCGCCTGAGCGGCGTGGCCGTGGATGCCGTCTTCGACAGCGTGTCGGTGGCTACCACCTTTCGCGAGAAGCTGGCGGAGTTGGGCATCATCTTCTGTTCCTTCTCGGAAGCCGTTCAGAACCACCCGGAGCTGGTGAAGCAGTACCTGGGGTCGGTGGTTCCCTATACGGACAACTTCTTCGCCACCCTCAACTCGGCGGTCTTCAGCGACGGGTCGTTCTGCTACATCCCCAAGGGCGTGCGCTGCCCCATGGAGCTCTCCACCTACTTCCGCATCAATGCCAAGGACACCGGGCAGTTCGAACGCACCCTGATCATTGCCGACGACGACAGCACCGTGAGCTACCTGGAGGGCTGCACGGCGCCGCGGAGGGATGAGAATCAGCTCCACGCGGCGGTGGTCGAGCTGGTAGCGCTGGACCGGGCCCAGATCAAGTACTCGACCGTGCAGAACTGGTATCCCGGCGACAAGCAGGGAAAGGGAGGCATCTACAACTTCGTCACCAAGCGGGGCAAGTGCCGGGGAGTGGATTCCAAGATTTCCTGGACCCAGGTGGAGACGGGATCCTCCATCACCTGGAAGTATCCCAGTTGCCTCCTGCAAGGGGACCGCTCCATCGGCGAATTCTACTCGGTGGCGGTCACCAACAATTTCCAGCAGGCCGACACCGGAACCAAGATGATCCACATCGGCCGGGATACCCGCAGCACCATCGTGTCCAAGGGAATTTCGGCGGGTCACGGCCAGAACACCTACCGGGGGGCGGTGAAGATCCTGAAGGGCGCCTCGGGGGCCCGCAACTATTCCCAGTGCGACTCCATGCTCATGGGGGACGCCTGCGGAGCCCACACCTTTCCCTACATCGAGGTCAAGAACAGCACGGCTCAGATGGAGCACGAGGCTTCGACTTCGAAGATCGGAGAGGACCAGATTTTCTATTGCAAGCAGCGAGGCATTTCGGCGGAAGACGCCGTCTCCATGATCGTGAACGGTTTCTGCAAGGAGGTTTTTCGCGAGCTGCCCATGGAGTTCGCGGTCGAGGCCCGCAAGCTGCTGGGCGTGAGTCTGGAGGGCAGCGTAGGATAAACCGCCGCATTTGCAAGACAGAACACCAGGCCAGCCGCCGTGCCGGCGGCCGGCCCGGAGAGAGACCAGCGAGGAAAGGGAACGCAGTGCTGAAGATCGAGAATTTGCACGTACAAGTCGAGGAGAAGCCGATCCTGCGAGGAGTGAACCTGGAAGTGGCGGCGGGAGAAGTGCATGCCATCATGGGACCGAACGGATCGGGCAAGAGCACCCTGGCCCAGGTGTTGGCGGGCCGGGAAAGTTTCGAAGTGACCCGGGGCGGGGTTTCCTATCAGGGCCGGGACCTGTTGGACATGGAGCCCGAGGAGCGAGCCTGCGAAGGCGTCTTCATGGCCTTTCAATACCCGGTGGAGATCCCCGGAGTGAGCAACGTCTATTTCCTGAAAGCCGCCATGAACGCCATCCGCAAGCACCGGGGCGAGGAAGAGCTGGACGCCATGGAGTTCATGAAGGTGGTTCGGGAAAAGATCAAGCTGGTGAACCTGGACCAAAGCTTCATCAGCCGTTCCGTCAACGAGGGTTTCTCGGGCGGCGAGAAGAAGCGAAACGAGATCTTTCAGATGGCCGTGCTGGATCCGACCCTGGCCATCCTGGACGAAACCGACTCGGGGCTCGACATCGACGCGCTCAAGA
>JAJECY010000012.1 GCA_022821775.1 Acidobacteriota bacterium
AAGCTGAGGGCCAACCGGTGGTCGGCGGCCGCCTGGAACATCCTCTCGTAGCCCTCATGGTCGAGCCAGCGGGGTCCGTCGCCCAGCCGCGGCCGGGTGCTCTTGCCCCGAATGCGGAAGGCCAGGATACCCCCCCGAGCCAGGTCCACCATGGTCCTGTCGGGTCGGGCCAGGCTGACGTCGGTCACCGCCGGGACGATTCCCGTTCCCACGTAGTTGTCGGGCTGGGCGGCGATGATGTCCAGGATGTAGCTGTGGTCGAGGCCGTACCAGGTCATCTGGATCAGGTTGGTGCGGCGGACCCCCTGGGGTCGGCTGTGACGGGCCAGGTCCTCGGGAGTAAAGCTGGGAAACCAGAAGTCCTTTTGGCTGAACCCCGGCGCCAGGGGATATTTCTCGGTATCCGGAGTCCACACGTGGACGTGGGCGTCCACGATATCGGTCCGATTGCCTGGAGCGGCAGCGGCGGGCTTCGGCCCGGCGGCCGCCAGCAAACCCAGGCCGGCTCCCGATGCCAGCAACTCTCTGCGGGTGAATTCTTTCATGGTTACCTCGATGCAAAAGGCTCCGTGGAATGAATAGGCTGTTTCGACCTGTGCCCGGAGGCCAGGCGACCGTCCCGACTAACTCGTCTTTGCCGCTTTGGCCACGGCCTCGGTGTAGGCAGCGGAAGCTGCATTCAGGCGCTGCACGGCTTCTTCCGGCAGCTTGATCCGGGTTCCCTCGAAGTTGTCGGAAACGTGCTCCGGCCTTTCGGCTCCGGCCAGCACGCTGGTGACCTCCGGGTGGCTCAGGACCCAAGCCACGCACACCTGGGGCCGGGTCACTCCCAATTCATTGGCGACCGCATCCAGCGCCTCTACGGGGCCTTTCAGCGGGGACCCGTCCGGAATTTTCCGTCCCGGCGCCAGGCGCCCCTCTCCCAGGGGGCTGAATGCCAGCAATCCCAGGTTCCCCTGGCGGATCAGGGGAAACAGTTCCTCAACCATGAAGTCCTTTCGTTCGGCGGCCACCAGGTTGTAATAGTCCTCCAGCCCGGCGATGGGGCTCATTCCCTCCCGCTTCCCCAACTCCACCAACTCTGCGACCTGGCGGCCCAGGTGGTTGGAAACCCCCCAATAGCGGATCTTGCCGGCCTTGACCAGCTCGTCCAGGCTGTCGGCCAGCCGCTCCATGTGCTCCCCTGTCGAGACATCGTGCGGCGGCGCATCCGCATCCTCCCTCGGGGTTCTTTCATCGGGAGAGTGCAGCAGGTAAAGATCGATATAGTCCGTCCCCAGGCGCTTGAGGCTCCCTTCCGTTTTTCGGAACAAATTCTCGCGAGTAAAGACCAGCCGTTCCGATTCCGGACCGTCCACGGGCGCCGCCTTGGTGCAGACCACAACCTGGTCCCGCCTTCCGGCCATGGCCTTGCCCAGGACCGTTTCGGAACCGCCCCAGCCGTAGGCCTCCGAGGAGTCGAAGAAATTGACGCCGATGTCGATGCAATGGCTCAGGATGCGCAGCCCTTCCGGATCGTCGCCCTTTCGGCTCACCTTGCGAAAAGCCGTCCCCTGGCACAGCCTGGAGACGTAGAGATCGGTATGCCCGAACCTTACCAGGTGGGAAGGACGCTCAACCGCCGGCTCTTCGGGAGGGGCCGAACCGCACCCGGACAGGTTGCCCAGCAACACTCCTCCGGCCGCCGTTCCACAGGCCTTCAGAAAGTCTCGGCGATCCGGGAATGAGGGAGCGGATGGGGGGAACCGGGAGATAACCGACATTGGGTGAGATCCTTTCGTCGTCCGGCCCTGTCACCCGGGAAGGAAGGCTTGCGGGCAGGGCCTCGGTTGGCTGCAAGTCGCTGCTCCCGAGGGAAGAAACTCAAGAGAGAGCGCTATTCTCTACCGGCGTCTCCGGAGGGTCAAGTGAGAAGCGACGGGGTGGAGTTGGGAATCGAGGCCATGCTGTGAAACAACAAAAGGCAAAAACATCGATGCACAGGATGCACAGGATTTTTCGGTTAACGGCCAGCTTGTAATCCTGAGCATCCGCAAATCCGCACTCGATCATTGCCGGAGCCGGCTTCCGGTGCAGAAAGCTCTCGTCGTGTTAATCCTGTGCATCCTGTGCATCGATGTTAATTAAAAAAAATTATCGATTCCCGGCACCGATTCGGCCTTCCTCCACAGCATCGGCCTTCGCCTTCCGGCCCGGCCATTCTCCCCCGCAGCACAAAAAAAGGCAGCCAGGGCGTTGGCCCTGACTGCCTTGGGTCCTGCGATAACGGCTGGGATCTAGAAGCCGATCCGAGCGCGTAAAGTGATCGAGCGGTTCCCTCCTCCGCTACGAACGATGCCGAAGTTCGGATCGGCGACATTGGTGCTGGCCCCGCCGGAATTGGCGTGGTTCAACAGGTTGTTGATGTAGGCTTCGAGCTTGAAGTAGGGGCTCTGCTCCAGGGCGGGAATGAGCTTCCACTCCTTGAAGATGTTGATGTTGAGATCCCACCGGTTGGGATGCCTCAGGGCGCCCCGGGGAGCGGTCCCGTAGCGGCTCTCGGGCGGCAGCGCAAAGCATCCCCGATTCCAGAGCTGCCCTCTCCCCTCGAAACCGGTGTCGTTGGGATTGCAGCCTCCCACCAGGTCGGGCCGGGCGCCGTCCCCGCGGAGCTTGAGGGCGGGATGGTTTCCGCCGCTGAACACCGGAATAAACCTGCCGCGTCCACCGGTTCTGAATTGAGGGACAAGCGTCCAGTCACCGATCAGGTGATGGAGCCAGGTCGAGGCGCCGGAAGCGAATTGCTGTCCCTTCCCGAACGGCAGCGGCACCACCGCCAGCCAGCGAGAGGTAAGGTCGGGGACGCCCGCCTGCCACCCGTAATCGTTGTGACGCTGACCGGCGCTGGACTGGAAGAAGCCGGAGGAGGAGCCGAACAGGCCGCCCTGCACGTCGTTCAGGCTCTTGGACCAGTTGAACCAGCCTCGGAAGTAGATCCCACTGGAGAACTGCCGGGTCAACTCCAGTTGCAGGGCGTTGTACTTGGAGTTGCCTCCCAGTTGCAGGGCGTGGACGTTGGCGAACTTGGAGGTGTCGAAGGGCTGATAGCTGCTGCCCGGACGAATGGCCTGCAGGTCTTCGATGTAGGGCCAGGAGACCCCCCTGGACCCCACCCAGGAGGCGCGCCCCGACCAGCCCAAGCCGAACTCCTTCTCCAGGGTCAGGTTCCACTGCTGGTCGTAGGGCCAGTTGTCCTTGCGCAGGTTGATGTCGGCCGAAGTGAGGCTGGTTGGGCCAACCGTTCCGGCCGGGAAGGGACGCTCCCAAGTGAAGTTGGGAACCCCGTTGACGATCTCGTTGTCCTGGAACAACTCGCTGAACTGGTAGGGACCCCAGACGTGACCGGCCAGGATTCCGGCGCGGTCGAACTCCCCGAAGACGTTGGCGATGGCCCAGGCGGTGGACTTCACGAAGGGCACGTGGAAGATGCCGTAGCCGCCCCGGATGACGAGGCTGTCGGTGGCGCGGAAAGCCAAGCCCAAGCGAGGATCGACCAGGACGCTCTTGAAGTTTCTCAAGCCGGAGGGATAGCCGGCCTCCCCGGCCGTGACCACTTCAACGGGAAAGCCCGGAGCGATATGTTGGAGCGCCCTGTCGCTGGGCACCACCACTCTGGCCGTCTCCAGGTCGAAGTTGTAAATGGTATCGCTCAGGACCTCGCTGGGAACCCCGTAGTGCTGAAAGCGGATTCCCGGCGTGATGGTGAGCCTGGGCGTCACCTTCCAGTCATCCTGGAAGAAGAAGCCGAACTCGTTGTGGCGGGCCTCGGCCCGGGGCCGGACACCGTCGATCTGGGTGGTGAAGGGCAGTCCCAGCAGCAGATCTCCAAAATCGTAGCCGGTAAATTTTCCGTTGAAGTCGAAGATCCCGAACGGCGCCGGAATGCTGATGGTGCTGAACATGTGCGGGGACTGGTGGCGGTACTCGATCCCGGTCTTGAAGAGGTGGGTTCCCCGGTTGACGGAGATGTTGTTCCTCCACTGCTGGACCTCGCCATCCTCGTAGTCGGTCTCACCGGAAAAGAGCGAGCCGATGAGGGTGGAGGGCAACGGGTTGAAGGATCCCAGATGGGAGCTGAGCTGCCGCCCCAGGGTTCGCACCTTGATGTGGGGAGTTCCCACCCCTTCCCGCAGGACGCGGCCGCCCAGCTCGGTGACTCCCAGGATCTGGGTCAGGTAATCCCGTCCCTGGACGTCTCCGACGGCCCAGACCGACTGCTGCCGGTTCCAGGCATACTGGAATTCATTGACCACGTTGGCGCCAAAGGTGTGGCTGTTGGAGATGCTGAGGGCCCGGGTGTTCCCCCTCTCCACGAAGCCCGCGTTGGGAAAGGGGTCGCCGCGGCCTTCGGGAGAGACGTTGTTGTAGCGGTAGTGGGCGATGGTCAGCGTGTTGGTATCGCTGATGGCGTGGTCGAAGGTGTACTTCTGCCAGTTGTTGTCGGATGCGTTGTAGGAAATGTAGCGGTAGTTATCGAACAACGCCCCCGGTGGTCCATAGTTGGGCAGAGGCAGAACGCCGGTGTTGTCCAAGACTCTTCGGGCAATGGGGCTGATCATGCTCTCCGGCACAATGTTTCCCGGGAAGGGCTGCTGAATCCCGTTGACCACGTTGTAGGGGTTGGTGGGACAGGGCACCGTGGGGTTGGGATTGGCGGCGCTGGGAAACACGCAGTTGGAAAAGGCAATGAACTCGTTGAGGTCACCGCGCCGCATCGCGGCCGTGGGAACCACGCGTCCCTGATTGAAGACCGGGTTCTCTCTGGACGCCGGCTGATAGAGAAAGTGGAAGAAGGTCCTGTTGCGGCCGTCGTAAATCCTGGGGATCCAAACGGGGCCGCTGGCCTCGTAAGACCATCGCTTGGACGTCTTGGAAGGCGGCCTGGGACCTGAATTGCCGGAAGGCAGGGCATTGAGAGCCGGATTGCGAAACTCCCCGAAGATCTCGCCGTGAAACTGGTTGGTTCCCTGCTTGCCGATGCCGAAAACGTTGGTGGGCACCCGATACTCCGCAGCGGCGTTGAAGTCGACCTGATGGACTTCCTGCAGGGTCTCCTGGGTCGCCCGGAAAGAGCCGTAGGCGTTGGTGGGGATTCCGTCCTGCTCCTCGCTCAGGTTGTTGGCGAAGCCGCCGTGCACCTGGGCGCGAGCCTCGGTTCCGGGGTTCTGGTAGATGTTGTAAATGAGGGCGGCCCCGATGTTGGCGCCATAGACCTCCTGATTTCCGAGCCGGTGCTTGATGACCGATGTGTCGGTGTCGATGGTGGCCCCCTCCTCCGAGACGGTGATCTCGGTGGCCTGCTCGCCGATTTCCAGCTCCACGTCCACCCGGCGGACGTCACCGGCATAGACCACCACTCCGGTGTTGACGTACCGCTTGAAGCCCGGCAGCGTCACCTCGATGGTGTAGGTGCCGTTGTCGAGTCCTCTCAACTCATAGTCGCCCACCTCGGTGGTTACCGTGGTGCGAGAGATACCACTGGCCTCGTTGGTGGCCGTGACTTCGGCGCTGACAATGGCGGCGCCGCTGGGATCGGTGACGGTCCCGCGGAATCCGGACAACTGGACCTGGGCTTCCAGCAGGGCCGCGTTGAACGACAGGCCAGCGACCAGAGCCGGAATCAAGGTCAGGATCAGAAATGCCTTGTTGGAAAGTAGAGACCTCATGGGGTTCGCTTCCTCCGATTGGGGTGAGTCAGAAAAGAGGTTCCAAGGGTTTTAGACCAGTGGTTGATTCGAGTCGGAACTGGATTCGACACCGCTCAATCACGACCAATTATGAAACTGCAATTAGCCTGCCATAGAAAAGTCCTTGGGGATTTTTTTTGCAACATATCACAAACGAAAGAGATAGAGCAAGGTCTTGGGCCATATCCAACGGACAAGTCGGCCTGGGACACCGGAACAAATACGGGTTTGCGGATCACTCTACGCATTATCGTAGACCCCTGCCGGCGGACAGGATTTTCAATCGATTATCTCCGGGCGTCCGTGCCCCAATCTCGCAAGACGTCGTTCAAGAAACTCGAGTATCACTCCCCCCTTGAGGGGGAGTCGCAGAAGCCCGAGCCGAATGGCGAAGGCTTCTGCGGTGGGGGGTTCGCACAAGGCGAGCCAACGGCGAGATCTTGTGCGCCGTCGCGGGTAAGCACCGGCCAACCTACAGGCGAAGGCCGATCCGGTGGGGGGCCGACGCCGGCGCCACCTACCCACCGCTGAGTCTCATTTAAGGGACGCCGCGTCGGCCCCCCTCCGGCTCGAAGACGGGCTTCGCCCTCTCGCCGACTCCCCCTCAAGGGGGGAGTGATACTTGAGCCCTGCATAAGACGCTCCCATCACGCCCCCCTTCGCTAGGGTCCGGGGGCGGCCTTCCCCTCCACAACGTAGTGGTAGCGATTGGTTTCGAGTCCGGACAGGCGCTGCCGTTGGCCATTGGGCCATTGGATGGTGGCCTCCACGCGTTTGGGGCCGGCCTGGCCCAAGCCGAAGATGAGACGCTTGTCATGGGAGGCCAGGAAGCTCCCCCCTCCGGTCAGCCATCGGACGCTCTTGCCTTTCCCCCAATCGATCTCCACCCGGGCGCCGACGCCGTCCCGGTTGCTCCGGGTTCCCTCCAGACGGAACCCGATCCAGCTCGAGTCCTGGCCCCGGTTGTTGCGCAGCAGCAGCGGGCGCCGGTTGAGCCGGACCAGCAGCACGTCGGAATCGCCGTCGTTGTCGAAGTCGCCGCTGGCCAGGCCGCGGGCCGCATGACCGGTCCCGAAGGCCGGACCCGCCCTCTCTGCCAGATCCCGCAGCTTTCCCCGGCCGTCATTGTCCAGCAGCAGCGGCCGCTGAAGGTAGGTGATGTCCCGGCGGGCCAGCTCGATGGTGCGGGTGACATGCCCGTTGACGATGACCAGGTCCTGGTCGCTGTCGTTGTCGTAGTCGATGAAGCGAACCCCCCAGCCTACGTAGGGTACGGTGAACCGGGTGAGCCCCGAGCTCCGTGAAAGCTCCCGGAAGGGAAATTTTCCGCCGTTGCGATAGAGGGCGTGAAACTCGTCGTGAAAGTTGGTGACCACGAAATCGGGGTTCCCGTCCCCGTCGAAGTCCCCGGCGTCGATGCCCATGCCCGACCGGGCCACCCCTTCCGAGTTGAAGGCCATGTCGGCCTCGAACCCCACTTCTTCGAAAGTTCCGTCCTGCCTGTTGCGCAACAGCAGGTTGGGGGTGGCGTCTCCCGCCACCAACAGGTCCTGCCAACCGTCGCCGTCGGCATCGATGCTCACCACCCCGAAGGCCCGGCTCTTGTGCCGGTCGATCCCCGAGGCTTTGCTGACCTCCTCGAAAGCACCGTCGCCCTGGTTGCGGAACAGCCTGGAGCGGCTGGGGGCGTAGGACTTCTGATCGCAATAGGCGGGAATGCCCTTGTGATCACAGGTGATGGGATTGGCGAATGAAAGTTCGGCGTAGTTGCACGTGAACAGGTCCAGCAGGCCGTCGCGGTCATAGTCGATCCAGGCCGCGCTGGCGCCCCAGCCTTCCGGGTTCTCCACGCCGGCCTCTTCCGAAACATTCTCGAACGCTCCTTCGCCGTTGTTGCGAAACAGCGCCGAGGAGGGAAACCCCGTGACGTAGAGATCCTGATCGCCGTCATTGTCGTAGTCGGCGGCAGCCGCACCCATGCCGTAGAATCCGACCTGTCCCACGCCCGCGCGTTGCGCCACATCCTCGAACCTGCCCTCGCCCAGATTGCGATAGAGCGCGTTGCGCACCGGCGTCGGGCTCTTGCCTCGCGGGGTCTCGCCGCCGTTCACCAGGTAGATGTCCAGCAGTCCGTCCCCGTCGAAATCCAGGAAGGCCGCTCCGCCGCAGGAGGTTTCGATCAGGAAGCGGTCCGGGGACTCGCCGTTGAAGTGCTTCCAGGTAATGCCGGCCGGGCCGGTCACATCGGTGAAGACGGGGGTCTGGCCGGGCGCCCCGCCCTGGACGGCCTGGCCCGGCGGAATCATGGAAAGGGATCCCAGCACCCCCAGCAGAAGCCCCATCCGGGGAAGCCGCGACAGGGGACCGATGCAATTATGGCAGGAGAGGCTCAAGGTTGGTTTGCCCCCAGGCGGGGCTCACGGAGATAAACAGGTGGGCCCCCTTCCGGAATCGCAGCGGTCGTAGGAAGGATCGGCAAGAGCATGACCTGGGAGACGCGACAGGAGGCCGGCCACTAAACAGCAGTGGCTCTCGAAAGGAATTATAGCAGCAAGGGAGGGGAGCCGAACCGAGGCGGGTCGGGACGAAATTCTCAAGAAGCCGGCAGGGGGTCCGGGCTCACGGGGACCGTGTGCTGTTCCCGTTGCTGCCGGACTTCCGCCTCCAGCCAGGAAAGGACGCGGCTCAACTTCTCCATGCCCTCCCCAATCTGGTCGGCGGTCACAATCAGAGGCGGAGCGATCATCAGCAGATTGGCGCGAGCCAGCAGGTGCAACCCCTCCGCCCAGGCGCGGCGGCGAAGGCGGATGGGCAGTTGGGCATCCACAACCGGGGGCGCCAGCGGCTGGCGCGTCGCCCGGTCGGCCACCAGCTCGAGGCAGGTCAGCAACCCCTGTACCCGCACGTCGCCGATAATGGAGTGCTTTCGCTTGAGGCCCTGCAGTTGCTCCATCAGCAGTCGGCCCATCCTCCGGGCGTTCTCCACGCAGCCTTCCTCTCTATAGGCGACCAGGCAGGCGCGGGCCGCGGCCGTGGCCAGGGGACTGGCCGCATAGGTGCTGCCGATGGGAAGCATCCGGCTCTCGAAATGGCTGCTGATGCGGGGACGAACCACCACCGCGCCCATGGGGACATAGCCGGAGGTGATTCCCTTGGCCATGACCATGATGTCGGGAACCACCGAGTCGTGGTTGACGCCGAACCAGGCGCCGGTGCGTCCGAAGCCGGTGATGACCTCATCGGCAATCAGCAGGATCCCGTGGCGGTCGCACAGGTCCCGCAGACCGGCCAGGTAGCCCTCCGGCAGGGGGAAGCCTCCGGCAGCCCCTGTGAATGGCTCCACTATAACGGCAGCTACGGTCGCAGGATTTTCAAGCTCGATCTGACTCTCCAGGGCCTTGAGGCAGTGAACCCCGCATTCGGGGTTGCTGAGCCCGAAATCGCAGCGGTAACAGTAGGGATCGAAAAAGCGAACGGACCCTGCCGGCCCGGGCTCCACCGCCGTGCGCCGGGGGTCCCCGGCCGTGCCCAGGGTGGCGAAGGTCGTCCCGTGGTAGCTGCGGTACTTGGCGAAGATCTTGGGCCTGCCGGTCACCATGCGGGCCATGATGAAAGCCAGCTCGTTGGCCTCGCTGCCGCTGTTGACGAACATGCACTTGTCGAGGTCGCCCGGAACCAGGGCCGTCAGTTCGTCCGAAAGCAGGGACCTCTCGGCGGTCAGCAACTGGGGGGAAATGCAGCAGGCCTGTTCGGCCTGCCTCTTGATGGCCTCGACGACCCGGCGGTTGCCGTGGCCGAGGTTGCAGTTGAACAACTGGGAGAGGAAGTCGAGGTAGCGCCGGCCCTGTCGGTCCCGGAAGTAGACTCCTTCGGCCCCGGCGAACTCCAGCACCGGGTCCTCGCACTCTTGAACTGTCCAGGGAATGAAGATGTGCTGTCGATCGGCTGTCATCTTGAAGCTCGCCAACACTCTACCCAAGATCCGGCCAAGGTGTCAAAAGATTCCTGGCACCCGACATGCGAACGAAAATGCCTGTTGATGTATTCCAACTGACCTGTGATAGGATATACTTAGGCTATACATACAGTCTATTCGGGAGACGTTTCATGTTGACCAGGGTTCAGAAATGGGGGAACAGCCAGGGGCTTCGATTCAGCAAAGCCATTTTGAACGAAGCCCGAATCGAGGTGGGCGACACGGTAAATGTCTCAGCCCGCAAGGGGCGCATCGTGGTTGAGCCTGCGACCCGAGTGCGAGGGAGATACGAATTGAAGGCGCTGCTGGCCAGAATGCCGAAAGACTATTTGGCGGAGGAGGCGGATTGGGGACCGCCCCTTGGAAAGGAAGTCTGGTAGGTGCCGGGTTACGTGCCAAAAAAAGGGGATTTCGTGATCCTGACCTTTGATCCGCAGGCAGGACACGAGCAAAAAGGCCGACGCCCGGCTCTGGTCGTCAGCAATACGCCGTTCAACCGCCATACCGGGCTGGCCATGGTCTGCCCCATCACCAACACCTTCAGGAACATTCCCTTTCACGTTTCAGTGCCCGAAGAGTCGTCTCTCTCGGGATATGTCATGGCCGAACAGATCAAGTCCGTCGACTACGCGAGCCGCAAGGCGAAGTTCGTCGAGAAGGCGCCGGGGCCGGTGCTCAATGAAGTCCTGAGCCTCTTGGATGCCTGCCTCTATGACCCGGGCTGACTCCGTTGCCGGCCCCTCGCGGCCGATCTGTGCCGACCCGATCCCGAAGTCGGAATTCAGTCCGCCGGTGGGTTCGGACTCCTTCCCTAATCAGACCTCCAGGTTGTACCCCTGCTCCTCGTGGAGAGAGATATCCAGCCCCTCGGTCTCGTCCTCCTTGGAGGCTCGCAGGCCGATGATCCCATCCACCACCTTCAGGAGGATGAAGGAGACCACGCCGCTGTAGACCAGGGTAACCACCACGCCGATGACCTGGACTCCGAACTGGGAGCCGATGGTCATGCCGTCGGCCAGACCCTGCCCGCCCAGACTCTCGGCGACGAAGACTCCGGTCAGCAGGGCTCCCACGATTCCGCCGACGCCGTGGACTCCGAAGACGTCCAGGGAGTCATCGTACCCCAGCTTGTACTTGAGGATGGTGGAAGCCCAGAAACAGCAGGCTCCGGACGCGATCCCGATGACGATGGCCCCGAGAGGCCCCACGCTGCCGCAGGCGGGCGTGATCGCCACCAGGCCGGCCACGGCGGCGGTGACGATTCCCAGCACACTGGGCTTGCCGTTCCTGACCCACTCGATGAACATCCATGTGAGGGCGGCGGATGCGGTGCACACCTGGGTGACCAGCATGGCCATGCCGGCGGCGCCGTCGGCGGCCAGGGCGCTGCCGGCGTTGAAGCCGAACCAGCCCACCCACAGCATGGAAGCCCCCACCACGGTCAAGGTCATGCTGTGCGGCGGCATGGGCGCCGATGGATAGCCGCGCCGCTTGCCGATCAGGATGGCCGCAATCAAGGCCGCGATGCCGGCGTTGATATGGACCACGGTGCCGCCGGCGAAATCGAGGATGCCCAGATCGCCGAAGAAGGAACCGTCACCGGCCCAGGTCATGTGGCAGATGGGGGCATAGACCAGCAGGGACCAGGCCGCCATGAAGACCACCATGGCCGAAAACTTCATGCGTTCGGCAAAGGCGCCCACCATCAGGGCAGGCGTGATGATGGCAAAGGTCATCTGAAAGGTGAGAAACACCGTTTCCGGAATGGTGCCGCTCAGGCTGTCGGCGGTAATGCCGCTGGCAAAGGCCTTGGACAGACCTCCAACGAAGGAATGGATGTTGGTCACTCCCGCCTGCATGCCGGTGGTGTCGAACGCCAGGCTGTAGCCGAACAGGACCCAGAGGATGGTGATCAGGCCTGTCAGGGCAAAGCACTGCATCAGCACGGAGAGGACGTTCTTGGCCCGGACCAGGCCGCCGTAGAACAAGGCCAGTCCGGGAATATTCATGAAAAGCACCAGAGCGGTCGCGGTCAGCAGCCAGGCGGTGTCTCCGGAGTTGAGTTGATCGGAGGCGTCGGCAAGCGCCAGGGAAGGCATTCCAAACACCAGCGCCGGCACCGACGCCAACGTAAACCGAAGCCGCCGCAGGGCCGGCCTGCAGCTAATCGATGATTTCTTGATAGGTAGCATGGTAGGTCTGACTCCTCAGTGGATTAGTTTGAAACAAACTCTCGGCCCATGGGGCTTCGAATTTGACGACTATAGGGATGGATGGGGAGGCCGCTGTCAGGCGGTGAGTTCTTGCGAGTGGCCAGCGTTTGTATACTACAGAAACGCTCCCGCTTCAAACGAATTGTTGACCAAAAACCGGATTTGGCCGGGTAAATCGGTCTCGCCCCGATTGTGCGGTTGGGCTACCTCATTTCGGACCCGAATTCAACCCGCATTCCTCTCCGGTTGCCGCGCGCAGCCGGGAAACGGAGGCGTGCAACGACGGGTCTTGCCGGTTGGAATTCGCCTCAAGCCATCTGGAAGGCACGGGCCCGAAACAGAAAATCCACGATGTTGCCTTCATGGGGCTGATGCCAGTTGAGGCGGATGGTGGGCACCGCACCCAGATTGAGACGGTCGATGTTGCGGGCGTCCACCAGGGCCCGCCGAAAGGACTCGTCCCGGGTGATCCCGGTGGCCACCAGCGTGGGACCGATGGAGTCGATCATCTTGGCCTGAGGGCAGCGCACCACCGATACGAAGGGGTACATGTACTCCTTGCCCGCCAGGCCGGCTTCGGGCGATTGGCAGTGCACCACCGTGGGCCGCAGGTAATCGCAGCGCTCCATGCGAACCAGTCGGTCGCCTTCCCTGAACCGGCGGGTCACTTCCTCGACGCCCTCCTGCTGCAGCCCGACATCGATGTCCTGTGAGATGGCCTCCGCCTGCCCGGGCACCGTAAAGGCGGCCAGCGCGGCCCCGTCATCCTGGGGCGGCAGCGGCTCGATGGGCCCCAGCCGGCGAGCCAGGGCCTCAGCGATTTCCTCCGTATGGCGGGAGGCCCAGATGCCCGAGCAGTTGATGCAGCTGCGGCCGCTGTTGACCAGCACGCTGTCCACCATCAGGTCCAGGACGTCTTCCCAGTCGTCCACCTGGTCGTCGCCGATCAGGATCTTGCTGAACCCGGGACCGTGGACCTGGACCGCCGGGTTGGCCTGGTACCGCTCCACCGTGGGGGTCCCGCCGAAGATCAGGCTTCTGGGGCAGTGGCCGACCACGGCGGCTCCCACTTCCCCGCCCCCCGGATAGAGCGCGATGGCCTGCTTGGGAATGCCTGCCTGAAAGAAGGCCTGGGCCATGCGCCAGGGCGTCCAGGGCTCCTGGGGACCGGGCTTCAGAACCAGTCCGATCTGAAGCGGGATCACCGGAAGCCAGAGGCTGTGGACGCCGGGAGAATTGGAGGGGAGCACCATGCCCAGCACCGGAGTGTTGGCCTGGTAGCTGCGCATCAGTCCAGCTTCTTCTCCATAGCCGCGACCCAGCATATCCAGATCCAGACCTCGCGTCAGCGAGCGCAGGATATTGCCGATCTCGTCCAGCACGTACCTGAGCTTGGCCATGTTCATGCGGCACATGTGCTCGGGAAGGCCCGTGGTGGCCGACTGTTGCCGGACGAACTCCTCGGGAGTCTGAGTCCCCTCTCCCAGCGGCAGCTCGGCCGACGAGAACAGGCTGCCGGCCTTTTGGATCCTGGCCAGGAGCTCCTCGGACGAGAATTCGCGCAACACCTGGCGGGCCCGCTCCGCACGGCGCATGTCCCTGGCCACCAGGCCGGGATTGGCCTGGCTGACCTCGGCCACGGGCTCTCCGGTGGCGAAGTGGACCACCTTCTCGACTTCCAGGCTCTTGTAGGGCTCTCCCCAGCGCAGGACCGGAAAGTGAATCACGCCATCCTCCATTTCATCCCGGGACCGCCCTGCTCTTTCTCCGAGGGTCCCGCGGGCGCCTCTCTCAATAAACCCCCACCGTGGTGGCGGTGGCGAAGCGGCTGTAGGGCCGCAGCCCGCTCACCCCGTCCCAGCAGTAGGACTCGCAGGGCGGCTCCCGTTCTCCCTCGTCCCGTTCCAGAAACCGGGGCAGGAAGAACTCCCTGGTGAGCGTGGTCAGCATGACGCGGCCGGTCTCACCGTAGCCAACCAGGCGCGAGCTGTCGTCGAAATCCACCAACTGGATCACCGCCCTGGGCTGGGGCGGGTAGTAGGTGATCTTGTAGCCGTTCTCGGGACCGCTGGGACCGCTGGCAGCCAGCCCCATCAACGTGTTGCCGTAGGTGGGAGCCAGGTAGACGCTTCCCAGCAGTTCCTCTCTGGCGAAGCGGTGCCACTGGGGAGTGAACTCGGTGCCCCCTGAGAAGATCCCCTTGATCCCGGACTGCTCCAGGCTGGACCCCTCCTCCTCCAGGCGGTTGGCCAGCGCCTCCAGCAGCTTGGGCGTGGTGAACAGGCACTGGATATCGTGGCCGGCCCCCAAGAGATTGATGGCCTGGTCGATGACATGGTCCTGGTAGGCCTTGAGATGATCCATCCAGCCCTTCTTGATCAGCTTGATCACCCA
>JAJECY010000221.1 GCA_022821775.1 Acidobacteriota bacterium
AGTCCGAGTCGGCCGGGTTGCCTGACCGGGGCGTGATCGTGGCGCAGGGACCGGCGGAGGTGGTCCTGCCGCCGGCCGCATGGGTACTTGCGGCGGACCGGGGCGGCGTGGCGGCGGCGCTGGCGGCCCAACTCGCGGAGCGGAACCAGGCGGTGGTGCTGGCGGGCGAGGAATCGCCGGGGCAGTTGGAAACCGCGGAAGGCGCGACCGGAGTCGTCAGAAGAGCCGTGGAGATGGATCGGCGGGAGTCGTGGCGGTCCCTCCTGGAGGGGCTGCCCGCTGATGTGCCCCTCGGCGGTATCGTGCATCTTGCGGGGCTGGACGGTCAGGCGGCCCGGGCGACCGCGCAGGAAATGAGGGAGGACTCCGGACGAGCGACGGCGAGCGCGCTGGCGCTGACGCAGGGCGTGATCGATGCCGATCTGACCCCCGCGAAGGGGATGTGGCTGGTCACGCGGGGCGCGCAGGTTCTGGAGAGGGAGCGCGCCGGGCAGTTGGCCGGAGCGCCCTTGTGGGGTTTCGGCAGGGTGGTGGCCCGGGAAGCGGCCCAGTTGAATCCCAAGATGATCGATCTCGACCCCGAAGAGAGGGAGTCGCCGGCCGACTTGGTGGAGGAACTGCTGTTTCCCGACCCGGAGACCCAAGTCGCCTACCGTGGCGGGCGCCGGCGGGTGGCGCGCCTGGTTCGGGGCAGGGCGCGCCTTGCCTTGCCGGAAGGGTCGGACTGGCATTTGGCGCCGGACGCCGGCGGCGCCCTCGGAGAGCTTCAAGTCAGGCCGTTGCCGGCCCGTTCCCTGGAGCCAAGGGAAGTTCGCGTCGCGGTCGAAGCCCGCGGGCTGAACTTCCTCGACGTGTTCCGGGCCATGGGCCTGGTCGGTGAAGGCCCGCTGGGCGAGGAGATGTGCGGCCGGATCATCGAGGTCGGTTCCGAGACCTCAACCGTCTCGGTGGGCGACCGCGTGGTCGGCCTGGCGTTCGGCACGTTCGGACCGGAAGTGGTGACGAGGGAGGAACTGGTGGCTCCGGCTCCTTCGGGGATGCCGGTGGCCGCGCTTGCCACCATGCCCACCGCGTTCGTGACCGCCGCCCTGTCCTTCGATCTTGCAGGGCTGCGGGCCGGCGATCGGGTGCTCATTCACGCTGCCGCGGGCGGTGTCGGCCTGGCGGCCGTCCAGTTGGCCCAGGCCGCCGGCGCGGAAGTCTTTGCTACCGCCAGCGCGCCCAAGCGGGCTTATCTGCGGTCGCTGGGGGTGGCGCACCTGTTCGACAGCCGCCAGACCTCCTTCGGCAAGGAGATCCTCGAAGCCACCGGTGGCGCCGGTGTGGAAGTGGTGGTGAACAGCCTTACGGGGCCGGGTTTCATCGAGGCGAGTCTGTCCTGCCTGGCTCGCGGCGGCCGGTTCGTGGAGCTGGCCAGGCGCGACATCCTGAGCGAGGAGGAAATGGCGGCCGCGCGGCCGGATGTGGCCTACTCCATTCTGGAGTTGGATGTCCTGAAGGAACAAGACCCGGCGCGGCCGGGAGCGGCGCTCCGCAAGGTAATGGAACGGCTGGGGGCGGGAGAGCTGAAACCCCTGATCCACAGCCGGTGGCCGCTGGCCGAGGCGGGAGCCGCCATGGAGTTCATGCGGGACGCCCGGCACATCGGAAAGATCGTACTGACCGCGCCGTCGCTGGTGGAGGGCCGGCTGCGGCAGGACCGCACCTACCTGGTGACCGGCGGCCTGGGCGGGATCGGGTGCGCCCTGGCCGGCTGGCTGGCGGAGCGGGGAGCCGGGGCGATCGTATTGAACGGCCGGCGGTCTCCGGACGCGGCCGCCGAGGAAGCGATCGGCGCGCTCAAGGATCGCGGAGTCAGGGTGCAGGTGGAGTTGGCCGACGTTACCGATGCCGAGGCGGTGGACGGAATGCTCGAGCGGATCAAGGGGGAGTTGCCGCCGCTTGGAGGCGTGATCCACAGCGTGGGCGTGCTGGCGGATGCTTCACTGGCCAATCAGAGCTGGGAGCGGTTCGAGCAGGTTATCTGGCCCAAGGTCCTGGGCGCCTGGCATCTGCACCGGGCGACCGCCGACTGCGATCTGGACCTCTTCGTCCTGTTCTCGAGCGTGGCCGGGATCCTGGGCAATCCGGGCCAGGCCAACCATGCGGCGGCCAACACCTTCCTGGATCAACTCGCCGCCCACCGGCGCGCGCTGGGGCTTCCCGGACAGGCCATCGCCTGGGGAGCGTGGTCCGGACTCGGGGAGGCCGAGGAGCAGCGGGACCGGATCGCCCGGCGGCGGGAAGCAGCCGGAACCGGCTGGTTCAGCCCGGAACAGGGCTTCAGGGTGTTCGACCGGCTGCTGAGCGAGGATCCCGCTACCTCGGTCGTTCTGGCGGTGGACTGGTCGCTGTTCGGAGAGGCCGTGGAGGGCCGACCGTCCCTGTTCGAAGACCTGCTGCCGGCCGCCGGCGATGACTCGGCGGACTCTGCCGGCGCACCGGAGGATCTGCTTGCCCGGCTGGGGGGCGCGCCGGCGGCTGCGCGCCAGGAACTGCTCGTTTCCTTCCTGCAGCAGGAAGTGCAGGCGGTGCTGAGGCTGCCGTCGGCGCCCGAGTCAGCGGTGGGCTTCTTCGATCTGGGGATCGACTCGCTGATGGCGGTGGAGTTGCGGAACCGGCTCAACCGGGCCTTTGCCGGGGAGTACGTGGCGCCGAACACGCTGGTCTTCGACTACCCGAACATCGCCGCTCTGGCCGGCCACTTGGTGGAGGCGCTGGGCGAGGTTGGCGGTGCGCCTGCCCCTCGGGCCCTGCCCGAGCCGGAGCGCCGGCCAACGGCGCCGAGCGAGGACGACGGAATTGCGATCGTGGGCATGGCCTGCCGGTTTCCCGGCGCAGGCGATCTTGGGGCGTTCTGGCGCCAGCTCGAAGCCGGCGCGGACGCGGTGACCGACGGGCGCTGGAATTCCGGTAGCGGGAGCGCCGCAGAACTTTCCGGCGAATACGCCCCCTACCGGCGGGGCGGGTTTGTGGAAGGGATCGATCAGTTCGACTCGAGGTTCTTTCGGATCGCCCCGATCGAGGCGCGAGGCATGGACCCCCAGCAGCGGATGCTCCTGGAAACGAGCTGGCAGGCTCTCGAGGATGCGGGGATCGATGCGGAGGGATTGAGGGGCAGCCGCACCGGGGTGTATGCCGGTGTCGCCGCCAGCGAATACCGGGACCTGATGATGACGAGCAACCGCGCGGTCAGTTACCTGGGAACCGCCGGAAGCATGACCGTCGGGCGCGTTGCCTTCGTGCTGGGGTTGGAGGGGCCCACCGTGCCGGTGGAGGTGAACTGCGCCTCGTCGCTGGTGGCCGCCCACCAGGCGGTGATGGGATTGCGGCAGGGCGAAGTGGACCTGGCTCTGGTTGGAGGCGTGAACGCAGTCCTGTCGCCCGGCTTGACCAGAGAGATGGCGGAGCTGGGGATGTTGTCTCGGGGGGGGCGGTGCAACACCTTCGATGCCGCCGCGGACGGCTTCGTGCGGGGGGATGGCTGCGGAGTGGTCGTCCTGAAGCGGTTGAGTGAGGCGGAGGCGGACGGCGACCGCATCTGGGGCGTGATCCGCGGATCGGCCGTCAACCAGAACGGGGCCACCGCGGGGCCGACGGTGCCGAACGGTCCGGCGCAGGAACGGGTGATCGAGGAGGCGCTGTCCCGGGCGGGGGTTCCGCCCTGTGAAGTGGATTACCTGGAAGCGCACGGGGCCGGGTCCGCGATGGGTGACCCGATCGAGGTGCAGGCAGCCTCGGCGGTCTACGGCAGGGGACGCGAAAAGGACAACCCCCTGCTGATCGGCTCGGTGAAGACCAATATCGGCCACCTGGAGACGGCCGCCGGAGTTGCCGGCCTGATCAAGGTGGTGCTGGCGATGAAGCGGGGGCTGATACCGAGGCAACTGCACTTCCGGGATCCGAACCCTCACCTGGATTGGGAGCGGCTCCCGGTGCGGGTGACTTCCGAGGCCACCGACTGGCCTCTTCGTCCCGACCGGCCGCCGAGGGCCGCGGTCAGCGCCTTCGGAGTATCGGGAACGAACGCACACGTTGTGCTGGAGGGCTATGGAGCAGACAACGGCGCCGGCCCGGAGGGGCCTCTGCCGGCGGGTTCCGCCCGACCTGTAGCCGTTTCCCTGCCGGAGCCGGTAGCGGATCTGCCGCTGGCGGCGGAAGGGATTCGGACGCGCACCACGCGCCTGCTACCGCTGTCGGGCAAGTCGGACGCCGGCCTTCGGGAACTGGCGGGGCGCTACCTGTCGTGGCTTGACGAGCGCGGCGAGGAGCTTGCCGGGGCCGCTGAACAGCCACTGCTTGCGGACCTGGCCTGGACTGCGGGCGTTGGGCGGAGCCATTTCAATTGTCGGACCGGCGTGGAGTTCAGCGATGCGGCTTCGTTGCGGGGCGGGCTGGAGAAGATCCTGGAGACGCCCGAGCGGCCCAAGCCGGTGGCGGCGGCCAAGGTAGCGTTCGCCTACACCGGGGAGGGCAGCCACTGGGTCGGCATGGGTCAGGTGCTGTACCAATGCGAGCCGGTGGTGCGGGCGGTTCTGGATCGTTGCGATGCGATCCTGCAGGAAGAACGGGGGAACTCGCTGCTTGATGCGATGTTCGGGCGGTCCGGCTCCGAGCCGGCGCTGGATGCCCCGGCGTGGGCGCAGCCTGCTGTTTACGCGCTGCAGTGCGCCCTGGCGGCGCTGTGGTCGAGCCTGGGGATTCGGCCGGGGGTAGTGGTCGGCCAGGGCCTGGGAGAGCTTGCGGCGGCGCAGGCCGCGGGAGTCTTCGGCCTGGAGGAGGGACTGTGGCTTGCCGCGGCTCGGGGCGCCGGGCAGCCTCCGGAAGGCATCGCGGCGTCTCGGCCGTCGCTTGCCCTGGTGAGCAGCGTGACGGGGCGGGTGATGGAGCCGGATGACGTGCTCGACCAGGCCTACTGGCGGCGGCAGGCGCTGGAGGGGGCGGCATTCGACCGATGCCTGGAGCCGCTGGCCGACCTGGGGGTGCAGGTCGTCGTGGAGATCGGCCCCCAAGCCGTGCTGGGACCGATGGTGGCTCTGTCTTGGCCGCAGTCGGCCGGCGACACCCCTGCACCGGTTGTACTGTCGAGCCTGCAGCGGGACTCGCAGGGGGACCGCCAATTCGTGAAGGCGGTTGCGGGCGCCTACGAGGCGGGGCTGGGGATTTCCTTTGCGGGATTGTTCGCCGGGGAGACCCGCCGCCGGATCTCGCTGCCGAGCTATCCGTTCCAGCGCCGGCGCCACTGGATCGAAGCGCCCGAGCAAACGACTTCAAGTTCTGCGGGTTAAGTAAAATGAATTGACTTGACCTTCCCCACTTGCTATTTTGCCTGTTCCCTCAAAAGGTCCCTGTACCAATATGGAAAGGTGATAGAAATGTCCTCAACAGTAGATCGCATCAGGAAACTCGTCAGCGACAACCTCGAAGTGGATGGTGAGCCGGTAAATCTGCCAGACAATCTGGATGCCAGCTTGCTTGACGCCGGAGTGTCCTCGGTAGATCTGGTTGCCTTCGGGAAGTTGGTCTCTCAGGAGTTCAGCGTCAAATTCACTCTGGAAGACTGTTCGAATCTTAACAGCGTCCAGAGCTTGATTGACCACCTGGACGCAAATGCCGGCTGACGCGTCTGCCAATCCGGGCGCTTTCGGCGTTGCCGCTTCCGCGTGATTTCGAGAAGTGCTCCCGACATGCCATGCCTGGTTCAGTTGCCGAGTGCTGGTGGCGTCCATTCAGGAAAGTTGGCAAGGCTGCGGTCCTGCACGTCGGTCTGGCGCCTGATGCGGCCTGCGAAGCGGCTGCACTGGATTGGCTCGACCAGGCAGAACAGTCCCGTTGGCGGCGCTTTCGGCACGACGGTGCTCGACGCCGATTTGCATTGTGCCGGGCGGCGCTCAGGGCAGTTCTCTGTAGTGAACTCGGTTGCCGGAACCAGCAGCTTGCCTTCGGCGCTTCCCATCATGGAAAGCCCTACGCCCTGGTCAAGGGGAAGCCGGCCCCCATCGACTTCAATGTCAGTCACGGCAGCGCACATGGCCTGATTGCGTTTGCCGCCGAGGGAAGGCTGGGAGTGGACGTGGAGGAACCCAGTACGACCCGTGACGTCGATGGACTCATCGGGAGCGTGATGGGGCCGGACGAACGGGCCGAACTGGCCATGGCCCACGGGAGCCACAAGCTGCACTTGTTTTATCGTCTCTGGACTGTGAAAGAAGCATTGATCAAGGCGGTGGGCTCAGGGTTTTCCCTGGATGTGTCCCGATTCGAGATCCCACCGGCCATGCGTCGCGGCATGAAGGCGAGCCTGTTTCGATTCCCTCACATTCCGTCAGTCCGATGGTGGTTGGAAGATCTTGGCAACGAGCACTTCGCCGCGGCCATCGCACATGAGTTGCCCCCGGATTCCCATTGACCGCCACTCCAGAAACCATATGGGAGATACCCGAGCCTCTCTCGACCGGCGATGTTCGAGTGGACGATGACACCGTCATCACCTTGCGCCGTCACGGCAATCCAGCGGGGCCACGGCTGGTTCTGAGCCACGGCAACGGCTTGGCGATCGACCTCTACTGTCCCTTCTGGTCACTGCTTCTCGACGATTTCGACCTGATCATCTACGACTTGAGAAACCATGGTTGGAATACTGTGGGTTCCATGCAGAACCACAATATCCCGACATTGGTTCAGGACGGCGACTGCATCCTTGCAGCCATCGACCGCCTCTTCGGGACGAAACCGAAAATAGGCGTATTTCATTCGGTCTCGGCCTTGATAACGCTTCTGTCGCCCACCAGAGGCAGCGAGTTCTCGGCGTGCGTCCTCTTTGATCCGCCCCTCTGCAAGCCGGACGACGACTATGAAGAATTCGATGCGGCAGTGGCCCGCACCTCCGCCATGACCCGGCGCCGCGCCCAGCGGTTCCGGACCAGGGAAACGCTTTCGGAAGTTCTTCCCTATCTGCCGATCTTCCAGCGTGTCGTGCCCGGGGTTTGCGATCTTGTGGCCAGGACGACGCTACGCAAAAGTGCTGGCGAGGAAGGGTATGAACTACGGTGCCCGCGTGAGTATGAAGCGCGGATCGTGGACTATGCCCGGGCTTTTGCCGTTATGGTGGACTTTGAAACCATTCATTGTCCCATCAAGGTCCTCGGCGCCGATCCTACGTTGCCCTACTCCTACCTGCCGACGCTCGATCTCAGTCACATGTTGACCGTGGACTACGATTTCCTGCCTGAAGCAACACACCTTCTGCAACTGGAGCAACCGGAGGAATGCGTGGCGATCATGCGCGAATTCATCGAGCAGACCGCACGGAATTGACCCGCGTGCGGGCGAGCCTAGCGTTTCACTCGAACGGTAACGACGTCCAGTCCCTGGTATTGCTGGTGGCGCACCGAAGAGGCGTAGTGCCGCAACAGTCGGAAGGATAGTTCCCTTTCATCGGACGTCTCGGTCTGTTCGTCGAGATAGGCGAGATGGTCTTCCAGGTTCTCCTCGTGGAAACCTGCCAGAAATTCCAATTCCACGGCCTCACCCGAGGGGCGGGCGACGACAACCAGGCGCGGCGTTCCGCCGGCCTGGTGCCGGTCGCCCGGCTGCAGCAAGCTCGCCAGGGTTTCCTCGCCCGCGGAGCGCAGCCGGGTGGTTGCGGCTGGGTCCCAACCCATCCCGTGGGCAACCTTCCGGAGGAAGGCGTCGATCCGTGGAAGGTCGGCGATATCCAGCCGGACCTCCAGGCGCCGGCGCCGCGGGCCGGTCCATTCCAGGAAGGCGGTCAGCGCGATCGCCGTGGCGGTGCCCACGGTGATGCCGTTGCCGAGCAACATGTCCCAGGGACTGCCCAGCAGGTCCTCGAAAACATTCAGATGTTGCGTGCCGAGGCCGATGGAGAATGCCAGTCCGGCCACGATGGCTTTTTGCGGGTCCAGGCCGGTCCGCGCCAGGGTCTGTATCCCCTCGATGAAGAGCATCGCAAGAGCGATCACCAGGAAGCTGGCCATGACCGGGCTGGGAATGGTGAGCAGCAGGCCGGTGAATTTGGGAAAGAAGGCCAGCACCACCAGGAGACCGCCCACGGCATAGCCGACGCTGCGCGCGGCCACCCCGGACAGGTTGATGAGTGAGACCGTGAGCGAAGAGTAGGAGGTTGTGGGCGGCGTCCCGGCAAGGCCCGATAGCAGGATGCCCACTCCGTTGGCATACATCGAGCCCTGGATCAGACGAAAATCGGTGGCCCGCGGCCGCCGGCGCGACACCTGTTGAGCAACCATGGCGTCACCGATACTCTTGATCACCTGCACCAGGCCCACAATCAGGAACATCGGCAGCAGCCCCCAGAAGCCGGCGGTCGGCGTCAGCTCCAGCCCGGGGAATCGGCTGTCGGGGATTCCAACCCAGGGAGCCGCCCCCAGGCGTTCGAAGTCGTACAGTCCGAAGGGAACGGCCGTCAGGCAGCCTGCCGCGATTCCAAACAGCAGCGACCAGGGACGCCACATTCCGGGAGCACGCAGCATCAACATGGTGGTCACGACCAGCGTCGCTGCCGCCACGCAGGGACCCGCCGCCAAAGTCGTTCCCGCAGGAACCTCTTTCATCCGATCGAAAGCGATGGGCAGGATCATGGCCGCGATCAGCATGAGCACCGTGCCGGAGACGACCGGCGTAATAATACGTCGCAGTCGGGGGAGCCACGCCGCCAACGCCAGGTAAAAGAGCGCGGACAGGACGACCAGGCTCGCCAGCAGGGAGGGCCCTCCTTCTTCCATGGCCAGGACCGAGACGGCAATGAAATTGGGAGTGACCGTGGTAATGAGCAGGTGGCCTCCGCCCAGACGGCCGATCCTGGCAGCCTGCAAGGCGGTGGCCGTTCCGGTGATGATCAGGGCCGCAAAGACGGCCCACGACATGAACTGTCCGTCCTGGCCGGCCGCCAGGACGGTGATGGCCACGATCAACACGGTCGGAGCCAGCACAAAGGTGACGCCCTGGGCCGCGACCCCCAGGGCCAACACCGGGGGACAGCGCTCGTCCAGTTCGTAACGGATGTTCTTGTTCGAGCGAGTTGATGGCAATGGAGACCTCTTTGCGCCCTTGGTGCGAGGATCTCAGGGGATCAGGGCTTCCTGGGAACGCAGGCGTCCCACCCGAGACGGTGCAGATCCATCGAGAAGGCCTATCTGTTTAACATCGATGCACAGGATGCACAGGATAAACAGGACGAGAGGCTGTTGCAGAGAAAGCTGACTCACGCGAAACGAGACACTGGATACCTGCAATCGGGGCAAGGGGGTTGAGGACGATAATCCTGTGCATCCATGTAAAAATATCTTTTTGCGCTCGGGGCCGAGACCAAACGCTGGAACTTGAATCGCGTCACTTCGTGTCCTTGCTGGATTTCTTTTTCCCCTTCCTGTTTTCTTCGTCGTCCTTCGTGTGCCTTCGTGGATAATTCTATTTCTCTGTTGTTTTAGACAAGGTCCGCCCCCGCCCTGTCAGGCGGATCATTCGAGGGGAAACCCCAATCGTCAATAAAGACGAACCACGAACGAACACGAATTCACACGAATACGGGTGGACTCGCTCGAACGACAAGCGACACCGAAACGCTTCCGTAACTTCTGCTACCTTGCCATCACTTCGTGGATAACCCCTCGACACCTCATCAATCCGTTTATTGGTGTTCATTCGTGTCCATTCGTGGTTCGTCGTTTTCCTTGGCATCCCGTCACGGTTAACCTCAACGCCTTAGTGGCCCTTCGTCGTTCTTCGTGTGTC
>JAJECY010000290.1 GCA_022821775.1 Acidobacteriota bacterium
TCAAGGAAGAGGCGGCCGCCGTGCTGGCTGCAATGGGACTGACCGTTTCCGATGCCGTGCGGTTGTTGCTGACCAGGGTTGCGCGGGAAAAGGCATTGCCGTTTGCGCCACTGGTTCCAAACACCGTCACCATCGAGGCAATGAAGGAAGCCCGAAAGGGAAGCCTGTCTCGGTCGGATAGTGTGGACGACCTTATGAACGATCTGAATGCGCAAGATTGAGCGCACCAGCCAATTCAAACCCGATTACAGACTTGAGTTGAAGGGGCGACACCGGACATCACTGGACGCTGTCTTGTTTACCGTCTTGGTCGCATTGGCAAATGACCAACCACTGGAATCTCGATAAGCGAAACTTTTCATGAGTCGAAGAATAACACGCTGGTTGGCTGCCGGTTTGCTGGTGGCCATTGGCATGGGGGCCGTGGCCTGTCAACAGGGAGGGCAGCGGAGATTCCTCAGCCTGGGGACGGCTCCGGTGGGGGGCACCTTCCCGGTGGTGGGCGGGGCCATTGCCGAGGTGCTCAACCTGCACCGGGGTTCCCATAGCTGGAAGGTTCAGATCAAGGGAAGCAAGGGCAGCCAGGAGAATATCCGGCGTCTGGCGACCGGCCAATTCGAGCTGGGGATGAGCAACTCGGCCATCAGCTACTTCGCCAGCCAGGGTCTCTCCAACTGGCAGACGGAAGGTGGCTACGAGGTGCGTGCAGTCTGTACGCTGGCTCCCCTGGTGGCCATGTTTGTGACCAAGCGGGATTCGGGCATCGGGGCCATCGGCGACCTGAAGGGAAGGCGGGTGGTGATCGGGCCGGCCGGGGCGGGCTTTGAAATGTTTGTAATGCCCATCCTGGAAGCCCACGGGGTGGCGGCGGGCTCCTTCAGCGCCATCTATGCGCCGCAGGGCGTAGCGGTGGAAATGCTCAGCGACGGCGCTGTAGATGCGGCCTTTCTGGGAGGTGCCCTGCCTGCCCAGTCGATCATCCAGGCATCGGGTTCCTTCGAGGTCTACGTGATTCCTTTCGACCCCAAGGTCCGGGGGCGGTTGATCCGGGACTATGCCTTCTTCAAGCCCATTCCCCACGCCCTGGTCAAGTCGAGGTATCCGAAGATTCTGCACTACGAGCTGGAGGACAGGATCGCTCAAATGAGCCGAGAGCAAGCCCTGGCCTTAATCCGGGACCAGGGACTGAGGGTGCCGGGAGCGGAATCGATGGAGCTCGACGCGCTGCGCAAGGCCGTTGCCGGAGCTCGGTTCGGCTGGCTGAATGTGGGCTCAATGCAGGTAGTGACTCATAAAAGCACTGACAAGCAGTTGATTCGAAACCTTTTGGAAGTCTTGTGGGAGCAGCGGGAGGAACTGGCTCGCAGGCATCCGGCCCTGGGTTTTCTTCAACTCAGGTCGGTTCCGCTGCCCGACGGACAGAAACGGCTCATACAGGGCGCCGTCCTCTACACCGGGATCCCGTTTCATCCCGGAGCCGTCGAGTTCTATGAGAGTCACCCGGAGATCGGCTTCCGCCCCAACCCCGCCAACCGGATCCCGGCGCCCCAGGCGAGTGGAGAGTGAAGAGTGGAGAGTGGAGAGTGGTCAGCAGAGGGTTTTGGGAACAGGCAAGCGCCTGATGACCTGACTGCGCTTATTGGAAGGACTGCGCCGAGACCGTCAAGTTGCTTTGCGTGTCGATTAAATAGCTCTTCACTCTCCACTCTCCACTATTCACTTTTCGCCTAGGCGCGCCGCCGCCCCACACCACGGGAAGGATCGTTCGGGGCGCAACAAGGGTGTGCCAGACAAGAAAGGTTGGCTCATGTTCGAGCCCGTTGGCAGACGGTTGATTCCCATCCTGAGTGCGGTCCTGTGCCTCTACACTCTGGCCGAGGTCAACTTCCCCCGGCTGCGGCCGCAGTCGCAGTTGGCCCTGTTTGTCATGCTGGGGCTGGTGCTTTGCTTTCTCGGCACCCCTGCCCGTGAACGCTGGCGGGACTGCCGGGTGGCGCGCCTGGCCGATCTGGCCCTGGCCGTCGCCAGCGTGGCGGCTTGCGGTTACGTGGTGCTGATGACGGAACCGCTCTTTCACGGGTGGTTCCCGGACCTCTGGCCCTACGGCAAATCACTGGGAAACCGCGCCGGTATCGAGGGGCCCGCCGACTTTGTCTTGGGCGCGGTCGGCTTGTTGCTGGTGCTGGAGGCCACGCGACGCTCCATCGGCTGGGTGGTGCCGGCACTGGCGGTGCTCTTCCTGGCTCACAGCTATTACGGGCACTTGGCCCACCAGGACCTCCTGCCCGATCTGCCGGGCTGGCTGCTGCCGCATGCCGGTCAGGATGCGGCCTACCTGGTGAGCACGACCTTTTCCCAGTCTCTGGGGGTGTTCGGCCCGGCAGCCGGAGTGATGTTCAAGTATGTCTTCCTGTTCGTCATATTCGGGGCCTTTCTGGAGATGTCGGGGGCAACCCGGTTCATCATCGATTTCGCTCAAAAGGTGTTCGGCGGCACACCCGGCGGACCGGCCAAGGTGGCCGTGCTGGGCAGCGGTTTGATGGGGTCCCTCTCGGGCAGCGCCGTGGCCAATGCGGTGACCACCGGCACCTTCACCATCCCCATGATGCGGCACGCGGGGTTTGAGAGGCACGTGGCCGGAGGCATTACGGCCGCGGCGGCCTCGGGCGGCGCCCTGGTGCCTCCGGTCATGGGTGCCGGCGCCTACATGATGCTGGAGCTGGTGCAGCCCCAGGTAACCTTCCTGCAGGTGGCCAAGGCGGCCCTGATCCCGGCCATCCTCTACTATCTGTCCATTTTCCTGATCGTGCATTTCTACGCCCGGCGGGCCGGAGCGGTTGCAGCCGACCGAGGACCGGCCCGGCCGGTCTCGCCTTTTCAGGGATTGGTCTTCTTTTCGGCGCTGGGGACGCTGATCCTCTTCCTGCTGATGGGCTTCACCCCCTTCAAGGCGGTGAGCGGGTCCCTGGTGGTGATACTGCTGCTGAGCATGGCCGGCCCCGGGATTGGTTTGAGCGCATCCCCGCGGCGATGGGCCCTTTCCGCCTTTGCGCTGGTTGTGGTGTTCCATCAGGCGTTTCTTGCTCAAGCCCCGGCCGTGCCCAAGCTGCGGCTCTATGCCGAGTCGCTCATCAACTCCTGCCTGGTAGGCCTGTTCGGACTGCTGCTGTTTGCACTGGCGCACCCCAAGTTGAGGCCTGCCGTCCTGGAAGCCCTGGTCAAGGCGGCCAGGAACGGGGTGGCCCTGATTGCCGCCAGCGCCTGCGTGGGGATCATCATCGGTGTCGTCCAGTCGACGGGAGTCGCCACCGACTTCAGCAATGTCATCAAGGGCGT
>JAJECY010000296.1 GCA_022821775.1 Acidobacteriota bacterium
CCTGCCGGACCAGTGGAACGAGTACCTGGAGATCAACGCCAACTGGTATCAGAAGTGAGTGGTTGCGCTTACTGACGGAATGGGGATGGTTACCGCTCCAACGTTATGAACCTCATGCTCCCAGAGCTCAAGGAAGGAGGAAATCGATAATGGCTTACGTGATTGCCGAGCCCTGTATCGGAACCAAGGACACAGCCTGTGTGGATGTCTGTCCGGTGGATTGCATTCACCCCAAGACCGACGAGGACGAGTTTGAGGGCGCCCAGCAGCTTTACATCGATCCGGACGAATGTATCGACTGCAACGCCTGCGTCCCGGCCTGTCCGGTGGAGGCCATTTTCGCCGAAGACGACCTTCCCGAACAGTGGGCCGAGTACCTGGAGATCAACGCCAACTGGTACCAGAAGTAAGCCGATCCTCCAGGGCTTACAGGCCGGGGTAAAGGGTAGTGCTCAGGTACTTGAGGCCGCTGTCGCAGGCCAGGAACGCGATGGTGGCCCCTTGCTCCTCCTTTCGAAGCAGTTGAATGGCTCCGGCCAGGTTGGCTCCTGACGAAAAGCCTCCGAAGATCCCTTCCTCTGCAGCCAACATCCTGGCTGCCGCAATCGCCTCTTCATCGGTGACCTGAAGGTATCCGCTCGCCAGACTTCGATCCACCAGCGGAAGATCGGGAAAGCTGTAACCACCGCCCTGAATCTGGTGGTTGGAACGCTCGACCGGCTTGCCGGCCAGCACGGCGGCTCCGGCCGGCTCCACGATGTAGGCCCGGATCGCGGGATTCCGCCCCCTCAGATAGCGGGTCACGCCGCTGAAGCATCCGCCCGAGCCCACGAAATCCAGGAACACGTCGACACTGCCGCCGGACTGCTCCCAGAGTTCGGGACCCGTGTAGCGTTGGTGAGCCAGCGCGCTGGCCGCCAGTTCGAATTGGTTGGCGCGGAAGGCTTTCCGTTCTTGCACCAGTTGGCCGGTCCTCCGTTCCACCAGGGCCAGGTCCTCCCCGGAGACCTGGTTGGGAGGGGAGCCCGCAGCCTGGTCCACCAGCACCACCTCGGCGCCCAGGGCCCGCATCATCCGCGCTCTCTCCGGGGTGTTTCCGCGCGACATGACGGCCACGAACGGATGACCCAGCGCCCGGCACACGATGGCCAGGCCGGTGCCGGTGTTCCCGCTGGTGAGCTCCACCACCGCTTGGCCCGGATGAAGCGAGCCGTCCCGCCGAGCCTCTCGAATCATCTCCAGCGCAACCCGATCCTTCTTGCTGAATCCCGGGTTGAAGTACTCCAGCTTGGCCAGCAACCGTCCCTGAAGCCCCAGGATGCCAGACGTGCGCCTGAGCTCGACCAGAGGCGTATTGCCGATGGTTTCGGTGATGGAGGGGCTGGGTGAACGTTTTGTCATTCGGGGAAGGTGAGGGGGCCGGGTCAGACGTGGTCGATCTTGCAGATTCGGTCGGCGGTTTCCAGGTGCTTCTCCCCGATCGTCAATCCGGCGTCCAGGGACTTGACCATGGTGACGGATTGGGTTCGGGGTTGAAGGTCAAACAGGGACCGAATGGCGGGGTCGTCGGGCAGCCAGCCTCCAACACCGGTCTTCCCCTTTTGTGCCGCCAGGTCGATGATCATCCTGAACAGCAGGCGGAGTGAGTCGGACCGGTCCCGCCTGACCGCGAAATCGCTGATCTGCCAGTCCCCGTCCGTCTCGGTGACCCGCGCGTAGCCCTGGGTCCGCGCCTCCGGGTCTTTCAGCCAATAGAATGCGTCCCGGGGTTGCTTGAGCAGGGTGTATTTCCAGTACTCGAGCGAGCGCGCCACTGCCAGAGGGTAAGCTCCATGGTAGGCACCGTAGATGTCTTGAAGCTCCGGCAAGGCCTGGGAGGCTGAGAATCGCTGCAGGGTCCAGGCCCGCTCCCCGGTAGCGAGGGGAGCCGGACGGATCGCTGTCCGGGCGATCCAGGAGGGGCAGCGCAGGTATCCCTGCCTGGCGTAGTAGTCCGGATCGATGTCGGAGAAGAGAGAACCGAGTTGCGCGCCCTGCTTCACCTGGTCTTGCTCCGCCCAATCCATCACCGCGGCTGCGAAGCCCCGACGCCGGTATTCGGGTCGGGTGTGAACCGATCCGATGGAAAAGCCCTCCAACTCCCGGCCGTCGAGGTAATAGCTCAAGGGAAAGCAGCCCAGAGAAGCCACCACCTTGTCGCCGAGGCATCCGGCGTACCATTGAGCCCGCTGGTGCTTGGGAGACTCCAAACGAAGTCGAAGATGTTCTTCCAGCGAGGAAGCCATGGGCCAGAACTCGTAGACATTCGCATAGCACTGCAACCGCTCCTCGCAAGAGGCGCGACGGATCTCCAGTTGTGCGGCCATGGTGTCTCCCTGTCGGAGGCCGGTGACACAACGGACATTGCCGGCTCCACCCTTAATCTACTACGAAAGGGATGTTCCGCCCAATCAGTTGTGTGTGGGACCCATTTGGGAGGGGAGAGAAAAAGAGTCATCCACCAAGGGGCACGAAGGACAACGAAGGGCCAGGAAGAAATACATGAAGTGGAACGACGAACCACGAATGGACACGAATGAACACCAATGAACTGATGATGAATTGAGCATCTCCATGAAACAACCGAGAGCGGACTTGCCCCGCGAGTAAACGCTCCGCTGGCTTCCCCCGGAAAAGCTCCCGCCGCCCGGCCAATGGGGTAAACGGCTCAACCACAAAAAGCACAAAAGGCACAAAACAAGGCCCCAGTCTTGCCCCATCCAGTTTTTGTGCTCGTTTTGGCTATTCAGGCACAGAGCGGACCTGCCCCTCGAATTCCCTGTCCCCTCCCCCGATCCATAAAACCCTTGCCTGCGCAATGTTGCGAAAGGCTCTCCTTTCTATCGATATTCGCAATTCCCGGCAGGGGGCACTCGGCCCTTATTGACAAGCTTTTTGGGAGAGCGATATGGTTGGGCCGTCTATGGATCGACATCGTCAAACCTTTCCGGAGGCCCCTCGTTCAGGATTTCGGGAGAGGTGAGATCCGTACGGGAACCGTCGTTTGGAATCGAACTGGAGCGTGAGGTATCGGTCATGATGAAGCCATTGGTGATGCTGAGCCCGGTCGTTTTGCTGGTGCTCTCCCCTCTGGGGATGGCTGGGGGTTCGGATGAGTCCGGTGACAGAGGCGCTGCCGGCAAGGGACGCTTCAGGGTCGTCCACCAGGGATTCGAGGCGTTCTCCAAGGGCGAATTCGAGCATGCCGGTCAGAATATCTATGTTTCCCGCGGCGGGCGCATCCAGCTCATTCACCGCTGGGACCTCAACAACGACGGTTACTACGAGTTTGTCTTCAGCAATACCCATAACGTGATGGTGGGTGGGGTGGATGCGCTGGGATACCTGCAGACGGGTCGCGGATTTCGTTCCGCCATCTCGCCCGTCCACCGCTCCATTGCCCTCTACGACCTTTGGCTCCAGGAGGAGAAGAGTCGAGACCGGGTGGTCCGCTTTCCGGTCGAGCGTCCCGGAGCGGTGCGATTTCACGATCTGGACCGGGACGGCTGGACGGACGTTCTTTTTGCCTCGTCGGGGGCCGGAGACACCGTCTCGACCGACAGCCTGGTCTACTGGGGCGATGCTACCGGGTATCGGACGCTGAGACGGGTGGCGCTGCCCACGGTCGGAGCCCGGGACCTGGCGGTCGGAGACTTGAACCGGGACGGCTACACCGACATCGTTTTCGCCAATTCCGGCAGCCGCAAGCCCCCGAAAATCAACGAGGGATCCTATATCTACTGGGGTTCGGGCGACCGCTACGGGACGCACCACCGGAGCGCGGTGCCGACGCGGTCGGCAGTCGGCTGCGCCTTGGGCGACGTGAACGGAGACGGCCACCTGGATCTGATCTTCGCCACCTCGGAACAGGACGGGGGCGGGCTGTGGCTTTATCCGGGCTCGCCCCAAGGACCGGATCTGAAGTCCCCGGTCCAGGTTCCGGTCCCCGACCTGCAGTCGGTGCGTGTCGGGGAGGTCGAGGGACTGGGCGGGGTCGTGCTGGCCCTGTCCAGGAAACACGTGAGGTTGTTTGCCTGGGATTCGGGAAGGCTGGAGGAGAAAAAGACCCTGGCCCTGGGAGGCGCCCGGGCGGTTCTGGCCGATCTGGATCTGGATCGACGGACCGACCTGGTGGTGGCAAGCGGCGACCGCTCCGCCGTCTTGTGGGGGAAGTCGGACTGGTCGACCGAAGAGGCTCTGTGGTTGCCCACCCTGGAGGCCACCGACGTGGCGGTGGCCGATCTCAATGGCGACGGCCGGCCCGAGATCGCCTTTGCCAACCAGTTGAAGGGAACCCACGGGGATCTGGATGTGGACTCCTATGTTTACTGGGGAGAACCCTGGGGCTACGGGCCGGAAAGCCGCACCGATCTCCAGACCTTTGGCGCCACCGCCGTAGCCGCCGGCGACATCGACCGGGACGGCCGGCTGGACCTTCTCTTCGGAAACTCGGGCAGCGGCATCCAGGGTGGAAAGGGTGAAGAGATCTACGTCTACTGGGGACGACCCCACCGCGGCTACAGTCCCGCCGCCATGACGGCCTATCCTTGCGTGATGGGGATGGCCACCCTGATGGCGGATCTGGATGACGACGATCACGCCGAGCTGCTGGTGGCCAATTCCGGCCGCCACTACAGTGGGGAAGCGGGGGCCAGCTACATTTACCGGGGCGGACCCTCCGGCCCGGCCCTGCAGGGCCGACTGGAAGTTCCCGCTCAGGAGGTGGGCTCCTGGTCGGTGGCCGACCTCAACCGGGACGGCTTCCTGGATGTCCTGGCTTGCGACTTCGATTCCCTGGCCATCGCCTGGGGTTCGGCAACGGGCGTTTCCACCGATCCCCAACGCGTCGTGGGAGTGGCCAAGGCCACCCAGAACTGCCGCCTGGTGGACTTCAACCGGGATGGCTGGCTGGACGTTCTGGTGGCCGACGTGCAGGGCTTGAGGAGCCGGGTGTTGTTGGGGGACGGACGGGGATTTTCGCTGGATCGGTCGGCCTGGCTGGAGGCGGCTTATGTCGCCAACAGCGAGTTTGCCGATCTGGACGGGGACGGCTGGCTCGATATGATGCTCACCCGGTCCTACAACTCCCTGGACCGCAACGATTCCTGGGTCAGGGTCTACCCCGGCGGCCCCGATGGATTCGCTCCAACGCACCGATTCGAGTTCGCCACCTCGGGCGCTTTCGATCTGGCCGTGGCCGACCTCGACCGCGACGGCGACCTGGATATCGCCGTTTCGCAGTACTCTTCCCGCGACCGGCGCAATTTACCCGTCTATCTTTTCTGGAACGATGGCGCCGGCCGATTTTCTTCCGGGAGACGGACGGATCTGCCGGCGGAGAGCTCTTCCGGGCTGCTGGCCGCGGATTTCGACGAAGACGGACACCCGGACCTGCTGGTCTTCAACCACAAAACCACCTACAAGGAAGACAATCATACCAACGAGAGCTTCGTCTACTGGGGGTCTCCCCGGGGCTACCACACCCGCAATCGCAGCTATCTGCCGGCCCACGGACCCCACTTCATGCAGAACGTGGACATTGGAAACCTGTCCAGCCGCGAGGCCGCGGAATCCTACCTGTCGGCTCCTATTGAGCTGACTCCGCGGTCCCGGAAGCTGGTTCTTTCCTTCCAGGCGGAAACTCCCCTGGGTTCGGGGGTCAGCTTCGGAGTGCGTGCGGCCGCAACCCCGGACGGTCTGGCGGACGCGGGGTGGCGGGAACTCGGACCTGGCGGAGGGTTCACTACCGGGAAGGGAGACCGCTGGCTGCAGTACAGGGCGACGCTGAAAGCGGGGCGGGGACATGCCACGCCTTACCTGACCCGCGTGGCCATCGAGGCAGCGGCGAATGGAGAGCGGCGAGTGGAGAGTGAAGAGTGAAGAGTGGAGAGTGAAGGTATCCGGGAGTACGTAACCGCTTGGTGACCTGGCTGGACTTCTTGAGGAATCGTGCTGCGACCGAAAAGATGCTTTACGTGTCGATCAGATCACTCTCCACTCTCCACTCTTAGCCCTGCCGCGCCGCCGTCCCACATGACGGAACGGCTGATCCAGGACGAAACAGGGGTGTTTTGGCTTATCGGTAGGATGATTCCAGGTTGGAAAAGACCAGCCGGCCGGCGGAATCCCGGTAGCTGACGATATCCGGCTTCACCCCACCCGCGGATGAGTCCGGCAGGTCCCGGCCGTAAAGCTGGGTGATCTTGTGGACGTAGTCCCGAGTCTCCCGGTAGGGAGGGATGCCGCCATGCTTGCGGACGGCGTGTTCACCGGCGTTGTAAGCCGCCAGCACCAGGGAAAGGCTGCCGGGAAAGCTATCCCGCAGAAACTTGAGATAGCGTACTCCCCCTTCAATATTCTGGGCGGGATCGTAGGCGTCCGCTACCCCGAACCGCTTGGCGGTCGCCGGCAGCAACTGCATGACTCCCAAGGCTCCCCTGGGGGAAACCGCCGCTGGATTGTAGTTGGACTCCACCCTGGCCACCGCGCTGACCAGCTCGGGATCCATCCCGTGCTTTCGAGCGATGCGATCGATGAGTCGTCCGATCCCGGCAGGAGGCTGCCCCCGTCGGCGGGTCCTCGGTGATGCGCCTGCCTGGGGCATCGCGGCTGAACCGGGCGGGGCTATGGCAGTGTTTCGAGTATTGGAGAATATGCGGCGTCCGTCGGGTCCGGTGAAGCTGTCGATCTGCCCGTCGATCGGGATCGGGCACACGACCAGGGTGAACAGGCAGACGGCCGAAGCCATGTTCCGGTTCAGGTTCCAACCGGGGATGTCGATTTTCGTGGGGGTAACCATGGGAACGGGAGCTGGATGATGGGACAACGTTCTCTCTCTCAGGAATTGTAGATGGTTCGGAACCGGAAAAAGTCTAATGGTTCCTGCAAGGACCAGTGACCGGCGGTGTCTTCCCGGCCAGCCCCAACCCTGCGGATTGATTGGCGCGACTGAAGAGTGGACGGGTCAACCCGCCCCTGATGTTCTGTCTCACAAGACATGCCTCTCTACGTAGCCGGCGACGGCCTCCAACGCCAAGGGCAGCTTGCTCGGGTCCTTGCCCCCGGCTTCGGCCATGTCCGGCCTGCCGCCCCCGCCGCCGCCGACCACCGAGGCGATTTCCTTGACCATTCTGCCCGCGTGCAGACGGGAAGTCAGGTCGGAGGTGATGGCCGCCACCAGGGAGACCTTGCCGGAACCCGAAGTGGCCAGCACCACCACGCCGCGTCCAATCCGTGACTTCAACTCGTCAGCCAGATTGCGCAGCGAGGCATTGTCCAGCCGGTCCACCACCGAAGTCAAGACTTTAACGTCATTGACGCTCCTGGCGGAATGCAGCAGTTGGCCGACGCGGTCCTGGGCCAGCCGGTAGCGCATTTCCTGGAGTTCCTTCTCCAGAGACCTGATGGATGCCTGGTACTTGCGGACCGACCCCACCAGTTCGGGCCGAGTTCCCTTGGAAAGTCCCTCCAATTGGCCGAGCAGTTCTTCATCCTCGCGAAAGCGCCGAAGCGCTCCGGTACCCGTAATGGCTTCAATGCGGCGGACGCCTGCCGCGATCCCGCTCTCGCTGACGATTTTGAACAATCCGATATCGCCGGTGCGGGAGACGTGGGTGCCACCGCAAAGCTCCTTGCTGAATCCGTTCACCGACACCACCCTCACCCGTTCTCCGTATTTCTCTCCGAAAAGAGCCATGGCTCCTTCCGAAACCGCCTGGTTCAAGTCCTGGACCAGGGTGGTGACCGGCAGGTTGTCCATCACCTTGCGGTTCACCAGGTCCTCGATCTCGACAAGGTTCTCCGGCGAAAGGGCCGCATAGTGGGTGAAGTCGAAGCGCAAGCGATCGGGAGCCACCAGCGAGCCGGACTGCTTGACGTGAAACCCGACCAGTAGGCGAAGGGCGGCATGGAGCAAGTGGGTGGCGGTGTGGTTTTTCCTGATGGAATCCCGGCGCATCCCGTCCACCCGGGCCTCGACCCTGTCGCCCACCTGCAAGGCTCCCCGGGCGCACCTGACCAGGTGGGCCGAGTAGCCGGGAGGGGCGGGATAGGTGTCCTGCACGACGGCCTCGGTCTCTCCGCCCTGCAAGACCCCGGCGTCTCCAACCTGGCCTCCAGTCTCGGCGTAGAAGGGGGTCCGGTCCAGGAAGACCTCTCCCACCTGGCCGGCCGGCAGCAAGGCGGTCTGCTTCCCTTGGATCAGGATGCCCCTGATGATCGCTTCGTCGGTGTCAAGCCGGGTGTGGCCCAGGAATCGGGTCTTCTCCGCGGTGGGAGGAGGCGCCGAGCCGGTGGCGGCGGCCGTTTCCTTCCAACTGGCACGTCCCCTCTCGCGCTGAGCCGTCAGCCGCCGGTTGAAACCTTCTTCGTCCAGGATCAGTCCGTTTTCGTCCGCGATCTCCTGCATCAGGTCCAAGGGCAGGCCGTAGGTGTCATAGAATTTGAACATGACCTCACCCGGCAGCCTGCGCCCCCGGCTCCCGGACGGCTCCAGTCGGTTCAGCACATCACTGAGCTGGTCCAATGCAATCCGCAGCGTGGAGGAGAAGCGCTGCTCCTCGTGGCGCACCACCCTGGACACGTACTCCCGCGTAGAGGCCAGCTCCGGATAGGCATCCTGCATGAGATCCGCCACCCGGTCGGCAATACGGTGCAGAAATTCGTCCTCGATTCCGATCAGCCTTCCGTGCCGGATGGCGCGGCGCATGATTTTGCGCAGAACATAGCCGCGGCCGTCATTGGAGGGAACGACCCCGTCGCTGACCAGGAAAGCCGCCGCCCTGGCATGATCTGCGATCACCCGCATGGAAACGTCGGCGGACTTCTCGCTGCCGTAGTCCCGTCCGGCGATTTCGGCCGCGTACCGCGTCAGCGGCTTCAGCAGGTCGGTGTCGTAGTTGCTGCGCTTCCCCTGGAGCACTGCCGTCATGCGCTCCAGCCCCATGCCGGTGTCCACCGAGGGCTTGGGCAAGGGAACCAGCTTCCCCGAGCTCTGCCGGTCGAACTCCATGAACACCAGGTTCCAGATTTCGACGAAGCGGCCGCACTCGCAGGGAAAACTGCATTTCTTGCATCCGGCTTCGAAGCCGGCCGGTCCCTGGTCGAAGTGAATCTCGGAGCAGGGTCCACAGGGGCCGGTATCTCCCATGGCCCAGAAGTTGTCCTTCTCTCCCAGGCGAAAGATGCGGTCGGACCCAACCCCGACCTCCCGGTTCCAGATCCGGTGCGCTTCATCATCGTCGCGGTAGACCGTGATCCAGAGTTGCTCCGGATCGAGCCCGTATACCTCGGTCACCAGCTTCCACGCCAGGGGGATGGCTTCCGACTTGAAGTAGTCGCCGAAGGAAAAGTTTCCCAGCATTTCGAAGAAGGTGTGGTGCCTGTCGGTTTTTCCCACGTTCTCGAAGTCGTTGTGCTTTCCACCTGCCCGAACGCATTTCTGGGAGGTGGTGGCCCGTAGGTAGTCCCGCGATTCGCGCCCCAGGAAAACGTCCTTGAACTGGTTCATGCCTGCGTTGGTGAACAGCAGTGTGGGGTCGTCGGCGGGGACCAGCGAGGAACTCCTGACGATACGGTGCCCTCTCTGACGAAAATATTCCAGGAACTGCCTGCGGGTTTCGTTTCCAGTCACGACTTCGGTTTCCTGTGCGTCGACCTGGCCTGGCGGAGGGCTGCTCAATCCCCCCATTCGACGGGTCGATGGAATCGCTTCCTGAACTCCCGGCGCACGGCCTCCGCAGGGAAGCCCCGGCCGAGCAGGTAATTATAGAGCCTGGCCAGTCTTTTTTCATCCAATGGCTCGGGTACGGTGGTCAGCTTGCGTTCCAGACTGCGGCGCAGATGGTCCAGTTCCTCTTCCGGAGGGAACATCTCGTCCAGGACCTGGTTGACCAGGTCCCGGGGCAGCCCGCGAGCAGCCATCTCTCTTTGCAGCCTCGACCGGCCACTGTCGCCGCGGCGGAGGCGCGCCGCCGCAAGGGTCTCGATGCACTGGCGGTCGTCCAGGTAGCCGCGCGCCTTCAGACGGCCAAGGACACTTGCCACCGCGGGCGCATCATCGGTCCTGGCCAGCAGCTTGGCTTCCAGCTCCCGGGTGGAGTGGGCCTTCCGGCCCAGGGCCCGGAGCGCCCATTGGAAAAGGGACTCTGAATCGTGGGGTCGGGGCTCCTGGCTCACGGAGCGCTGTGGGGGATTGGGGTTGTCGGAGTCATACGAAGGCCAGCCAATCGGGGTGGTCATCGCTCTTGCCTTCAACGATCTGAAAGAATCGTTGCTGGATTTTGGCGGTGACCGGCCCCCGCCGGCCGCTGCCGACGCTGATCCTGTCCACGCTGCGGATCGGCGTGACCTCTGCGGCGGTTCCCGTAAAGAACAACTCGTCTGCCAGGTAGAGAAGTTCGCGGGCGATGCCCTGCTCCCGAACTTCAATGTCGAGGTCGCGGCAGATCTCGATCACTGCGCGCCGAGTGATTCCGGGGAGAACGGAAGAGGCCAGCGCGGGCGTCAGGACCACGCCCTCCTTGATGACAAAGATGTTCTCGCCGCTGCCTTCGCTGACGTAGCCGGCGGTGTCCAGGGCGATACCCTCCGAGTAGCCGCCCTGCATGGCCTCCATCTTGATGAGCTGGGAGTTCATGTAGTTGGCTCCCGCCTTGGCCAGGGTAGGGAGCGTATTGGGGGCGATGCGGTTCCAGGAGGAGACGCAGACGTCCACGCCCTGCTCCAAGGCTTCCTTGCCGAGATACTGACCCCACTCCCAGACGGCGATGACGACCTCCAGGGGGCAGCCCAGGGGATTGACCCCGATCTCGCCGTAGCCTCTGAGAATGATGGGACGGATGTAGCATTCCTTGAGCTTGTTTTCCCGAATGGTGTCCAGGATGGCCAGGCAGAGATCCTCGGCGGAATAGGGGATCTGCATTCGATAGAGCTTGGCTGAATTCAGAAGACGCTCCACGTGACTATCCAGGCAAAACACCGCCGACCCCTTGACCGTGTGGTAACAGCGAATGCCTTCGAATACGGCGGATCCGTAATTCACCACGTGGGAAAGAACATGGATCTTGGCATCGTCCCAGGGGACGAAATGTCCGTTGAACCAGATCTTTTGCGACTTGGGGATGGGCAACTCGGCTCCTTGAATTGGACTGCCGTCGGGTGTCGGGAAGGGTGCGGTTTTCGGGGAACCTCCCCCGAAGAGCGAGCAGTATAGCACAGCGCCGGAGTTTCTCGGCAACCGCCAAAAGATGGCCCGATGGACCCGGACACACGGTCTGACGGGTCATTGTCGTGGGGTGAGAAGTGCGGGCGCGAACGAGCTTCCGGCCGCATCCCGGGGGAGCGTTCGGCTACTCGAGCAGCAGCTTGACATCGGTTTCGAATTGCCGGTAGTCGGTGAAACGGGTGACGTTTCGAGTGTGGACCCGGGCACTCTGCAGGATGCCGATGGACATGTGGAACTGAGCCAGGACCGGAAGCCAGTGTTGGCTCTCCCCGATGTGGACCTGGTCATAGGCGATGCTCACCTCCGAGGTCTTGACCGGGAAATCCTCGGGGAGATCCACCGTCTCTTTGATCAGTTTGACCACTTGGTAGGAGTTGACGTCGATCCAGCACAGTCCCCGGTAACCCACCCGCAGCGGATTGCCCTGGTAGGTCACTTGAAGAGCGGAGGTCTCCTGCGGAATCCGAAAGGCCACCCGCACGGTCCGACGGCCCGCGATCTCCTCGGCGCCCTCCAGGCGGAAGGAGGTCCTGCTCAGAGGCGTGAACACGTTTTGGATAGCGGCGGCGAATTGACCGATGGAATAAGCGCCCTCCTGGCTGCCCGATGCCTTTTGCCCCTCCACGGGTTGATAGGTCTCTTGTCCATTCGCGAACAGGAGGTCCTCCTGGAACCGGTCCTTCTTCTGCCAACCCTGGAACAGCCGCTCGAATCGCTCTGTCCGGCGGCGACAGACGAAGTCGGGCAGGTTCCCGAAGGTTGCGTCCAACCTGCGGCGGACGGCATCCAGAAAATCCGGCCATTCGGCGTCGGTCGGCACCCCGCCGGGTTGACCGGTGGCAAGAGTGGGCGCAACGGTGCCGCTGACGGTAAACTCCTCGGAACCGTTATCCATCATGAACTCGGGGCGATGGTAGGCGGACGGGGTGTCGGCGGGCTGCATTTTCCTGGTCTCGGCCTGTTGGGAATCGAAGGGCAATTGGGTGCTGTCGTCAAAGAGGGCCCCGGCAAAACGCGTTTTGCCGATCTTGATACTGCCGGCAAGGGGGATAAAAAGATTGGCCTCCCTTCCATCGACCAGAGCAGCTTGGGTCATTCTTGCGCCCCGAAGGTCGGCCTCCCTCAGGTCGCTGCCGAACAGGACTGCTTCCGAAAGGTCGGCCACCTGCAGATTGGCCTTTTTCAAGCGGGCATCCTTCAGGATGGCTCCCTGCAAAATGGCGCCCAGCAAGTCGGCGCCTTCCAGGTTGGCTTGGGTCAGGCTGGCATCTGTCAGATCTGCCCCTTGCAGTCGTGCACCGTCCAGCTTGGCATTGATCAGTTCGGCGCCCGTCAGTTTGGCGCCCCGAAGATCGGCCCCTCTCAAGTCGGCCTCCCAGAGCCTGGCTTGGGTCAGGTCGGCTCTCAGCAGCACCGCGTCCCGCAGGTCGGCCTTGCGCAGGTCCATGCCGCTCAGGTTGGCTCCAAAGAGGTTCTTTCCCGTCAAGGTGTGCGACGGCAGTTGGTTTCCCCGCAGGTCGCCGCATTCTCCGGGATGATCGGGGTTGTATCCCAGCTCTCCCTGGTCGTTGGCGCAGGCCAGGATATCGCCGCGGAATCGGAAGGCGACTGCATTAGCGCCGTTACCGGAAGACCGTGGGATTTCCAGGCTGTCCCTGATCCTATTCAGGTCCAGGCCGACGACCGGTTCCGAATCGGAGGTTGTTTCGACACGAGTTTCAGCGGTATTGAGCGGCGCCGGCACATCCGCGGACGCCGCCACTTCCGAGCCCTGCTTCACCACGAAATCGGTCTCTGTGATGGTGGCTCGGCCGCTGCCTGATTCCTCGGTGGTAATCTCGAATCGGTAGTTGCCCGGGCTCAAGGATTGGGTGGACAGTTTGAAGCCCACCGCAACCTGACCGGGCGCCCGCTCTTCCAGGTGGTTCCGGTCCAGCGCGATCGGCGGAAAGTCGACGGCCTCACCCGTGTCCTTGACGGCCTGGACGCGAGCCGTGAGATTGCCGTCCTCCAGCTCGGAGGCGTTATAGAGCTTGTAGAAGGCGGCAAGAGGTTGGGGTGGAGTAATCTCGTTGCTGATCGCCGGCTTCACCCGGAACCCTCGGTGAAACAGCCAGCGGGCCTCCGGGACCTGCATTCCGGCCACGGATGGGGAAAAGGGCTCCAGGTCCTGGCTCAAGACCAGGCCGCTGGTCATGAGCGCGTCCGGGGGCAGGGCCGGAATCCACAAGGACTCCTCGGCCGTCCCCAATTGGCCTCGGCGGTCGGCGGCCACCAGCTTGATGCGGTACTTGCCCGGCTTCAGCTTGAGAAATCCCTGCACGGCTGATTCCGCCTTCCCGTTTGCCAGCGGGAGAGTCTGGCCGAAAAGCGATTCCGCCTGCCCGTCCTCAGAAAAGGCAACTCCCATCAGGCGAAGATCATTCCCCGGCAACCAGCTCTTGGGGGTATTCTCGACCTTTCCGGGGGAAACCTTGGCCGTGATCAGGACCAGAGCCTGCTCGGATTCCTGGTAGAAGAAGTTGGCCTTGAAATCCAGGTTTAGATCCTGGTGCCGGTCGGAGGCCTGCAGTCCGCGGAGCGCGGTCTTTTCCAGGGTTCCCATGGTATCCCGGTCCTTCGGCAGGGGCACCTCGACCATGCGGCGGAGAGATCCCAGTCCGGCGTTGAGGTTCTCCCGGGCCGCGACCTTGACCTGGTACCGCCCCGCTGGAACCTCCAGCACGACCTTGGAGGTCAGACCCGATTTCAGCAGAGCCTGGTAGCTGCTGTCGCCGAGCTTGAAGTTCCAGGCCTTCTCGTCGCCGCCGACATACTCCTCCTTGGCATCGAAGGCGACCACCGCCAGGTTGATCCGATTGAACCGCTTGCCCTCTTCGACCAGGAAAGGAAGATCCTCAAAGCCCAGGCGGGTCACGATCTCCAACCGGTAGGTGTCTCCATCCAGGCGGGAGCTGTGGTAGGACATTCGCAACGGAATTTCCCTCAGATCGGTGGGCGCCCGCATGGCTTCCAGCATTTCCTTCTTCTTCTGTTCTTCGGGGGACAATCGCTCCTTGGGGGCAAAGAAGCCCTTGCGGTGAGTGACCCGGACTCCGGGCCGCGAGACTTTCACTCGAAGCCTGTAGTAGCGCCCGTCGGGCTTCTTGGGAGGGGTGGCGTAGCTCAGGACGTAGTAGGAAAACTGCTGGTCCACCACCTTGCTCAGACCCGACCCCAGGTCGTTGTTGTCTTTGAAAGAGATGCCTCCCGTAGCCATGGCCAGGTAATCGAGGGCCATGCCCTTTTGCCTGCGGTCCTCGGTGACCAGCAAGGCCTTTTCAAGCCGGAGATTGCTGTTTTCGGTGAAAGTTTCGCTGACGTCGTACATGGAGCTGGTTTCCAGCCCGGTGATCCGGATGGTGTTGAAGATGATGCCGGTCGTCAGCGCCCGGTCGACCAGGCGCTCCAGGTCATAGCGAAGCGCCCGGTGCAGGAAGCCTGCCGAGAGCAGCACCATGGATTTCTGCGCCTCCACCGGTCCGAGAGAGCGGATATGCCCCCGCAGAACGTCCAGCAAGCGCCGGGTGCGGCCCGTTTTAAGGGACAGGTGCTGGGACGCCTGAGTGCGTACAAAGGCTTCCAGGGCCTGCTGGTTTGGATCGATTACGGTCGCGCCGACCCCGACTCGCTGTCTCTCGCTCAACGCGTTGGCCGAGGCTTCGCCAATCCCGCAGTCTTCGGCTTCGGACATGGCCACGTCGAAGGCCCGGCTGCCCGGCGAGGACGAAATGACATGGATTTCCTCGGCTTGAGAATCGGTCATTCTGAGACATCCCGCTCGGTTCATGGCCGAGGTGAAGTCCAGCTTTTTGTGGAGTCTGTCAATCTCCGCCAATAGCAGTTCCCTGTCCTGGGTGTAGGGAACGAAATGGCCGCGGGAGGCGGTCAGGATAGAGATGTAGTTTTCAGCTCTCAACCCCCTGTCCACAAATCCGCGAACGGCCTGGATGGTGCGCTGGAGGGTTCCCATTGGCGGGTAGGTGAGATCGTCGATGACCAGGCTCAGCAGGCGGGGCTTTGGGAGAGCCTCCTCAGGCGCCGGATCTTCCGCTCCTATCGCGCTGCCCCAGGTCAGGGAATCTTGCGAGCCCTGGTAGATTTCCTGGGAAAACGACTGGATGGTCTGCTCCTTGCGGTTTTCGAGGACTTCGAAGTCGTCGACGGTCAGATCGGTGACGGGGTTCCCGTCCCGGTCGGTGACGATGGCGTTGACCACCACCACTTCGACCGGCACCTTGAGGGTGAACCCGGAGGAGGACTGGCCGCGGATGTTTTCGGTTTCCCGGGCCTCGGAAGCCGCGGCCACCGGGACCGGCGCCAGGGCCACTGCCAACCAACCGGCAACCAGGATTCCCGACAGAATTGCACCAGGGAGATGGGACCTTCCGAGAGACATGGTCTGCACCTGTTTTTGGAGGATTGTTGCACACCGGAAAACGGTAACTCATTATGGAACGATCGCCCCTCGCGGGCAACCCCATTTTGCCGAGCCCTGAACCTGGCCCGAGCTTGACCCTCGTTTCGGCGCTCTGCTAACATCGCCGCAAGTTGGGTGGAACGGCTGAAACTCAAGCCAGGCAAAGGATTTCGGGCATTTCCCCCTGCAGTGGCGCGCGAACATGACTCCCAAATACACCCCCGACACTATCGAGGCCAAGTGGGCCGACCGCTGGGAACGGGACGGGCTCTATCGGACCGCTCCGCCCGACGGCCGTCCCAAGAGGTACGTGCTGGATTTCTTTCCCTATCCCTCGGGGGACGGACTCAGCGTGGGCCACTGCCGAAACTACGTTCCCACCGACGTGTTGAGCCGCTACTACCGCATGCGGGGTGAGAACGTGCTCCATCCCATGGGCTGGGATGCCTTCGGTCTTCCGGCGGAAAACGCGGCCATCCGCCTGAAGACCAATCCCGCCAAGCTCATCGCCCGCTTTGCCGCCAACTACAAGCGGCAGATGCGGCTGCTGGGAATCTCCTTCGACTGGAGCCGCGAGATCAACTCCTCGCAGCCCGAATACTATCGTTGGACCCAGTGGGTCTTTCTGCAGCTCTACCATTCCTGGTACGACCCGCGGCTGCAGAAAGCCTGTCCCATCTTCGGCCTGGAACAGGAACTGGCGAAGCAGGGTAGCGACGGCATTCCCGGAGCTCCGGCCATGACCGCCGAGGCCTGGAGACAATTGCCGGCCGCCGGGCGAAAGGACTACCTGAGCCACTTTCGGCTGGCCTACCGAGAGGCATCCTCCGTGAACTGGGACCCGGTGGAGAAGACGGTGCTGGCCAACGAAGAGGTGGTGGACGGCCGCGGCTGGCGAAGCGGAGCCCTGGTCGAGAAGAAACGGCTGTTGCAGTGGTTCTTTCGCATCACGGCCTACGCCGACAGGCTGTTGGCCGACCTGGAGGGCCTGGACTGGCCGGAGAGCATCAAGCTGATGCAGCGCAACTGGATCGGACGCAGCCGGGGTGCCGAAGTCAGTTTCGCCACCGCCGCCGGGCCGCTGACCGTGTTCACCACCCGTCCCGATACGCTTTGGGGCGCCACGTTCATGGTGCTGGCGCCGGAGCACCCTCTGGTACACGCCCTCACCGCTCCTTCATTGGCTAAAGAGGTCGAGACCTATCTACAGCAGGTCCGGGGCAAGAGCGATCTGGATCGGACGGCCCAAGGGCGGGCCAAGACGGGTGTGTTTCTGGGATCCCACGCCACCAATCCGGTCAACGGCGAAGCCGTCCCGATCTGGGTGGCGGACTATGTGCTGATGGGGTATGGAACCGGCGCCATCATGTCGGTCCCGGCCCACGACCAGAGAGACTTCGAGTTCGCCCGCCGGCACGGCCTCGAGATCCGGGTGGTGATCCAGCCCGTGGGCCGGGATGAACCGCTGCAGTCCGACACCATGGAAGAGGCCTGGACGGGTGAGGGAGTCATGAGCCGGTCCGGCTCCTTCGACGGCACCCCCACCGCTGAGGCCGTCGACCGGGTTACCGACTGGTTGGAGGAGACCTATCGCGGCAGATCCAGTGTCCATTACAAGCTGCGGGACTGGGGGATCAGCCGCCAGCGGTATTGGGGTACTCCCATCCCCATCGTTCACACCTCCGACGGCGAGGTTCCCGTGGCCGCCGGCGATCTTCCGGTGCGGCTGCCGGAAGTCCGTCATTATGAGCCCACCGGCAGCGGAGAGTCGCCCCTGGCAGCCATTCCCGAGTTCGTCCAGGTGTCCCTGCCCGGAGGCCTCCGGGGCCGCCGTGAGACCGATACCATGGGAACCTTCGCCTGCTCCTCCTGGTACTTTCTGAGATTCGTGAGCCCCGGCAACGCTCAGGCCGCCTTTGACCGCAAGGAAGTGGACTACTGGCTGCCGGTGGACATGTACGTGGGAGGGGCCGAGCACGCGGTCATGCACCTGCTTTACGCCCGTTTCTGGACCAAGGCGCTCTGTGATCTGGGTCACCTGCCGTTTGCCGAGCCCTTCAAGTCTCTGCGCAATCAGGGGATGATCCTGGGGCAGGACGGAGAAAAGATGTCCAAGAGCAGGGGAAACGTCGTCACGCCGGATGAAATGGTGGAGGCCTGGGGCGCCGATGCCCTGCGTGCCTACGAGATGTTCATCAGCGATTTCGAAATGTCCACGCCCTGGAACACCAACGGCCTCTCCGGGACCTTTCGCTGGCTGCGCCGTGCCTGGGAGGTGATTCTGCGGCCTCCTCCCCGGGAGGCCTCCTCCTCGCGGACCAGCAAGCAGGACCGGGATCTGCGCCGCTGGACCCACAAGACCCTGCTCAAGGTCGCCAGCGACATCGAGGGGTTTCGCTTCAACACCGTGATCTCCTCGCTCATGGAGTTCACCAATGCTCTTCATGAGGCAGCCAGGAGGCAGGTTGGCAGGGAGGCCTTTGTGGAGGCCACCGATGCGCTGCTCCTGATGCTGGCGCCGGTGGCCCCCTTTATGGCGGAGGAGCTCTGGGCCTTGAAGGGGCGTCCCTACTCGATTCACCAGCAGTCCTGGCCCCGGGCCGACCGCCTGCTGGCGGTCGAGGAGGAGATCACGCTGGTGTTGCAGGTCAACGGCAAGGTGCGGGGGCGACTGAGTCTTCCGGCCGACCTGACGGAAGCACAGGCTCGGGAGGCAGCCTTGAGCCAGGAGTCGGTGCAGCGCCATTTGAACGGCAAGATGCCAAAACGGCTGATCTATGTTCCGGGGAAGCTGGTTAACGTCGTGGTTTAAGGGGAAACGATCGCGGCAGAGGTCCTGGCGCGCGCCCGCCGGGATGTTTTCGGGGGTGGCGGCCTGGCTGCTGAGCGGGTTGCTGGCGGCCGGCTGCGGCTACCGCCTGGCCGGAAAAGCCACGGCCATCCCCGAGTCGGTCGATTCCATCGCTGTTCCCATTTTCACCAATCGGACGACCAAGTATCGGCTGGAGCAGCGCCTGACCTCGGCGGTGGTGGACGAGCTGACGTCACGCACCCGGTACCGCATCTCTTCCGATCCCGCTTCGGCCGCGGCCGTGCTGACCGGAGTCGTCACCGGATTCACCTCGACGCCGGTGATCTTCTCGGGCAGGGCGGGGTCTACCTTTCTGGTGACGGTGCGCCTGCGGGTGGAGTTGAAGGACTCCAGGTCCAAAAAGCTTCTATTCGAGAATCGAAACTATTTCTTCCGGGAAGAGTTTGAAATCAGTCGGGCTTCCCCGGATTTTTTCCCCGAGGAAGGACCCGCTCTGGATCGGCTGGCCAAGGCCTTTTCGCGCGATCTGGTCGGCACGATCCTGGAATCATTCTGACAGACATGTCCTTTGCCCAGTTTCAGGCACACCTCCGGAAAGGGAAGTTCAGTCCGGCCTATTTCATTTTCGGTCCCGACGCCTACCTGAGAGATGCGGCCAGAAAGGCCCTCTTGGAGGCCTTGACCAAGGCCTGGGGGGGCGAACCGCCAGGTACGAGTATCGATCTGGACCAGACCCGGCTGGATCAGCTCCTGGCCTCGGCCCTGACTCCCTCGCTGTTTGCGCCCAGGCAGGTGATGCACATCCGGGGTGTCATGAAGCTGCGAGACCGGCAGGTGAAGGAACTGGCCGACTACCTGGCCCGTCCCAGCCCGGCAACCGTCCTGGTGTTCCTGGCTGGGGAACTGGGCCGCGATGACCGCAGGAAAAAGATATTCAAGACGCTGCAGGCGGGCAGTCGGTTGGTGGACCTGGCCGTCCTGAGCGAGGCTCAGACCCGAAGCTGGATCGCCAAGGCTCTCGGAAAGCGGGGGCACGGCATCCAGCAGGAAGCGGTGGAGTGCCTGGTCGAACTCCAGGGGACCGATTTGGGCCGGTTGCACCTGGAGGTGGAAAAGCTGGCGCTGCTCGCCGGGGAGGGGAAGACCGTCACCCTGGAAATGGTCCAGGAGTTGGCTGGATATTGCCGGGACCACACGGTTTTCGACTTTCTGGATGCGGTATTGGCCCAGGACCGCCGGCAAGCGCTGCGGTTGTGCTGCGAATTGTCGGCTCAGCCTGCAGGAATGCTGTCCATGGTCGCGCTGCTGGGGCGGCGGCTGCGCAGCCTGCTTCAAATCCAGGAGATCTCGCCAACCATGAAGCCGGGGGATATGGCACGTCAGATCGGGGCCAATCCCTATTTCCTGAAGCGGCTGCTGGACCCCGCCAAGCGCTTTCGTCGTCAAGCCCTGGTTACCGCCATCGATCGATTGGCATCCGTCGATGACGGGATCAAGCGGTCCAGTCCCGACACCCGTCTCCGCCTGGAGCGCCTGGTTGCGGACCTGAGCGCCCGCTCCGCCGACCTCCGGTGAGAAGTGCCCGGTGACGGTTTCAAGGGAAGACCGCCAAACGCGAAGACCGATGGACCTCCATTGCCGCGACGGCATCACGGGATGAAGGCACCCCCGGGAACGCGGGCGTCCCGCCCGCAACCTTATTCCTGCGATAGCCTCGCAACCAAGGCACGTCCTTGCAAGGCTCGCCAAACCTGGCTTTGCGGGGTTCTGTTCCGTGGTGTCACTGTTGATGCGGGCGAGACGCCCGCGCTCCCGGGGGGCGCCGCCTCCCAGCCCTCTTGCTCGTCAAGCAAGTCGGTCGGCCATCAATTTCCCGGATCGGACCGGTCGGTTTTCCGGAAGATCTCCTCGGCGGATTGCAGTCCTTCCCAGGCGGAGGGGAAGCCGGCGTAGAAGGCCATCTGCAACATGGTCTCCCGGATCTCGTCGCGAGTGGCGCCGTTGCGCAGAGCCATCTCGACATTGAGCTCGAGTCCCCGGGTCCTTCCCAGCGCGGTCAGGCCGGCAATGGTGACCAGGCTCCGGGTGCGCAGGTCGAGCTTGGACCGCGTCCAGACCTGCCCGGCCAACACCCCCAATACGAATTGCTGGAAGTCGGGAGAAATCTGCCCCCAGACGTCCCGAAGCTGGCGGGCCCTGTCCTCTCCAGCCATTTCCACGAATTGCTCGAACCCTCGCTGCACCCTGTCTTGAGTCGGTTCCATGATGAAAGTCCTCCTGGGTCGGTTTTCGAAATCCCTCGGCGTTTCCGGTTCCCCAAAGTCCGAGTCCTTATGATACAAGTCAACAGCCTTGCGGGACCTTGGAATCCGTTGCGGGAAGCCTGTTCTTCCGCAAATGAGAGCCACAGTTCAGTGCCATGGCCGATGGAGCTTGAAGCTGACAATGAGAGGGATCCGACAGCCACTATGACCAAGCAAGCCGTTCTGTTGATCGGGTTCGGGGGACCGACCCGAAGCGATGAAATTCGTCCTTTCCTGGAGAACGTCCTGCGCGGGCGCCGGGTGCCCCGGGAGCGGATCGAGGAAGTGGCCCACCACTACGAATTGATCGGAGGGCGATCGCCCTTCAACGAACTGACCTTTCGCCAAGCGGATGGACTGCGGGAGCTGCTGGAACGGGAGGGGCCTCCAATCCCCGTTTACGTGGGTATGCGCAACTGGCATCCTCTGTTGGCCGACGTCCTGGAACAAATGGCCGGAGATGGAGTGCGGCGGGCGGTCGGGGTCATCCTGGCGCCCCACCAGGGCGAGGCCAGTTGGGGACGCTATCAGGATGCGGTTCGGGAGGCCAGGGTCCTCGTAGAGGAAAAAATGGGCCGGCCGGCGCCGGCGGTGGACTATTGCCAGGCCTGGTTTGCCCATCCCGACTTTGTGGAGGCTGTCGCCGACCGCGTCCGGCAGCAGTGGAATCGGATCCCAAGCCGGGACCGGGTTCAGACTCGGCTGCTTTTTACGGCTCACAGCGTCCCCAGCCGCTTTGACAGCCCTTACGTGGACCAGCTTCGGGAATCCTGCCGGGCAGTAGCTTCACTCCTGAAGATTTCGGAATGGGAGCTGGTCTACCAGAGCCGGAGCGGTGGCCCGCGAGACCCCTGGCTGGAACCGGATGTCTGCGACGTCATCGAGAGCCTGGGCAAGAAAAAATGTCCCGGTGTCTTGCTGGCCCCCATCGGATTCGTATGCGATCACGTGGAGGTTCTCTACGACCTGGACGTCGAGGCCCGGCAGGTTGCCCGCAAGTGGAAAATGGATTTCCACCGGGCTCAGACGGTCAACGATCATCCCCGCTTCATCCGGGCACTGGCCGACGTAGTCAGGCGGGCGCTGGAGGGAGGGGGGGCAACGCCACCTCCCGGGGATCACAACCCTTAACCGCGCTTTGTCTTGGCCTTGGACAGCCGGCCCTTGCCTGACTGCCTGCCGGAGGCAAGCTTGGCCGCTTCGGAGTGATGTTCGGTGGGTTCGGCCAGGGTCGCGGAGGCGGCCGGGGACTTCTTTCCTTCCTTGGCAATCGCCGCGAATTCCTGAGACAGCTTTTTCAGCTTGTCGACCTGGCTCTTGGTGAGATTGCTGCCCATGGTGCGAACAGGTGGGATTGCGGTTCTCCCATCAACCTTGCCGGGGATCCCTTCCGCTATCCCTGAACGAGGGGGTCACGCCGGGTCTTCGAGCTCAATCGCCTGAAACAGCCCTTCGGTCACCCAGCCGCGGAACCAGGAAAAGAGCTGCACCTCTCCAACCGAATGGCGCCCCCCTCTCAAGACCCCGCTCAATGCCTCTCCGAGGGGCACGCCATTGACAAGAGCATGCAGCAGCCGATAACCGGGACGGGACAGGTCGAGCCAGCGGAGTGCGAATTGGCGCCGATAGACCACCGCCCAATGATTCTTGCGCCGGGTGGCGGGCTTCGGATTGCCCTGGCGCACCGCCTCGAGGTAAGCCCCCACCGGGTAGCGAAGCGCCTGCACCGAAAGAGCGGCGACGGGCTTGAGACGGGCTGTTTCCCAGCATTCGGGGGGTACCGCGGCAATGGCCTCGGGGGTAAGAACAGGCGATTCCTCGGCATCGAACAGTCGGCTCATCAGCAGTTCAAAGCGAGCCAGCTCGTAGAGGAAGTCCTTCCGCACAATCCCGGGACTGCTCCGGATAAATTCGGGGAGACCATCTCCCAGGCGGTTCAAGGTATAGCTTTGGGAGGGATAGCGGTCGACATAGCCCCTGACCAGGTCGGAGAAGCGCTTCCGACCCAGAAAGTGCCGGAGCCCGGGATAGTCGGCCTCCAGGGCTTCCTGCAAACGGGCCAGGTACATGCCGCGGTAGATGCCGATTCGGTCGAATGAGTCGAGCGTGCGGGATGGCCGTATCAGGCGTGGAAACCGGCTCGGCGGCACCAGCTTGCGGGCCTCGGCGGAATCCACCGCCTGGCGGTCCGAGCCGGGATGCAGGATGACCGCCTGCATCCACTTCTGGGTGTTGCCCAGATCAGGTGCCATAGGCTCTCTGGTGGTCCGGCCCGGGAAGGCCGCGGTACCGGCGGGCCTTCAGGGCTTCGGCGTGAACCACCTCGAAGCTGGGAATGTTCTCGTCCCACTCCAGCAGGGTGGCCACGCCGCCGGTTCTCCGGCAGGAACGTCGATAGAGGGACCAGACTTCATCGATGACGTGATCGCTGTGGGTGTCCAGAATATGGGTCCCCTTGTGGGTGTGTCCGGCCAGGTGGTATTGAACGACGCGGTCGGCCGGGACCCGGTCGATGAAGGCTTCCGGGTCCAGGCCGTGGTTGAAGCAGCTCACATAGACGTTGTTCACGTCCAGAAGTATCCCGCAGTCGGCTTCCCGGGCCAGGGTGGAAAGAAAGTCCACTTCACTCCAGGTGGAGGTCCCGAACTCGAGGTAGGTGGAGGGGTTCTCCAGGACCAGGGGGCGCTCCAGGATCTCGGACACCGCCTTCACCCGTTCGATGGTGTAGCGCAAGGATTCGTCGGTGTAGGGCATCGGCAGCAGGTCGTGGACGTTGATCCCACTCACGCCGGTCCAGCAGAGATGGTCCGAGACCCAGTGGGCCCGGGTACGGTCGGCCAGGGCCTTCAGTTTTTTCAGATAGCCCAGATTCAAGGGGTCGGTGCTTCCCACCGACATGGAAACGCCGTGGAGCACGACCGGGTAGCGTTCCGCCACCTGGTCCAGCACGTAGAGTGGGCGCCCCCCCGTATCCATGTAGTTTTCCGAGAGGATCTCGAACCAGTCGATGGGTGGGTGGTTGGCCAGAATGTAGCTGTAGTGGACGGTACGGAGACCGATCCCGAACCCCAGGTCGGGTAAATTCCACCGATTCCTGCCCATAAGGGACCTCCCGGTCCAATCGGACGGACTCCGCCGGTCCCGTTTCCCGCCCGCGAAGTCGCGGGTTCCACCTAACGCTTCGGAAGCGTCGGGGAACCGGTCAGTCCTGGAGACTGTCAGGCTATTTCTTCTTTTCGACGCCGTGGAGGGGAACGGCGCAGCCGCCCTTGCCCTTGCAGGAATTCTTGCCGGCGCAGCCGTTGTCGCCGCTGCCGCAGCCGCCCTGGCCCTTGCACTCGTTCTGGCCCTTGCAGGAGTGCCTGACCGCGGTGGCGCAGCCGCCTTTGCCCTTGCAGGAATTCTTGCCGGCGCAGCCGTTGTCGCCGCTGGCGCAGCCGCCCTGGCCCTTGCACGCGTTACGACCCTTGCAGACGTGCTTGGACTTCTTGTCGTCATCGGCCAACAACAGCGAGTCCGTTTGGCTGACCGCCTTGGAACCCGCCACCATGCCGGCCACGGCGGCTCCCATGACCTGAGTGAATTTCCTTCGATCCATGGAAAATGTCTCCTCTAGGATAGGTTCGAACCTTGCCTTCCGAGTCATCCGGCCGGCAATGCCGACCCCTCGCCCGGCAATTTCGAGAGAGCCTGAATATAGCCCACTCGTCCGCAAAAATCAAAACTCCCTCTCTGCCGGCCAAGAGGGAGTGGCCGTGGCCTCTGTAGGACTCCAAGGACCGGCGGGAAGGACGAGGACAGCGGATTTTCAGTCTGTTCCAGGCTGCCGCCTTTGGCCCATCGGGGCGCCGTCTCTATGGTATAGTCGGTGGCGGTTGGCGGGCTTTCCGGTAGCCAAGCCCCGATTGGGAGGATGAAGATCGTGTTCGAGACCATTGCATGGAGCGACCAAGGCGTGGTCATGATCGACCAGCGGAAGTTGCCGGCGGTCGAAGAATACCCGGTGTTCAAGACCTACGAGGAAGTGGCGCAGGCCATCAAGGACATGGTCATTCGAGGCGCGCCGGCGATTGGAGTCGCCGCTGCCATGGGAGTGGCGTTGGGGGCTCAGTCCATCAGGACCCATGAGCCGGACCGGTTTGAGAAGGCGTTTCAGTCCATATGCGAGATCCTGGCGGCTACCCGGCCGACGGCCGTGAATCTGTTCTGGGCCATCGAACGGATGAAGGGGGTCTACCGGCGGCACAAGAGCCAGGGGCCCCTGACCGTGGCGGCCGCCCTCAAGGAGGAGGCCCTGCGCATGCACGACGAGGATATTCGACTCAACCGTCGCATGGGGAGCCACGGGGCCGCTCTCATCCAGGACGGGTCCCGGGTTCTGACCCATTGCAACGCCGGCGCCCTGGCGACGGCAGGCTACGGCACGGCTTTGGGTGTCATACGGGCTGCGGTCGAACAGGGCAAGAAGGTGGAGGTGCTGGCGGATGAAACGCGGCCTTTCCTGCAGGGAGCCCGTCTAACCGTTTGGGAGCTGCAAAAGGACGACATTCCGGTCACCCTGATCACCGACAACATGGCGGGCTACTACATGAAACAGGGCCAGGTGACTTGCGTTGTCGTAGGAGCGGACCGGATCGCGGCCAACGGGGACGTCGCCAACAAGATCGGCACCTATTCGGTAGCCGTGCTGGCCAGGGAGCATGAGATCCCTTTCTATGTGGCGGCGCCCCTCTCGACAGTGGACCTGGAGGTACCCACGGGCGACGAGATCCCCATTGAGCAGCGTTCCCCGAGAGAAGTGACCCACCTGGGCGAAAGAGCCATTGCTCCCCCGGGGGCTCCCGCCGGAAATCCCGCCTTTGACGTCACCCCGCACCGCTACGTGGCGGCCATCATCACCGACGCCGGTGTCGCCAGGCCTCCTTTTCTGGAGAATCTGAGCGCCTTGAAGGCCGGGGCGGAACTTCCCTGAAACAACCCCCGATTTAACTGGAGCCTTTTGCATAATTCCGCGGGCAACGGTTTTATGGAGGCTCGGAACAGGTTTTCATTAACATGGATGCACAGGATGCACAGGATTTTTCAGGAAACGGTTAGCCTGTAATCCTGAGCATCCGCAAATCCGCACACGATCATTGCCGGAGCCGGCTTCTCGTGCAACAACGTCCCCTATTCGCGACGTCCTCTACCTGCGGAATTTGGCAAAAGGCTCCCGATACTGAAAGCCTCAGTCCAGGCCCTCGAATTCCTTGATCCTTTGCCGCATCGCCTCTGGGATGCGAACCGTGCGGCCCTTATTCCTGTCGTAACAGGCCTGCACCGACAGGCCGTCGGCAATCAAGCGCCCGGTCCGGCGCTCGGTCAGACGGTACTCGAAGGTGAAGCTGGAATTCCTGAGGGCGGAGACTCGGGTGGCGATGGCTATGGTTTCCCCCAGGAGTGCGGGGGAGCGGTAGTTGCACTCGGTCCGAACCATCACGAAACCCCAGTCATCGGCGGGAGGAAGGCCGAACAGGCGCTTCCAGTATCGGGTTCGAACGATCTCGAAATAGGTGAGGTAGACCGCGTTATTGACGTGACCCAGAGCGTCCAGGTCTCGAAAGCGAATCTCCAGGTCGGTGGTGAAGCGAAAGGAGGACATGGGTTGGTAATCGTCAGTTTGGGGGGAGGTGGTGAGAGTCCGGGAAGAGGTTGATCCCGCTTCCTGCCGAACGAGATTCCTTCCATGCCGCCATCAGTCGAAGGGGAACGGGGTCACCTCGGCATCGGTCCGGCCCCCGCCGCTCTCCACTCCGACGGTTGTGCCGGGATCCCAGGACTCCTTGCGAACATAGGCCAGGGCGATGGCCCGCCGCAGCCTGGGAGAGTAGGCGCTGTCGGTAACCCAGCCCACCTCCCGTCCGTTGCGGTATAGCCTGTCTCCCCCGCGGGCCGGCCGCCCGGATGACAGAAGGAGGCCCATGAGCTTGCGGTTGACCTGCCCGCGGTAGGTGGCCCGGGCCACCACTTCCTGGCCGACATAACACCCCTTGCTGTAGCTGATGGCCTCTTCGAGGCCCGCCTCCAGCGGAATGCGTGCTTCGTCCATATCGATGCCATACCAGGCGATTCCCGCCTCCATTCGGTGGACGTTCCAGGCTTCAAGACCTACGGGTTGAAGGCCGGCCGGTTCTCCCGCCTGAAGGAGCAGGTTCCAGAGCTCAACCGATTGGCCTCCGGACACAATGAGGTCATAGCCTTCCGAGGCGGTTCGCCGCATCCGCGCACAGAGGGCCGACAGGTTCCCGACTCGAATGAGACGATGTTCGAAAGGGCTCCCGGGCAGAGATGTTTCCGGACACAAGTTGCCGATGGCCGCGGCCGCCTTGGGTCCCTGCAGCGAAAGAACGGCCAGGTCGTTCGACCGGTCGACGACCTCGACCTGGTCCGCAATGATGTACTTCCGCAAGAGGGCCAGGTCCTTCTCCACCAGGTCGGCGTCGACCATCAGCATCAGGGACTCCTCCAGGCAGAGCACTCGCATGTCGGTGAGGATTCGTCCCTGGGGAGTGAGCATGAGCGCATAGCAACCCTGACCGGGTGACAGGCTCCGGATGTCGTTGGTAACCATTCCGTGCAGAAAGCGCGATCGATCCCTGCCCCTCAGTTCAACCACGGCCTGAACCGACAGGTCGAGCAGACCGGCTTTTTCACCCAGGACGCGATACTCTTTTTCGAGCGAGGTGAAGCGCTCGGGAACCTCCCGGCCCCGAAATTCCACGAAGTCCGCTCCCGAGTCCCGTTGGGTATCAAACAGTGAAGATCGCTTCGGCATGGGCCTGAACTCCCGGTTAACCGTCCAACCTCGCCCTCAACAGTTCGTTGACCAACCGGGGATTGGCCTGCCCCCGGGTGGCCTTCATGACCTGGCCTACGAAGAAACCGAGGGTGGCCTTCTTGCCACCCTTGTACTGCTCATGGATTTTGGGATTGGCGACCAGGACGTCTTCAATTACGGTCTTGATCGCATCGGGATCGGTGATCTGTTTCAGACCTTTCTCCCGGATCACCTGCCTGGCCGGCTTCTTCTCCCGAAACATGGCCTCGAAAATATCCTTGGCCATCTTTCCGGAAACCTCTTTGCTGTCGATGCATCCGATCAATTCGGCCAATTGGACCGGGCTGATCGGAGAAGATTCGATGTCGAGATTGAATTCCTTGAGATCGCGCAACAGGTCTCCCATGATCCAATTGGAGGCAGCCTTGGGATTGCCGGATCGGGTAGCGGTCTCTTCGAAGAAATCGGCCAGGGCGCGGGTGGTGGTCAAGACTCCGGCGTCGTATGCCGGAATGGCGTACTCGGCCACGAACCGCTGCTTCTTTTCTTCGGGCAACTCCGGCATGCCGGCCCGAATTTCACCCTGCCAATCGGTGTCCACCACCAGCGGAGGCAGGTCGGGTTCGGGGAAGTAGCGGTAGTCGTGAGCCTCCTCCTTGCTGCGCATGGGGAAGGTGCGCTGCTCGGTAGTGCTCCAGAGGCGGGTTTCCTGGGTGACGGTTCCTCCCTGCTGCAAGAGACGGGTCTGGCGGCCGATCTCATATTCGAGCGCCTTCTGCAGGAAGCGAAAGCTGTTCAGGTTTTTCAGCTCGGTCTTGGTGCCAAGGGTGGGTGAGCCGGCGGGGCGAATCGACACGTTGGCGTCGCAACGGAGACTGCCCTCTTCCATGTTGCCGTCGCAGACCTGCAGGTATTCGAGAATGACCTTCAGGCGGGTCAGGTAGTCGTGGGCCTGGGCGGGTGAATAGATCTCGGGTTCGCTGACGATTTCAATCAGCGGCGTGCCGCTCCGATTCAGGTCGATATAGCTGTAGCGATCGGAATCGGCGAATCCGTCGTGGATGGACTTGCCGGCGTCTTCCTCCAGGTGGACCCGCTTGATCGCCACCCGATGGGGACGGCCGTCCTCTTCGAGGTCGAGGTGTCCGAATTCCGCCAGGGGTTTGTCGAATTGGGAAATCTGGTAGCCCTTGGGCAGATCGGGATAGAAATAGTTCTTGCGCGCAAAGATCGAAAGGGGATTGACGCGGCAATTGAACGCCAGGGCCGCCTTGACGGCCATGACGACGACCTCGCGATTCAGCACCGGAAGGGCTCCCGGCAGACCGAGGCAAACCGGACAGGTATTGGTATTGGGAGGGGCCCCGAATCGGGTCGAGCAGGGGCAGAAGATCTTGGTTCGGGTCAGTAGCTGGGCGTGTACCTCGAGGCCGATGACGGCTTCATAGGTCATGTGGGTCATGAGATCTTGTGGGTGCGGTCAATGACGGGCTTCTGCGGGTTGAATGCTGCTCTGGCAAGAGGAGGGCGGCCGGGTAAACTGGTCTGAACCACCACTTTTTCACTCTGTATCAGCGGCCCCCTCGTACGGAACGGCGGCGTGGCCAGGTGGAAAGTGAATAGTGGCTAGTGGTTGGTGGATAGTTCTTGGATCCACGTGTGAAGAATCTTGGCGGTCTCGGCGCAACCCTTCAAAGAGTGCAACCAAGTCATCAGGCAATTGCCTGCTATCAGCACTGGCCACTGGCCACTAACCACTGATCACTAACCACTGGGCTAGTCTCCCTGCTTTCTGACCAGCAGGTCAGTATCTCCCGAATCACGGTTGATGAGAGCCTTGGCCTGAGGAAGCACCTCGAGCGCCTTGGCGAATTGGGGGTCGTTCTCCAGGGAAACCTTGTGAGCCTCGGCTTGACCCACCCGAGAGAGGAAATACTCGTAGCGCATCTGGAACTTGATGAAGTCCAGGTTGTCCTTGAAGTCGCCTTCCTTGTAGGCCAGTTTCTGGTCAGTCAGATAGGTACGGAATTGCTGCAGAATTTCAGCCGTCGCCTGGAAATTCCGGTCCACGGTCGGATGGTCGGCGTTGTAGGCACGGATGAAGCTGAAGATCATTCCCCTGCTGGTGAGCAGCAGTTGGAATTCATTGATCTTCTTGTTTTTGACCTGGAAATCCGGAGTGATGCCGCCTCCCCCGTATACCTCGCGGCCACTAGCGGTCTTGTAGACTTTTCTCTTCTCGGGATCCTTGTTTCTGGCGTAGTAGTAGTCGATGTAGGATTGGTTGGCGTAATCTCTCTGGATGAGCCGTCCGCTGGGAGTGTGCCACTTGGCGGTGGTGAGGGAAACCCCCGAGCCGTTGTCCAGGGGATAGACCGTCTGAACCAGGCCCTTGCCAAAACTGACTTCGCCCACCAGCAGTCCGCGATCATGGTCCTGTATGGCGCCGGCCACGATTTCGGAAGCACTGGCGCTGCCGGTGTTGATGAGCACCACCAGGGGGAACAGAACTCCCCCGGATCCTCTGGGGGCTTCGTAGGACTGCTTGGCGCTCGGCGTGCGTCCGTCGGTAATCAAGACCTTCTGGCCCTTCTCCAGGAACTTGTCCGCCACCTGGATGGCGGCCTGCAGGTACCCTCCGGGGTTGGATCTCAGGTCGAAGATCAGACCCTGCAGATCCGTTCCCAGCTCTTCCAGGCTCTCCTGAACTTCCCGGTTGGTGGTCTCGTTAAAGGTGTTGAGCTTGATGTAGCCGATGCCCGGGCGGAAGAAGAAGGCGAACGGAACACTGTGGTGGGGGATCTCATCGCGAACGATGGCCATATCGAGCAGTTTCGGGATTCCGGCCCGGTCTATGGAGATGTTGACCACTGTTCCCTTGGGGCCCCTCAGCCTTTCCACCACGGCCTGAATATCCAGTCCTTCGGTGGGACTGCCTTCAATCTTGGCGATGACGTCCCCGGAGCGAATGCCCAGGCGGTAGGCGGGCGTCCCGGGAATGGGCGTGATGACGGTGGGCTTGGCATTCCTCATGGAGATGATGATGCCCAGCCCATAGAAATTCCCCCGCTGGTCTTCCCGGAATTGGGCGAACTGCTTGGCGTCGAAGAAGTTCGAATGGGGGTCCAACGTCTTCAGCATGCTCCGCAAGGAGGCGTGAACGCTCTTCTCGACGTCGATTTCATCGGCGTAGTACTTTTCGGCCAGGTCGAGCACCTGGGAGTAGACGTTGACCAGGAGTTCACGTTCGCTGGACTGGGAGGTCGCTTGAACCGGCCTCCCCCAAAAACCTCCAATCAGGGAGGCGATAACGATTACGGTCGCGACCGTGGTCCAGGAACGAAGTCTTTGCATACCCACCTCTGAAGTTGGCCCAAATATAGCATCGGCCCGCGCTCGAAGTAAAGCCTCAAGCAGGAACGCGCAGAGCAGGGGCCCTGCCTTGACTTGTACCCGTGCTCCCTTTATGATTCGGGGTGTTTGGAGGAATGCATGGGACCGCTCGGCGTACCCGAATTGATCATCATTTTCATCGTGGCTCTGCTGGTGTTCGGGCCGCGGAAGTTGCCTGAGCTGGGGAAATCTCTCGGCCGGGGGCTCTCCGAGTTCCGACGCGCCTCCAACGAGCTCAGAAACACACTGGAGGAAGAGGTTCGCGCGACTGAATACGAGCCTCCCCCTCCCCCACCCAAGCTGGAAAAGCCGGCGGAAGCCGCGGAAGCCGACCCTCAACCGTCCGTCGAGACCGGAGAGGAATCTGCAGAGCAGGCCTCTTCCGAAGCCGAGGCCGGTGATGCCGCGGCGGAAGCCGTCTCCGCCCAGGCGAAAGCTGAAGCACCCTCCCCTCCTTCCGAAACCGACGCAGGCCAGGAGCCGGAGGCCGCCACAGCCTCCTCGCCCGGCTTGAGCTCGGAGCCCAAGCCCGAACCAAAGCCGGATGGACACTGACCCAAGGGACGATAACGAGCTTGCGGCGACCGGCAAGATGTCCTTTCTGGATCATCTGGACGAGTTGCGCCGGCGCATCATCGTCGCCATCGCCGCGGTGGGCATCGCTTTTGTCGCCTGCTGGATCTTTCACGAGAGAATCTTCGAATTCATGTCGGTTCCGATCACCCAACATCTGGGGGACCGCAAGCTGACCTATCTGAAGCCCACCGAGCCCTTCATGATCTACATGAAGGCTTCGTTTTATGCCGGGATCTTTCTGGCTTCGCCGGTGGTTCTGTGGCAGGTCTGGCTGTTCATCGCCCCCGGGCTCTATGCCCGGGAAAAACGATACGCCATACCCTTCCTGCTGTCGTCCAGCCTTCTCTTTATTCTGGGGGGGGTCTTTGCCTACACGGTCGGCCTTCCCATGACCTTGAACTTTCTCACCGATTTCGGCCACGCCTTTGAGGAGATCGTGACCGCAACCTTCTACTTCGAATTCGCCCTGGTGATCATCCTGGGGTGCGCCATCATTTTCGAGATTCCGATCGTGATTTTCTTCATGTCGGTCATGGGAATCACCAATGCCCGATTCCTGTTGAAAAACCTTCGCTACGCGGTCCTCATTATTTTCATCACAGCAGCCATCATCACGCCAACGCCTGACATCCCAACCTTGATGGTCTTCGCCGCGCCCATGCTCTTGCTGTACCTGGTGGGCATACTGGTAGCCTGGATCTTCGGCAAAAAGCGCCTGAGGGACGAAAATTCCGACTGACGTTCCCGGGCTCCATGTCCCGATCCTGTGGTTGCGGCAGGCTTGAAAACCTCCCTCCGGTTGGTGACCCGCCATGGCCGATACCCCCAGCGCAGATCGGAAGTCATTGAGAGGACGCTTGGTCAAGGGCAAGCCGATCTTCCGGCGCCACCTCTACATCAGCTCCGCTCTCTTTCTGCTGGTGATCGGCGCCATCGCCGTTTCCCTGATCGATCTGGCCAACCGCTGGGCGGGCGAGCGGGTGGAGCTTGAAATGGAGGCAATGCGCGACGATTTGAAGGATCGGATCGAGGATCGAATGCGCCTGGTCGACCTGGAGCTGCCGGGCGACGGTCCCGCCGATGAGCTTCGCCGCCGGCAGCAGATGGAGCAGTACCTGGAGGAATTGTTGGCGGCCAATGACGAGGTCGTCTACGTTTTCGCACGGCATCCCCGGGGAGACCTGCTATGGCAGCGCTTGCAGATGGGCAGGGAACTGGAGCAGAGCCACTTTGCCGACCTCATTCTGTCCTCCAGGGCAAGACAGGAAATCGCTTCGGTCAGCAATCCCGGGGAGCGCATTACCGACTGGGTCGAACCGGTTGTTTCCCAGGGGCAATTCAGGCTGTTCATCCATTTCGGTTTCGACAACACCCTGATTGCCGCCCGGGTGGCTGAAGACCGGAGCCGGATCAACCGGCGGATTCTTGTGGCCTCCTCAGTGGTGCTGGCGCTTCTGCTGCTGGTCCTGTTCTACGTGCGCTGGCTGCTCAAGCAGGCCCAGTTGATCGAGGCCGAAGCCCACACGGCCGATCGGCTGGCGGTGCTGGGGACGCTGGCCAGCGGGTTGGCCCATGAGATCCGGAACCCCTTGAGCGCCATCAACCTGAATCTGCAGATGATCGAAGAGGAAGTCGCCCAGCCTCGGACCGATTCCGGCGAGATGACCCAACTCCTGGCCGGGGCCAAGTCCGAGATTCGGAGGCTGGAGCGCCTGGCGCGCAATTTTCTGGTCTACGCCAAACCGTTAAAGCCCGATCGACAGGTGGTTTCGCTGCCCCGGGTGCTGGACCAGGTGGTCCAGTTGGTGGCCAAGGAGTGCGACCGAGCAGGAATCGAGCTGGTCAGGCAGGATGGGCCGGGGTTGCTGGAGGTTCGGGGAGACCGGGACTTGCTGCAGCAGGCCCTCATGAACCTGCTGGTCAATGCCAGGGAAGCCGTTATGGCCGGGGGGGATGGACCGCGCCGGATCTCCATGGGGGCCAGGCGGGATTCGGACCGCTTGGCGGTGTGGGTTCGCGATAGCGGCGCCGGAGTCTCGCAGGAGGAAGCCGGCCGACTCTTTGACCTGTTTTATTCCAGCAAGCGTGGGGGAACGGGTTTGGGCCTGCCCATTGCCCAACGGATCGTGGAAGCCCACGGCGGTCGGTTGGAATGGAAGAATTGCGACGGGGGAGGAGCCGAGTTTTCCATCCTCCTCAAACTCTGAAAAAAAAGCCACCGGAGCGGGCTCCGGTGGCTTTGAGGTTGCCTGGTTCCAGACTTAGTACATCCCGCCGCCATGAGGTGGCGCAGGCGGAGGAGTCTTGTCCTCCTCGGGAATATCCGCCACCAGCGCCTCGGTGGTCAGCAGGAGCCCGGCGATGGAGGCGGCGTTCTGCAAGGCGGTTCGGGTCACCTTGGCCGGATCGATCACGCCCGCTTCCACCAGGTCCCCATAGGAATCGGAAGCGGCGTTGTAGCCGTTGTTTCCGGTCTCTCCGCCAACCCTGGAGACGACCACTGCGCCCTCGACGCCGGCGTTCTGGGCGATTTGCCGCAGAGGCTCCTCGAGCGCCCGGCGGACGATGTTGCAGCCGATCTGCTCATCGCCCTCCAGCTCCAGTTGGTCGAGGCTGGGAATGGCCCGAATCAGGGAAACCCCGCCACCGGCCACGATCCCCTCTTCGACAGCAGCCCGGGTGGCGTGCATCGCATCCTCCACGCGAGCTTTCTTCTCTTTCATCTCGGTTTCGGTGGCTGCGCCCACCTTGATGACGGCCACCCCGCCAACCAGCTTGGCCAGCCGTTCCTGCAGCTTCTCCCGGTCGTAATCGGAAGTGGTCTCGTCGATCTGGGACCGCAGTTGATTCACCCGGCCCTGGATGTCGGAACTCGCTCCCGAACCTTCCACGATGGTGGTGTTGTCCTTGTCGATGGTGACCTTCTTGGCGTCGCCGAGGTCGCCGAGCTGAACGTTCTCCAGCTTGATGCCGAGGTCCTCGCTGATGACTCTGCCGCCGGTCAGAATGGCAATGTCTTCCAGCATGGCCTTGCGCCGGTCGCCGAATCCGGGGGCCTTCACGGCCGAACAGTTGAGTGTTCCACGCAACTTGTTCACCACCAGCGTGGCCAGGGCTTCACCCTCCACTTCCTCGGCCACGATGACGAACGGTTTTCCGGTTTTGGCAATCTGCTCCAGCAGGGGGAGTAGATCCTTCATGGAGCTGATCTTCTTCTCGTGGAGGAGAATCAGGGCATTCTCCAGCACGCATTCCATCCGCTCCGGGTCGGTCACGAAGTAGGGAGACAGGTAGCCGCGGTCGAACTGCATGCCCTCCACCACCTCCAGGGCGGTCTCGATCGTCTTGGCTTCCTCGACCGTAATGACTCCGTCCTTGCCGACCTTGGCCATGGCCTCGGAAATGATGGTTCCGATGGTGGCATCCCCGTTGGCGGAGACCGTGCCGACCTGGGCAATAGCCTCGCCCCGAACCGGTTT
>JAJECY010000226.1 GCA_022821775.1 Acidobacteriota bacterium
CTTTTCAATAGCCTTCTTGGCGTTGTCCCAGGCTCCCCCGGCGTTGGCCATCACCAATGCCAGCAACACCCCTGAGACGGTGGCCCCGGCCAACATGCCTCCCAGGGCTGCCGGTCCCAGCAGAAAGCCCACGATCACCGGGGCCACCACGGCGGTGACTCCGGGGAGGATCATCTCGCGCAGGGCGGCGCTGGCGGAGATGTCCACGCAGCGGGCAGCGTCGGGAACCACCCCTTCCTTGCCTTCCAGCAATCCCGGGATTTCTCGGAATTGGCGGCGAATCTCCTCGACCATATTGCCTGCCGCCTTGCCCACCGAGGTCATGGTCAGGGCGCCAATGAGGAAGGGCAGAATTCCACCGATGAAGAGTCCGATGACCACGGTGGGCTCGGTGATCACGATCCGGAGCGGTGTCTCGCCGTCGGCCAGCAGGGCCGCGTACTGTTTCCATTGGCCGGTGAGTTCCGCTTGTGCGCTTGTTAGCGCCTCCAGCTTGCTCTGGATCGCACCGACCACGGCCTGAGAGTAAGCGGCGAACAGCGCCAGGGCTGTAAGCGCGGCCGAACCCACGGCAAAGCCCTTGCCCATGGCCGCGGTCGTGTTGCCCAGGGCGTCCAGGCTGTCGGTGATCTTGCGCACCTCGGGCCCCAGCCGGGACATTTCCGAAATTCCTCCGGCGTTGTCCGCGATGGGTCCGTAGGCATCGACGGACATGGTAATGCCTACCGTTGCCAGCATCCCGACCGCGGCAATCCCTACCCCGTAGAGGCCGGCCGTGTCGTTGGCGACGAAGATGGCCAGGCAAATGGCCAGGACGGGCAAGGCGGCCGACTCCAGACCCACCGCCATCCCGCTGATGATGTTGGTTGCCGCTCCCTGTTTGCTGGAGTCGCAGATTCTTCGAATGGGTCTGCCCGAGGTGTAATACTCGGTGATCAAACCAATGAAGATGCCTGCCAGGGTGCCCCAAAGAATGGCCCAGAACACCTGGTCGCTCACGGCATAGGTGGAGACCAGCCCGTAGGCGCTCACCAGGAACAGAGCCGCGGCGATGTAGGTCGCGTATCGAAGGGCCGAGGCAGGAGAGATCCGTTTGAGCGCCTTCATGGAAAAGATGCCCACAAAGGAGGCAATCAGGCCGGTGACGGCCAGCATCAATGGCAGGGCCATCAGGATAATCCTGGCTTCCGGGTCGCTCACCTGAGGCGTCGACTTCAAGGCTGCAAGCTGTTGGGTGGCCAAAGTGGCCCCAATGGCGATGGTGGCTACGATCGAACCCACGTAGGACTCGAAAATATCGGCCCCCATGCCGGCCACGTCCCCCACGTTGTCACCGACGTTATCGGCAATCACACCGGGATTGCGAGGGTCATCCTCGGGAATATTGGCCTCCACCTTACCCACCAGGTCAGCGCCGACGTCGGCGGCCTTGGTATAGATTCCGCCTCCCACTCTGGCAAACAGCGCGATGGAACTGGCGCCCATGGCGAATCCGTTGATGACGCTGGCGGTCTCCGGCTTTCCGTAGATCAGGAACAAAACGCCCAGGCCGATCAATCCCAGGCTGGCGACACTCACTCCCATGACGGCGCCGCCGTTAAAGGCGGTGAGCAGAGCCTTGCCCTGTCCCTCTTCCTTGGCAGCCTGCGTCGTTCTGACGTTGGCGCTGGTGGCCGCTTTCATCCCCAGAAAGCCTGCCAAGGCTGAGCAGAGTGCCCCTGAAACAAAGGCAAACGAGGTATTCCACGTCAAGAAAAAGCCCAGAAGGACAGCTACGATGGTGACAAAGAAGAAAAGAGTCAGATATTGACGCTTCAGGTAGGTCATGGCGCCAAGCTGGATCTGGTCCGAGATACCGCGCATCACCTCGGTGCCGGCCGGCAGGCGTTTGAGGGTAAGAAAAATGACCATGGCAACGGCCAACCCAATGAGTCCTGCAATCGGAAAGTAGGTCATCCAAGTTTGAATCATCCAATCAACTCCTCAATCAAGTGGGCTCCAAGAATCAATTCCGGACGCAACCGCCTCGGGGAAGTTTGCGGGCCGGTGGCTTATTCACGGGAATGCAGGCGCCCCGGAAAATCGTGCGTGCCAAGGTGGGGCGCAGCGGGTTTGCGGTTTGCTTCGGCGAGGCTCGATCGCGCAGGCAGGAGTTCCGGGCTCTCTGTGGATGGCGGTTTTTCCGTTGCGTCCTCGGTCGCCTCAACCGGCATGGATCATTGACAAAAACGGCGCAGATGTCAAGGTGACCCGAGCGGATTCAGCCGGGGACTGTTTGGCGGGTTGGCAATGGATGCCGCTATTGAACTGCCCCCGGCAAGCGAATCCCCAGGGGAACGGAAGGCTCCGACGGGGCAGGTTCCCCGCCCGCAGGGTGATTCCACGCTAATTATCTCTCTCCGGGAGAGCTGAATTTCATCGATTTGGCTGATCTGCAAGCGGTTCGTCCACAGGAGATGGCCGTGGTTCGGGCGCTCCGAGGCATAGGTCACCTCCAAGCGGATGGATGAGGGATGGATTGGAGGCTGTGACAACCGAAAATTGAACATCGATGCACAGGATGCACAGGATAACCAGGACGGGACGCTCCTGCACGGGAAGCTGACTTGGGCGATGACCCGATGCGGGATTGCGGATGCCCGGGAACAGAGGCCCGTCGTTTCCTGAAAAAATCCTGTGCATCCTGTGCATCGATGTGAATCGAAAATCAAAAACCATGGAGCCTTGGACAACACTCCGCAGGCAAGGGTTTGATGGATCGGGCGACGGGACAGGGAATTCAAGGGGCAGGCCGGTTCTGGGATTGAACGGCCGCAAGAGGCGCAAGAACGGGGGCGGGCAAGACTGGAGCCCTGTTTTGTGCCTTTTGTGCACTTTGTGGTGGAGCCGTTTCCCCTACGGTCCCACACGGAATCCGGTCGTGGTTCGGGCTCCTTGACGACTCTGTTTCCCTGATTCCGGTAGAGTGGGATGGCCCTGTCACCGTCCGGGCCGGATCTTCAACAGCCGGGATTTTCGTGGTAGAGTGTCCGGGCTTGCCGGTCTTCCGGACGAGGTGATTTGCGCTGACCGCCCATTCCATTCAGCCTCGCAAGATGATTGATCCGGTCTTCCGCAACTCCCTTCGAGAATGCATCTTCCTCCTCCTCCTGTGGCTGGCCTGTTGCTTCTACACGGTGACCTACTGTTACCTGGCCGGCTACCTGGTGCATGAACCGCACCCCAATGCGACCGGACCCTCCATCGGCAAGCTTGTCGGACCCTTGACGGCATTCGACAGGCACCCTCAGTCCCTGACCACGCCGCTCGGATTGGGAGTGCCGGACTGGGTGTTTTATGGAGTGATCGCGCCCTGGCTGGTTGCGGTTGTCATCACCGTCCTGTTCTGCCTCTATTTTTTTGCGGAAGATGATTTGAGCCCCTCGATCGTGGAGCGGGACGGACCGGGGAGAGTTCATGACTGAAACCAGTCCGGCCACCACGATTACCTTCATCGCCTATATTGCCTGCGTCTTTGTTCTGGCTGCTCTCTCCCATCGACTTCTGGCGACCAAGTCTTTCCTGGGTGAATATTTTCTGGGGAGCCGGGGCCTGGGAAGTTGGGCCCTTGCCTTTACCTTTGCGGCCACGGCGGCTTCCGGCGGGAGCTTCACCGGATTTCCCTCTCTCATCTACAGCTACGGGTGGGTGCTGGCCTTCTGGATTGCAAGCTATATGGTTGCCGGAGTCTGTAGCATGGGGGTGCTGGGCAAACGGTTGAACCAGGTGGCCCGCCAAACGGGAGCCATCACCATCCCCGACGTGCTGCGTGACCGATACGATTCGACGGCCCTGGGGCTGTTCGCAACCTCGACCATTATTTTCTTTACCGTTTGCAACCTGATCGCCCAATTCAAGGCCGGAGCCCTGATCATCGAGGAGACGTTCAACCTTCCGGCCGACTGGGGTTACAGTGCCGGGCTGATCATCTTTGCAGTTACCGTAATTTTTTACACGGCCTATGGAGGGTTTCGAGCGGTCGTGTGGACTGACGTCCTGCAAGGCGTCGTGATGGTACTGGGCATTACGCTCCTGCTTCCGGTGATCCTCAGGCAGGGCGGGGGCATGGAGTCGATCAACCGCAAGCTCAGGGAACGCCCCCCAACGCTGATTACCTCGGTGGCGGGAGCCTACAACGACCTGGTCATTCAGGCCCGGGGACCACTGGATACCGCCGGCCTGCTCTATCGTCATCCTCGGCGGGCCGATGCTCCCCTGCAGATCCGGTGGGACCCGGGGATTGGGGCGGAGGATCGTTTTATCGAGGTCTTTCTGGCAACCGATGGCGAGGGGCGGACCACCAGTACCGGCAACGATGTCAAGCGGGCCATCGAGCAACACCCCAGGCTGGGGCCACGCTTCCAAGTCAGCTTTCCGTACGACAACAGCGAGGTAGTCACCGATCGATTCGGCCGCCGGACCGAAATGGGAGCCACGGGAGTGATCGGGCTGGACAGCGATCGGAGTACGGAACGCTTTGTCTTCCTGCGTGGGGACGAGGTGCTGTTCGGGCCGGGGCGTTCCAACCGGGGAGCCCCTTTTCATCCCTTGGGAATGGCCATTTCGTTTTTCTTCATGTGGGCGATCACCGGCATGGGACAGCCGGGCACCATGCTTCGATTGATGGCCTTCAAGGACAGCCGAACTCTGAAACGGGCCATCCTGACCGTTACCGGGTTTTACTCGATGGTATACCTGCCGCTGGTCTTCATCTTCGTGACGGCCCGCGTGCTCATTCCCGAGTTGAACTCCGAAAACTCCGATAAGGCCATGGTCCTGGTAACCACCCGGGTCGTGGGGGACATGGGGCTCGCCTACCAGATCCTGGGCGCTTTCCTGGTGGCGGCGCCTTTTGCCGCCGTCATGTCGACAGTGGATAGTTTTCTTCTGATGATCAGCTCGGGTCTGGTGCGAGACATCTACCAGCGGACGATCAACCCACGGGTCAGCGATCGGACCGTCAAGCGAGCCAGCTATGCCACGACCGTGATTGTGGGCATCGTGGTGACGCTGCTGGCCACCCGGCCGCCCGACTTTCTGCAACGAATCATCGTGTTTACCGGCAGCGGGTTTGCGGCCACCTTTCTTTGTCCGGTCATGCTGGGACTCTACTGGAAAGGCATGACTCGACAAGGGGCGCTGAGCGCCATGGTAGGCGGATTCACGGTGATGGTGGGGTTCTTCCTGCCGACCCTGTTTGGCGGAAGTCGCATCGACTTGCTGGGTTTGCACCCCAACCTGTGGGGACTGATCGTTTCGTTTGGCCTGGGGTACCTGGTCAGCAAGGGCACCGGTCCTGCTCCGACTCACTTGGTGGAACGTTATTTTTACAAGTCGAGTTCCCCGCAGCGGAGCCATTCGGCTGAAGACGGCAGACAGTCGAGGGGTGACAACTCCCCATAGGAGGCCTGCTTGATTGAGGGATTCCACCATACCGGCATCGTGGTCAAGGACCTGGAAGAAATGGTTCGCTTTTACGCCCAGGTTCTCGGACTGCGAATTCTGCGTCGAATCGACTCCGTCGCCCCTCCGGAGGGAGACCACACCGGCATTCCCGGGGCGCGTCGGCAGTTGGTCTTTGTGGGCTTCCAGGGAGACCATCAGATCGAGCTGGTTCACTTCGTCGATCCGCCGGCCCGTCAGGGCTATCTGGACAAGCATCAACTCGGCGCCGGCCATGTCTGTTTCGATGTGAAGGATCTCAGGCAAACCTACACCGAATTGCGAAGCCGGGGAGTTCGATTCGTCACCGAACCGAAGTTCAGATCCTACCGGGATGGCGAACTCGGAATCGTTTACGCTCAAGACCCGGAGGGGAACTGGCTGGAATTTGTTCAGGGGCTGCACTGAATGCCGGTTCGGCGAAGGATAAGAGGGAACGCCGCGAAGAGTATCCTCCAAGGGCGCTCAGGGAAAAGGATAAAGAGTTATCCACCAAGGGCCACGAAGGAATACGAAGAGCCACGAAGGGGTTGGAGAACGCTCAAGAGGGAGCCGCCAAGGGTTGGGAAGGGAGAAGATTTCGCAGGATTGGTGAACCCATGCTTGAAGTTCTTGATCTGGACCTGAAAACCGGCAAGGAGGAATACCAGGAAGCAATTTCCCGGCTGAGGGAGAAGTTGCGCGACCTGCAGCATGCCGTGAGAGACTGCGGAGTTCCGGTGGTGGTCCTGTTTGAGGGTTGGAACGCGGCCGGCAAGGGAGACGCGATCAATGCCCTGGTACGTCCTCTTGACCCCAGGGGATTCAAGGTCTTTACCACCCAGGCGCCCACCCTTGAAGAGCAGTTCCACCCCTTTCTTTGGCGCTTCTCCACCCGGCTTCCCGGGAAGGGTGAACTGGTGTTCTGGGATCGCTCCTGGTATCGGCAGATGCTGGAGGAACGGGTTGACGGGCGCCTGGACCGCAGCGGCGCCCTGGCAGCCGGAGGCGAAATTCGCGAGTTCGAACGCCAGCTTTCGGACGATGGCGTTGTGGTGATCAAGTTCTGGCTTCACATCAGCAGAAAAGAGCAGGAGCGACGTCTTGCGAGCATGCAGAGCGATCGCTTCGAGCGTTGGCGCTGGACCCAGCCGGATTGGAAAAAAGAACGCGGCTACAAGAAATACCTGCAGGCCGCGGAAGAGATGCTTGCCCTGACCAGCACGGTGAATGCGCCCTGGAAGTTGGTGGAAGCTCACAATCGCCGATACCGGCGGGTGAAGGTCTTTGAACATCTGACCGAAACTCTCGCAAGCCGGCTGTCCAGGCAAGGTCATGGCCGGAAGACCATTGGACGGCCGATGCAGGCGGTGGAGGACATCGATGAGGAAATTCGGAGCCAGGGCCTCCAGGTCGAGGTCGACTCGAAACCCTCGGTGCTGGATCAGTCCGACTTGAGCAAGCGCCTGGATCGGGGAGATTATGAGAAGCGGCTGTCCGGGCTGCAGCAACGGCTGCGAGATCTGGAATTCGAGTGTTATGGGAGACGGGTTGCGAGCGTTGTGGTCTACGAGGGTTGGGACGCGGCAGGCAAGGGCGGCAACATCAAGCGACTGACCCAGGAACTGGATCCGCGAGGTTACGAGGTGGTTCCAATTAATGCGCCGACCGCCGAGGAAAAGAACCACCACTATCTGTGGCGCTTCTGGCGCCAGTTGCCCAAGGCCGGCCACATGACCATTTTCGATAGAAGCTGGTATGGCCGGGTTCTGGTCGAACGGGTGGAAGGATTTGCGTCCGAGGAGGAATGGAGCCGCGCCTACCAGGAAATCAACGAGTTCGAAAGACACCTCACCGTTGAGGGTGTGGTTTGCGTCAAGTTCTGGCTCCATCTGAGCCCGGAGGAACAGTTGCGCCGCTTCCGGGCTCGGGAACGCACTCCGCACAAGCGTTTCAAGCTGACCTCCGAGGATTGGAGGAATCGGGTCCGATGGAATGACTATCGAAGGGCTGTCACGGAGATGATCGAGCGCACCAGCACGCCTTACGCGCCCTGGACGGTTGTGGAGGCGGAGGACAAGCTCTGGGCCCGGGTCAAGACGCTATCCACGCTGGTAACCACCCTGGAGCGGCGCCTCGGCGTGTAATCGGCTTCCGCAATCAATAGATGGAGAAAGACCAGTGAATCCTGGAGAGTCCGGCTCGAGAGGGGGCCATCGACCGTTTGGTGTGCGAGGTTGGCAGTTTCTCGTGAACCACGACCGGGCCTATCTGGCTCAGGCGGCAGAGCGCTCGATCAAGGAAGCTCCCGGTTTTGACGTGACCCACCTGGAATTTCCCAACATGGCCATGCAACTGCCTAACGCCTATACCGCCTCGCCTGTGCCTCCCTGCGCGAACTGGGTGCTGTGTGGACAGACGTTTCGGGATTTTCCCAGGCTGGCTCGCCACAAGAACTTGCACAGCCGCGGGGCGTTGTCGACTCCCGAGGATCGAGAACGGGATCTGGCTTACGTGAGGGATCTTTTCGGCAAGGTCAAGGCCTCCGGTCTCGGCGTCATGGCCTGGCACCATGTCCGCCGGGACCTTCCCGACGAACTCGCTGAGGAATACCCGGAGTCTGCTTCGGGGAATCCCGGTTTTCTGCAGGACTGGGAGGAAGCCACGCTCACCGAGTTCTTCGAAGTGGTGCCGGAAGTAGACATTCTGGTGGTGACATCACTGACGGAAACTCCCGGAGTATTGGAAATGCCCGACCGGTCGGACCAGGTGGCTCGGCTGGCCGGCGTGTTCGGCGCCATGGAGCGAGCCTGCCGCAGGGCAGGGAAGACCCTGGTCATTCGCGACTGGGGAGCCGTGGGACAGAATCAATGGCAGGGCACTGTCTTCAAGGAGGCGATGGAGAGGCTTCCGGAGGACGTCTGGATTCACATCAAGAACGTGGTGCTCGACTTCGTCACCAACGCCGAAATCCCCCACCCCAATCTCAACGCCTACCCCAACCGACCCATGATCGTCGAGTTCGACGTGTACGGGGAGTACTACGGCCGGGCCGACATTCCCTATGTGGACCCTCGGCACTTCTGCGAGCGACTGGATGCCCTCTATGCCCTGCAACCCGGCGGGGTGACGGCTCGAATCTCCTATGAGTCGGGGCGGGAATGGCGTCGTTATCCGACCATCTTCGATTCTCCCAATGCCGTCAATGCCGTCGCCTGGTCCCGCTGGGCCTCCGATGCCGCCAAGAACCGACCGATCGGCGAGTGGCTGGACTTTCTCTCTCCTTCCCGACGTTGGCAGACCTACACCTGGC
>JAJECY010000034.1 GCA_022821775.1 Acidobacteriota bacterium
CCGTCGGGGACGGCGGTGGTGGTTCGGGTCACCACGCTGACCTCGGAAGAACCTGAGACCGCCACTCGCAGGGTCCCGATGCGGTTTCCGGAGGGAGGAATGGGGATGCCGAGGCCGGTGAGGTAGTCGATGGCGTCCGGTTTGATGGTCTGGCGCCCCGGGGCCAGTGTGTCGGTGGCGGCTCCGCTGCCTCCCCCCGCATCGGCCGTGTAGGTGTAGTGGAGGGTGGCCTCTTCGGTTCCGCGGTTGGTCAGGGTCAGCTCCGAGGTGAAGAAGGCATTGTTGCGCCCGGCCGAGGTCAGCAGGACGGGAACAAACAGACGGTTGCCGTTGCCTCCCTCCGTCACGGTGAAGGAGTCGCTGCTCACGGCGGTTCCCCCCGGAGTGACCACGCTGATCGGTCCGCTGGTAGCTCCCGGCGGCACAACGGTACGAATACTGGTCGTGGAGAGGACTTCGAACTCGAGGGAACTCACTCCGTTGAATCGCACGTCGGTGGCGCCGAGGAAGTGGGTTCCGATGAGCGTGACCCGGGTCCCGACCGGACCGCTCGACGGGTTGAACCGGGTCAGGGTCGGTGGAAGCGCAGGCGAGGTGGTGGCCATGGCCTCGTTCGAGTAGGCGGAAGAGGTGGTTTGGTTGAAGGCCTGCACGCGGAAGTGATAGACGGTGGCCGGCAGTAACTCCCCGTCCGAAAACGTAGTGACGTTGGCGGTGGTCGTCCCCGCTTCCACCCACTTGCCCGGACCCTCCTGACGGCGCTGGACCTTGAACCCTGTCTCATTGGCGCTGTTGTCCTGCCAGATCAGGTCGATCCGGGATGGCGAAACCGCTGTTGCCGTCAGGCCGGTGGGGGATTGTAGCGTGATGGATTGAGTTGGGCTGACCTTGCGAATGCGACGATTGCCGGAATCGGCGACGTAGAGGTTTCCGGCAGCGTCCAGCGCTATGCCAATGGGATCAAATAACTGGGCCTCGGCTGCCGATCCACCGTCCCCGCTGTAGCCTGTTTCCGCGGTTCCCGCGATGGTAGTGATGATTCCTGTGGCATCCACGCGGCGAATGCGGTGGTTGATGGTGTCGCTGATGTAGAGGTTGCCGGAGCCGTCCACCGCCACGTCTTTGGGACCGAATAGCTGCGCCTCGACTGCCGGTCCGCCGTCTCCGCTGTAGCCTGACTTTCCGGTCGCCGCGACGGTGGTGATGATCCCTGTGGCATCCACGCGGCGAATGCGGTGGTTGACGGTATCGGCGATGTATAGGTTGCCGGAGCCGTCCACCGCCACGCCTTCGGGCCAGGAAAGAGGGGCCTCGACTGCTGGGCCGCCGTCTCCGAGGAAGAGGAGGCCTCTCTCCCCGGTCCCCGCGATGGTGGTGATGATCCCTGTGGCATCCACCCGGCGAATGCGGTGATTGTCTCTATCGGCGATGTACAGGTTACCGGCGCCGTCTACGGCCATGCCGTAGGGAGAACGCAACTGCGCCTCAATTGCCGGGCCGCCATCCCCGCTGTAGCCTGCCCTTCCGGTTCCCGCGATGGTAGTAATGGTCCCTGCGGAATCCACGCGGCGAATGCGGTGGTAAAAGGAATCGGCGATGTAGAGGTTTCCGGACGCATCCACCGCCACGCCTTTAGGAAGGGAAAGCTGGGCGTCGACTGCCGGGCCGCCGTCCCCGCTGTAGCCTGCCCTTCCGGTTCCCGCGACGGTAGTAATGGTCCCTGCGGAATCCACGCGGCGAATGCGGTGACTGCTTCTATCGGCGATGTAGAGATTACCGGCTTCGTCCACCGCCACGTCTTCGGGCTGAACCAACTGTGCCTCGACACCCAGGCCGCCGTCTCCGATGTAACCTACCTCTCCAGTTCCCGCCACGGTATTAATGGTCCTCGTACCATCCACGCGGCGCACACGGTGGTTTCCTGAATCTGCAATGTAAAGGTTACCGGCGCTGTCCAACGTCAAACCTTCGGGCCAGGAAAGATCGGCCTCGACTGCTGGGCCGCCTTCCCCGCTGTAGCCCCTCCTTCCAGTTCCCGCGATGGTGGCGATCACCCCCATGGCATCCACGCGGCGAATGCGGTGGTTGGCGGTATCAGCGATGTAGAGGTTTCCGGAGTTGTCCGACGCTACCGCTCGAGGCCGAGAAAACTCGGCTTCGATTGCCGGGCCGCCGTCTCCGCTGTAGCCCATAAACCCGGTTCCCGCGATGGTGGTGATAGTCCCGTTGGCATCCACGCGGCGAATGCGGCGGTTGGCCGTATCGGCGATGTAGAGGTTTCCGGCGCCGTCCACCGTCACGTCTGCAGGCCAGGAAAGCTGCGCCTCGATTGCCGGGCCGCTGTCCCCGCTGTAGCCTCCTCCGTCGAAAGCCACCCCCCCGCTCCCCGCCATGGTGGTGATGGTTCCCTTGGAATCCACGCGCCGAATTCGGTGGTTGACGGTATCGGCGATGTAGAGGTTTCCGGCGCCGTCCAACGCCACCCCTTCGGGCCTGAATAACTGTGCCTTGATTGCCGGGCCGCCGTCCCCACCGTAGCCGTACACTCCGGTTCCTGCGAGGGTGATCATGGTCCCGTTGGCATCCACGCGGCGCACACGATGGTTTCTTGAATCTGCAATGTAAAGGTTACCGGCGTCGTCCAGCGCCATGCCTCCAGGCTCAAATAGCTGTGCTTCGACTGCCGGGCCGCCGTCTCCGCTGAAGCCTGCATCCCCGGTTCCCGCGAAGGTGGTAATGGTCCCGTCGACATCCACGCGGCGAATTCGGTGGTTGGCGGTATCGGCGATGTAGAGGTTTCCGGCGCTGTCCAACGCCACCCCTTCGGGCCTGAATAACTGTGCCTTGATTGCCGGGCCGCCGTCCCTCACCGAGCCTCCACCCGCGATGGTGTCAATGGTCCACTCGGCCCCGGTTTGCGCCCAGGCCACCGCTAGCAGCGTACTGCTAATGCTGAGACCGGCCAGAAAGGAAAGGGACTCTCTCATCGTTCCTTGTCCTACTGCCATTATGGCGAGGGTGGTGTGCAGGTGTGAATCCCATCTTACCGAGCCCGGAGGTGAAGACGAAGCCAAAAAGGCATCGCAACCCTATTGGCAAAGGATTGAGCGAGCGAACGGCCCTGCCGCTCTTTTGACTGTCTTGAGTAAAGTGCAGGCCTCGCTGAGGGATGCTTGGGCATCGCTTCCCGGCCCTCTTGGATGCTGACCGTGCCCGCGGCTTCCTCACTGGACGTTGCCCGATGGGACCGTGTCTTTCCGCTACGTTCCTGGACGGATTTCATAGCCTTCAACCACCCAAAGGGGGGTGTGAGGTGATTGCCGATGCCCCAAAGTTCCCTCTCCGGCAGCCCTCCGGCGAAGGATTGACATTCCCTGGAAGGAAACATAGGATGGGTGCCCCGCAAGGCACCTGTTCTTCAAGACTCCAGGAGATTCCCAGTGAACCGTCGAGAGTTTTTGGAGGTCTCCGGGGCCGTGACCGCCTCCGGCGGGTTGGCCTGGGCTTCGCAGGCAGCCGTCGCCCCCCTGAAATCGGGCCAGGACTCCAAGTACCATGTGGGCGTGGAGTACTACCGCGCCCCCATGCCGCCCATGGAGATGTGGGACGAAGATTTCGCCACTATCAAGAGGGCCGGCTTCGACTCGGTTCGAACCTTCACCTCCTGGAACTGGATGGCTCCGGAGCCGGGCAAGATCGAATTCGGCGACTTCGACCGCATGTTCGAGCTGGCGGCCAAGCACGGCTTGAAGGTCATCTTCGACTTCACGCTGTCGACCCACATGGCCTGTCCCGACTGGATGATGCGCAAGCACCCCGACATGCGGGTGGTCTACCACACCGGGGAGGTGGCCGAGCCGTTCGCCAATTCCGCCGGCGTGCAGGGAGGCAATCGACACTGCTTCGACCATCCCATGTGGAAGGTCTACGCCGAAGAGGTGCTGCGGGCGGTGGTCAACCGCTACAAGGATTCGCCGGCCATGGGCATGTGGGTGGTCTGGGACGGTCCCGGGCTTCAGGGGATGGGCAGCGACGTGAACCGGCCCGGCTGGAGTTGCTACTGCGGCCACACCCGAGCCAAGTATCAGCAGTGGCTGAAAGAGCGCTTCACCCTGGAGCAGTTGAGCGAGCGCCTGGGGATGCGATACCGCACCTGGGAGGATGTGGCGGCTCCGCAGTCCAAGAACCTGCTCATGGCCATGCTGCTGTTCCGGCAGTTCCTCTATGAGAACGTGGCCCAGGTCCTGAAATGGCAGGTGGAGATCGTGCGCAGCCTGGATCCCGAGCATGAGCTTCACAGCCACGGTTTCCGCTACAACAACCCCCTGGACGAGAGATGCGCCCAGGAGTGCGACAGTTGGGGCTTTGCGTCCCACAGCACCAACCTGTTCGCCAGCGAGGATCCCTATCAGTACAGCAATATCGCCTATGCCAGCCAGTGGTCTCGGGCGGTGGGGAAGAACCACCAGTGGTGGTACACCGAGATCTATTCGGGGTTCTACCACGGCGGTATGACCTATCGGAAGCAGACACTGCCCGAGGACCTGGCCATGTGCCTGTGGATGGGTCTGATCTATGGCGCCAAGGGAGCCATCTTCTGGCAGTACCGTCCCGAATATGGAACCCACGAGGCGCCGGGTCTCAACCTGGTGACCATGAGCGGCAAGCCCCTGCCGCAGCTCAAGGCCATCGAAAAGGCCATCGGGTCCATTCGATCCATCGAGTCCCACCTGCCGCTGAAGATCCCGCGGGCCGAGGTAGCCATTGCCTACGACAGCGACAACGCCATCATCATGGAGATGGAGAATGCCAAGGGACAGCAGTTGCGCTTCATCCGCGGCATTCACCGCAGCCTGTGGGAGAACAACATTCCGGTGGACCTGGTGACCACCCGGATGGACTGGTCCGGCTACAAGCTGGTGTTTCTGCCCAGCCTGATGTTGCTGACCGAGTCGACGATCGACAAGATCCGCCGGGTTCGGCGGGACCACCCGGAGATCCACCTGTTTGCCGACGGGATTCTGGGCACCAATGCGCCCACCGGAAGGTTCAGCTACGATCCTCCCGAAGGGCTGACCCAATTGCTGGGGGTCCAGGTGCTGGACTACTCCCGCATCGACGCCCTGGACCTGCATGAGGGGCGGAACCGGATTCGCACCGATTTCGGGGAATTCACCGTCAAGCAGGCTTGCAATTACGCCAGCCTGGAGCCTCAGGGCAACACCCGCGCCATTGCCACCTTCGGCGAGGAAGTGGTGGGGGTGCAGACCGCCGACGGGGGATTTACCTATCTGACGGTTCCCATCGGAGCCGCCTTCGGGGGGCTTCCCGAAGCCGTTCTCACGGACCTGCCTGCCGGGCATGCCCTGGACGGCGTTGCCCCCATGGCCTTGCTGGAGCCGTTGCTGGAGGCGGCCGGTGTGGGCCGGCCCCTGTCGACCCAGGGGAGCAAGGTGATTGCCCTGACCCGGGAGTCACCGGCCGGCGGCAGCCTGGTGTTCGTCCTCAACCTGGAGAATTCGGTAGCCGATGTGCGCTTGGCCCTGGCCGAGAAGCCGGGCCGGGCCCGGGACCTGATCCAAGAGAGCCGAATGAATGTGGCCGACGGCGCTTTCTCGCTTCAGATCCCGCCGCGCAGCTTGAAGGTGGTGCATTGCCAGGCTTGACCCGGCCGGCGGTCCCCATCGTTCTGACTGAAACAACAAAAAAAGAGTTATCCACGAAGACACACGAAGGACTACGAAGACACACGAAGAAAGACCATGTTCTTGACCCACTCAAAGGGAACGCCCCTTGGGTTCGGGTGAGGGGAAACGTAGCGAGTCAGCTTCCCGTGCCACAGCCTCTCGTCTTGTTAATCCTGTGCATCCTGCGCATCGATGTTCAATAGGTAGCACACCGGTTTAACGGAACAGGCTCCTTGTTCCCGATGGCCATGAAGCTCCGTTGTTTCACTTTTGAATGATCCGCCCCGTTGTGGGGGGCGGGGGCTCGGCTTGTCAGAAATCCATCAGGAGGATTCATCCATGTTCAAGGTAGAGTTCGGAGTTGTGCACCGCGGGTGCCTGGTGAACCAGTTGTCCCGGGCGATTCCCAGCGTGCGATTCATCTGCCCGGGCGGCTTCATTCTGGGGCCCACCTCGGCCGAAGAGATCCTGGTTCTGGACAATCCCAGCGACCAGGAGCTCGAGGCCGTGATGGACCACCTGGAGCAGGCTTCCGGTATCGCCGAGAGCAGTCTGCTGGAACGATCGGGAGACAAGGCCTTTGTTCGCATCCTGACTTCGGCCAGCCCGGGAGAGGGATATTGCTCGGAGGTGGTCGCCAGGAACAACGGATTCCGCATCGGCATGGAAATCCAGCAGGGCGGCCTCGAAAAATGGAAGGTCGGCTGCTTCGAGCGCGCCAACGCCGAACAGTTGCTGAAGGATCTGGCCAGGCTGGGCGAGATCAAGTCGCAATCCATCAGTGAAGTGAGCTGGCAGGAGCTGCTCGGGCAGGGTCCGGCATGAGAATCGTCTACTCCAAGGAAGAACCCGTCGATCGCAGCGACCCCGGACTGGAGGCCCTGAGGCTGGTCAACAGCGGGAAGGGGGCGAGGCACATGACCGCCGGAGTTGCCACCTTCTCTCCCGGCTCGGCGGTTTTTCTGCATACCCACCCCTGCGAGGAGACGGTCATCATTCTGGAGGGCCGGGCAACGGCCGTGGTCGACGGCAAGATCTTTCAGCTCGGCAAGTACGACGCCACCATCGTGCCGCCGCTGGTGCCCCACTGCTTCCGCAACGAGAGCCGGGAGCCCATGGTGATCGCCTACTTCTATCCCGACGTGGACGTGAGCCGGGATCCGGTGGAAGAGTGAAGAGTGAAGAGTGGAGAGTGGAGAGTGGAGAGTGATTGAATCGATGCGTGAAGCGTCTTGTCGGTTTCGGCCCGGGTTACCTGAAACAACAGAAAAATAGAGTTGTCCCCCAATATCGGGAACCCTCCGGTGAAAACTCTTCACTCTCCACTCTTCACTCTCCACTAAACCAAGGTGTCGCATGAATCGAAGACAGCTTCTGCAAAGCCTTACCGTGGCCTCGGGGTTGACGGCCGGCGCAGCGGCCTGCCGAGACCGGTCGGGAGGGCCGGCGGGATCGGCGGACCGGTCCGGTACCGATGAACCGGTCTGTTACACCTCCGACTGGAAGCGCACCCGTCCCGACCTGGTGCTCTACCTGCCCAAGGAGCCCCCCTACGCGTCCGAGGCCAGCGACCACGTGCTGGTCGAGGTCACTCCCGGAGGAGACCTGCTGGCCATCTGGACCCTGGCCACCAAGGAAGGGGCCCACGACTACAGGGTGGTGTACGCGCGCAGCAAGGACAACGGGGCGAGCTGGACCCCGCCCCAGACCATCGCGGCCCCCGAGAGACTGGGGACCTACTGCAACTTCGGCTGGCCGGTGGTCAGCAAGTCGGGCCGCATCTACGTTTTCTACAACTTCGCCCCGGGGATCGGCGAGGGGTTCATCAACGCCCTCATGCGCTGCAAGTTTTCCGACGACGACGGCTATACCTGGCAGGATGCCGGGATCGACATGCCCTACAAGAGGAACCCGAAGTACGATCACCCCGGTCCGGATGTGCTGAGCCGCTGCATCGTCTGGCAGAAGCCCATCCGGGATGCCAAGGACCGCCCGGTGGTTCCCCTGACCCGGTCCACGGCGGCCTACGTCAAACCGTTCTCCAAGGACAAGAACCTGGGCGAATGCCGCTGTGAGTTCATCCGCTACGAGAACATTGACGAGGGGCCCCATCCCAGGGATCTCAAGCTGACCTATCTCCCCGAAGACGAGGATCTGATCTGGGTCCCCTGCACCTTCGAGCCGGAAAAGTCCCAGGGATATACCTTCTGTCAGGAACCCGGGACCGTGCTCCTGCCGGACGGACGCCTGTTCGGGGCCATGCGAACCGCCAACGGGCAGATCTGGTATACGGTGTCGGACGACGCCGAGGCCCGGACCTGGCGAAAGGCCGAGATGTTGAGATACCGGGACGGCGGCAAACCGGTGGAGAACCCGGTGTCGCCCACCCCCATGTTCCGGCTTTCCGACGGGCGTTTTCTTCTCCTCATGCAGAACCACGACGGCACCGGTTACGGAGGCAAGGGGCCGCTGGACCTCAATGCCCGTCGCCCCCAGTTTTTCGTGGTGGGTGAGTATCGTCCCCAGGCCCATCAGCCCGTCTGGTTCAGCCAACCGAAGTTGATCTTCGACACCCACGCCACGGGCGTGTTTCCCAAGTACTGGAAGTGGTTGTCCATGTACGCCAGCTTGACCGAGCACCGGGGCAAGCGCATCCTCTGGTACGCCGACCGAAAGATATTCGTGCTGGGGCGCACCATCACCGACGAGATGCTGGCCGACATGACCGTCCCCAGGGCGTAGCCAGGCTGTGCCTGAGGACGACAAGCAGTAAAAAGAGTTATCCACGAAGACACACGAAGAACCACGAAGACACACGAAGAAACTGATTTTGGCGAAACGGATGAGCTGTGCCGACGCAATAGAACTCCGCATTCAAGTCGCACTCTCTTCCATTGCTCAAGACCTGGACCGACTCTCTGATCTTGAGTCTACCGAGAAAGTCAATAGAGTTCTGGAATCTCTTGGCTCAACACTGGGCTGTGAGGTGAGGGGCGGGATTTCTGGATCAGCGAATCCTCACTGTGAGTTGGACTTGGAGGAATTTTTTCGATGACAACAACAGGAGCATCAACAGCATTTCCCACCACGGGCCTGAGCCGGCGCGGTTTTTTGGCCGGGCCGCTGGCGGCCACGGTGCTGGCGCTTCAGGGGCGGAGCCGGGCAGCGGCCGGCCCGGTTCTCCCGGGACCCGACTCCGAGACCGCCGCCGAGCGGATCTACCGCAGGCTCCGGGGCCCGGTGGTGCCCATCAACATTCCCCTGGCCAAGGACTACTCGGTGGACTACGGCAATCTCAGGGCCTACGTGGACTTCCTCTGCGAGAACCAGGCGCCGGTCATCTTCTTCACTCATGGCAGCAGCGAATTCAAGAGCATGAGCGAGCCTGAGATCGAGAAGCTGTGCCGGAACGCGGCCGAGCAGGCTCGCGGTCGGGCCCTGGTGATCGGGGGGACCGGAAAGTGGTGGACCGGCCAGAGCATCGACTTCATCCGGCGCCTGGAGGATTCAGGAGTGGACGGCGTCAACCTGCATCTCTTCACCAACAAGCCGGAGGAGGTCTACGCCGCCTTCGCCGAGGTCGCCGGCCGGACCCGGCTGCCCCTGCTGGGTTATGACGAGAATTATTCGGCGGACCTGGTGGCCCGCCTGTCCACCATTCCCGGGGTGTGTGGACTGAAGAGCCACGACGCCCTCTACCGCTACCACGACTTCATCCGGGCGGTGGAGGGCAAGAATTTCGTGATCGTCGGCGGGGGGCAGATGCGCAACTTCCTCTATGGATACCTGATCGGCTCCCAGGGCTATCTCTGCGCCTATGCTCCCTTTGCCCCGGCAATCGCCTTCCGCTTCTACGGCGCTCTGGAACGCAACGACCTGGATGAAGCCCGCCGGGTCATGTTCGAATATGAGGACCCGCTCATGAAAGTTGCCGGGGGCCTGGGCTGGGGCCAATCCATCAAGAGCATTCTGCAGATCAAGGGGCTCTTCCGCACCAATCTGTGGCGGCCGCCCGTTCCCTCCCACGGACCCGAGCCCAAGAAACAGTTGCGGAAGTTCCTGGCCGACAAGGGCCTCCTGTAGCAGCGCCCCTCCGTTGCGTCCGGCCGGCCATCGAGTTTATGATTGAAGCGCGGCCGGTATCGTCCGCCAGATCCCGAAAACACCGGCGCCAGTCATGACACTGCCGACCGATCGCCGTGCCTTCCTGAAATCCTCGGCCCTGATTGCAGGAGCTTCGGCGGTGACTTCTCGCCCCATGGCCATGTCCCTGGAATCCCGTGCCCAGCCAGCCGCCGCAGCCGAACTGAGAGCCAGGTTGATGGAATGCCTGGGTGGAGACTGGCCCGAGCCCTGCGAACTCGAACCCGGGGTCATGCGGGAAGACCAACGCGAGGGGTATCGCTTGCTCTGGGTCGATTACGCGGTGGAGCCCGGAGATCGGGTTCCGGCCATCCTGATGATTCCCGATGGAGTCACTCCCGCCTCGCCGGCGGCCGGGGTGGCCCTCTGGCACCAGCATGCGGGAAAGTGGCACCTGGGCAAGACCGAGCCCGCCGGGCTGGCCGGCGACCGGATGCACCACACCGGAGTGGCCCTGGCAAGACTGGGATACGTGGTGCTCTGTCCCGACGCTCTTTGCTTCGAGGAGCGCCGGGACCCGGAGGGCAGGTTGAAGGGCGGCGACTATGAACGGTACGAGTTCCTGCGCCGGGTCGTGCAGGGGCGCTGCATGGCCTGGAAGAACATTCTGGATATGCGGCGGGCCGTCGACTACCTGAGCACCCGGCCGGAGGTCGACCCCGGGCGCCTGGGATGTTACGGCCACTCCATGGGGTCGACCCACACCTGGCTGGTCGGGCCCTGGGAGCCGCGCTTGAAATGCCTGGTGGGGAACTGTTGCCTGCCCACCTACCGGGCGATTCACCGCCACAAGCTGCTCCACTGCTTCCCCAACTTCATCCCGGGTTTTCACCGATACGGGGACACGCCCGATATCGCCGGCCTGATAGCTCCCAGGGCGCTGCATCTGAACTTCGGCGAAAAGGACGCCAGTTCGCCCATTGGGGAGGTCCGGCGCGGAATGGAGCGCATCGGCCAGGCTTACGCCCGGGCCGGAGCCGCCGGCCGGTTCACCTGGTTCGTCGAGTCCGGAGTCGGCCACGTGTTGTCGGAGAAGATGTGGGAGAGGGTCCGGGAGACGTTCAGGAAGTACTTGTCTTAGATTTCCCGGCGCGAGAACGTTCGGGTTTTGCGGATACCCGGGTCCGGCGGGATGCGTCATATCAGGGGAAACTACGGGAATTCGATTGGTCAGGCAGGTTTCTTTCATGTGGCTGAGGTGGTTGATAAGCGGGTGTTTGGCGGGCTGTTTGACGGCCGGATGGTTGTCTGCGGAGACCGTTTTCCAGCGGTTCCAGCCGCAGCCCCTGGAGATACGCAACCATCTCCTGGTCATCGAGAACAACTCCGACCGTCCCTATCGGTTTGTGCTTTCCGTCCTGGGAGCGCATCGAGCCGAGTTCATACCCCTGTTGGCCGTCGTTCTGGATCCTGAGGATTCCACGCCTCATCAGTGGATTGCGGTCTGGAATCTGGGCAGCAGCTCTCCCGGGTTTATCCAGCGAGTGAAGGCAGCGCTGCCCTTCCCCTGGTGGTCGCCTCGGGGCGGCGCGGGCAGGGCCTCGGGGCCCAACCGACGATTGCCCAAGCCGGTCTTGACGGCCCGCGGCCGCAAGTCGGGCGCCAAGGGGCGCTTCGCCTGGGCGGCCGCCAGGACGGTGTCGGACTTCGCCAGTATTATCAGGCCGGGCCGGCTGGTGCTGGAGACCTACCGGGACCATCGCAACGATCTGGACGAACGGCAATTCCATCAACTCTACGCTCTCCTGTTGCTCTATGAAGAGGCGGCGTCCCTACAGCCCTCCGACCTCAACCTGGGGTTGCGTGCCATCATGGACCTGAAATATACGGCCCTGATCAACCGAGAGGCTCTGGGCATCGTGGTCAGCGGTCGTTCCGAATACTGGGTGGTAGACAACTTCGAGGCCCGCATGCGGGAGAAAATGGGCAAGGCGGCCGCCTATCTGCACAGCCGGGCCAGCCTCCACGACTTGCGTTTCCAGGAGGTTCGCTTTGGACTGGATGGTCGTTGGCCGCTCTATCGGACGGCGGTTCTGTCGATCTGCAAGGCGGACCTGCCTGAGCAGCCGCGGCCCTGGCCGAATAAGAATCCCTTCGACCTGGGCTACGATCCCTTTGAGCACCCGCGAGTACGGGAGCGCATGGACGAAAATCCCGATGAAGAGATCCCGCTGGCCTACTACGTGCTCATCAGCGATTTCAAGTTGCGCCCGGTGATCGTGCTCAACTTCTTCAAACCCGGCAACCCCGGCCGCAGGCAGGATACGGCCGTGCTCCGCAATACGGCTGAGAATCTGCTTTCGGTCTACGGCCTGCCACTCCACCTGCAAGCACTTCGCTACCTCGGCAGTTGGAGTCTCAACAGGAAGGACGTGACCTACTTCAGCACACGGTCGGTCTCCTCGGGCATCGAGCCGGCCAAGCTCTTCGCTCGAATGGGCTGGCATTTCGACGCGGATACCAATCGGCTTCTGCTCCGGATGCTGGATCGGCGCACCTCCAATCCTCTGGCCGATTCCTTCGCCCGCCAGGTCGAGAACGCCAGGTCCCGGCACGATGCGATCACCCGAATCGCCTCCAAACGGCTTCGCCTCTTCGTTCGACGGATCTACGAGAACGGGATCCGGGAGAGGCTCGACCTGGGGCGGCGGTCGATCGCCAGCGAGGACATCGCCCGCTACCGGCAAGAGCGCACGCTGGACAGGGCCCTGGAGGTGATTCGCGAGTTCAATCGGCAGACCCACTTGAACGGGGTTACCTGGCCCCGCCTGTTCCAGGCCTGGGACCGGCTTTCCGCCACCGACCCGCAGCGCGCTCGGCCCGAGTCCCGGCGCTTCCTGCGGAATCTCAAACGGCTTTACCCGCGCTCTGTGCCGGAAGGATACCGGAGCCAGGTGGCGGGCTGGATTTTCCCCTCCGGCCCCGCCTCTCAGTCCTCGGCCATTCCCGCCAAATCGACACCTTGACCAGCCAATCGTTTTCAATCTCGGGAATTCCGAGGGTTTCCGCCCTGCGAGGCATTGCCTCTCTTCTGGCCGCCGTTGCCCTGGGCATCTGCTCCGGTTCCGACCGGGCGGCGGCAGAGCCTGCTTCCCGAGAACAGCGCGCCAGAATCATTCTGCTCAAGGTCGACGGGCTGCCGGGACTTCTGATCGAGGCGGCTCTGGCCCCGCAATCGGACGCCGTCTTGCGGCTGCCCTATCCGGGGCGCTTCCGCGAGGAATACCGGGCCACGCAAACTCTGGTGGGCCGGGAAGAACTGCTCCCCAACATGAAGGCCTATTTTGTCCGCCAAGGAGTACGGGCCGAAACCATCTTCACCGGCACGTTGCCGCTCTCGGCTCCGGTTTGGGCCCAGATCGATTCGGGCCAGCCCAGCATCGTCAAGCGCAATTATTACTTCAACCGCGCCAGCGGGGCCTCCGGGGTTTTCCTGAACGGCCTGTTCGATTCGGCGGGCAAGCTGATCAAGGGCAGCGGACGCACCCACGCTCTCTGGGAGCTGGATCTGCTGGGAATCCCCATTCTGCCGGACGCGTTTCCGCCCGAAAGGGTCTGGAGCTCGTTGCAGATCTTGAGCCGAAAGCGCTCGGCCATACAACTGGGGGCCATGGGGAAGTTCCTGGTTCGGGCCGGCGAGAGGGAGTTCAGGCCGGGGGCGGTGATCCACCAGCATTTCTCCCACCTGGTGGCCTATCCCGACCACGTGGAACGCCTGGACCAAAGCTTGTCCCAAACCCTGGCAAAGTGGCTCAAGTGGCGGGCAGAGGGCGACCCCGCCGAGACTCTCGACTTTATCACCGCGCTGTTCGTGTCGCTCGACCACCGCTTGCACCTGGACAGCTCCTACCGGTCGGTCCTGCACCTGCTGGTGAAGCTGGATGACTGGTTTGGAGAGGTCATGGGGGCGGTGGAGCAGACGGCTCGCCGGGACCGGACCCTGGTCGCCATGGTGTCCGACCATGGAATGAACCTCTATCCGGTTCAGATCAACTACGGATTTCCCATCAATCCCTGGCTGCGCCGGCCGGAGTTTGGCGGCCACACCATCTTGACTCCGGAAGTGGAGGATTCCGATCACGCCTTGACTCGACCCATTCCCGGGGTGGACTTCGCCAGGGTCTACGAAAGTCCGGCATCGTCCTACGGCGAGGCCGTTCCCTTCGGGTCCAAGGGGTATTTCACCGCCTTCGCCGCCAACATGGGAAATCCGAGATTCGATCTGTTTCTGCGCCATTCCGATCTGAACCGACTCCACCTGCTCTTGCTGGAGTCGCTGCGCCTGCAGGACGACTTGGAGAAGCTGGATCGCGTGTTGGAGACCTTCCAGACGGTTCACCAGAGGGCTCGGCCCTGGCTCGAAGCGGACGCCTACTCCCTGCGGCAGGCCGCGGATGTGTTTGAGGCGTGGTCGGAGCGACATCTTGCGGCCGAAATGCCCTCGGCCAGAGACGCGGGTTCGCGACTGGCTTCGGAGTCGCGACTCTATCGAGGCCAGGCCGTCACCCTGCGGCGATTGCTGGCCTTGCCCTTGGAAGGAGAGGAGTGGCGCCATTTCATCCGGTCGGGTTTTGAGATCGATGAGGTGATCCCCAAGGGATATTTCGGTCCGCCCAACAGCATGGAACAACTCGGCCGCTATCCCGTCGGCTGGGCCAGGCCGGCTGCCGATCGCTGGTTACAGCCGGACCAAGGGCCCTTTCGCACCCTCAACTATCCCGAGTTGATCGCCGGCTATCGAGCGCTCAATCCGGATGCCTACGGGAACCGCTACCCCTTTGACTATTTTGTCGCAGGGATTCCTCCGGAGGATCTGACAAGCTGGAACGGCCCTCCACTCCGGCAGGCGCTCTGGCTGCTGGCCTCGGAAGATCGCGGTCAGGCAGTCGTTCTGGAAGCGGAAGATGGAACCCTCTGGTATGCGCCCCTCGAGAATCGCGGGAAGCTGGCAACGCTCGATGAAGCAGGAACAGTCGGGGTTAGAGATCCTATCGGATACCCTTCGCGGTTGTGGGCGCGCTGGCTCAATCCGCGCCGTTGGGTCTCGGAGACGGCCAGGCTGGAAACCACCCTGGTCCCGGTGATCCTGGCCGACCTGTTTCGGCCGAATTTTCAGGACTTTTTGAGCGTCGAGAACCGTGCCGGGGCGTTGATGCCGCTGGACGGGCCCGGACGGAGGAAGGACCTGGTGGAAGCACTCCGGTTCCGCTTCGAACAGGGCACCCCCGACTTCCGCGTCTGGATGCGGCACGGTTGGAACGTCAACACCATGGGCCAGCAGCCGGGCGGCAGCCACGGCGGGTTCCTGCCCTTGGAGACTCAGACCACCTTCATGGCCTGGGGAGGCGACGAAATGGGCCTTAAGCGGGGCCGCAAGATTTCCGGTGCCTTTCTCACCCTGGACATCGCTCCTACCCTGATGGACGCTGTCGGGAGGCTCGACCCCGTCAGCCGGCGGATCGTTCCCGATGCGGACCACCCGTCGGCGCCCGAGTTTCTCCCCTTTCCCGGTCGGATCATACCCATTCGACAGCAGGCCGCCGATCCCTGAGAAATGCGGGTGCGGTTACCCCTCGGGCACCACCTGCACCCAGAGGGCGCGGTGATCGGAGAACCCGACCGCTTGGACTCGCCGGTTCTGCGCCCGCAGCTTCCTGAGGAAGATCCAGTCCAGTTTCAGCGGAGCCCAGGCATGGGTGCGTCCGGTCCGGGTGAAGGGTGTCGAGTATCCGGAAGCCTTCAGCCTGTCCACCACGGGTCGGACCTGCCGGTGCAAAAAGGGCAGGGGAAGCAGGTTCTCCACCCAGAGGAAGTTCTGCGTATTGAAGTCGCCGGCGATCAGGGATGTCTCAGGGAGTTTTGAGGCAGCCTCGAGAACGGGCTGCAGTTGCCGAGAGCGCTGCCTGAGGTTGATGCGGGTATCCAGATGGAGGTTGACCAGGCCGACGGCTCCCAGCGGTGTGGCGGCGACGGCAATCAAGGCGATGCGGCAGCGGTTGTTGACCTTGAGGACAAACCGGGGCAGGCGGACGACCTTGGGGGCCTGCAGCGGGTAGCGGCTCAGAATCGCCAGCCCCTGAGCACCATTTTTGCCGACTTGTTGGGCCGGGGCAAAAAGATAGTCGTAGCCGAGATGCTCGGCCAGTCGGGCGATCACCCCGGAACCCTGGTCCGGATAGTGCTCCACTTCCTGGAAGAAGAACAGGTCGGACTGAAGAAGTCGGACCCGTTCCAGGTCCCGCAGAATTCTCCGGAAGGAAGTCTCGGTAGCCAGGTTCAGGGTGGTAGCCGTCAGACTGGCGGACGGGGAGCGGACCGGCTGGTGGAGCCGGCCGAAGCGCGGAGCGACTTCCAGGCACACCGGCCGCGACCCGCCGTCGGCGACCAGGGTCAGCGCCGGAATGGTCACGACGATTGACAGCAGGACTTTGCAGGTAGTTTGGGGATAGATGACAACTCAGGAGACGGTTACACGATTATATTACATTCGCGCTCGGCAGGCTCTTTTACCAACCAATCGGAATCTATTTCTCCGTTCCTGACACGGATCACTGCGTCTTGCCAGTCCTTTTCCGTTGCTTCACAGGTGCTCCGATAGAAAATCTCAACTTGGTTCTTGAACACATCGAAGTCGACGCTTTCCTCTGCCAAGTCGATTAGCACGGTGCGATAGGACGCACGAAATTCTTCAGCCGCCACTTTTTGACTGGAGCCCTTGGCTGCAAGCCCGCCCGGATTCACCCCATAGATCCAAACATCTTCATCTATTCCCTTGTCCTCTATCAGGAATCGCCCACTGGCCTCAACGTGGGCCACATATCCAGCTCCAATGACCACGTCACGATAGGTGAATAAGATGGGGTATTGGGTTGTCGTCAACATCGCTCTTCCCCCCCCCCTTACGAAAATTCGGATCAAGACTCCGGGAATTTGTATCTATTGCCAATACAGGTTCCCATTGGGACAGAGTGGCCGAATAACTGCAATTCAGTTGCCATTTGGCAGATAGGGAGACAACCTGCCCTCTTTTGTTCCTCCAGCATTCTCAGGCAAGCAAGATCTGTCTTGAATTCCAGCGGTGAGCTTCTTGAAGGTTCACCCACACCGAAGTTTCCGCTTCTTCCTCAATGATAGCGTTAGCTCACCTCAGCAGCAACACTGACCCTCCACCTCTACCTGGGGCGATTCCCGAGCCGTTTTTCCCGTTAGGACCTTGAAGTAGATCGATCAGGCGTTTAAGACAGAGGGTCTTTGCAGGATGTGTCCAGTGGCCCGGTTAGACATGCTGTCTACGGCCAGGGGCGTCCGGCATCGGTGGCCTGGATCATCCGCTGCAGCCGGTCCACGATGTAGTTGGTACCCATGGCGATCAGCCTCTCCCCCTTTTCCGGGGTCGCCAGCAGCGCCTGCTCCTGGCGGGCGCGGTCTCTGGGGTTTTCCGGGTTGGTGGTCCGCTGGGCATCGAAGGGCTCCATGTACTCCCACACCTTGGGCGGCATGTCCGATTCGTAGTTCAGGCCGGCCCGGTCGTACTCCTCCAGGGTGACGAAACGCACCCGGTCCGGATAGGCGGCCATGAGGATCGAGGTCTCGTTTTCGGAGGCGTGGCTGTGGGCCGTCCGGCGGGCCAGCGTGTCCAGCTTTCCCTCCAGCTTCTGCCGGTAGGAGGTCAGGAAGGTGGCCAGTTCCTCCTCCTTGTATCCCTCCCCGTAGGAGACGGCGTCCAGGCTGATGCCCAGTTTTCGTCGCCACTCTGGGAGCGCCCCTTTCAGCAGGCCATGGTTTCCCCCATGGCCGTTGACCACCAGGACGGTGCCGAACCCGTGAGCGGTGAGGCTTTCAATCACGTCGAAGACGTAAGCCAGAAAGGTTTCCTTGCGCAAGGTGAGGGTTCCCTTGCGGGCCATGTGATAAGGGGCGTAACCCACCGGGCAGGGCGTAGAGACCGTCACCCGAGGGTAGAGCCGGAGGGCGGCCTGTTGAGCGAACAAGGTGGCGGTGGCGGCGTCTGTGATCAGCGCCAGGTGCTCGTTGTGTTGCTCGGTGGACCCGGTGGGCACGATGGCCGCCTTGAGGTCTCCGCTCTGGAGGGCTTCCCGGACTTCCTTGCGGGTTCGCTCCCACAGCAGGACCTTCTGAGGATGGACGAAGCCCGAGGACGAGCCGGCCATGGAGGAGGTGATCAGGGGGGCGGAGCGGGAATCGTAGGCCGCGGCCGGCGATGAGGCGGCGGTCCCCGGCATGGATCCGACAGCCCCGGCAGCGCCCAGGGATTTCAGGAAGCGTCGGCGAGAAAACCCGGCTTGCATCGACAATCTCCTTTCGCTTTTCAATCCTTCAGGCAAGTCCCGCACCCGCCCCCACGACGGGCGAATCATTCGTGGGTGAAACAACAAATCTTCATGGCCTGTCGGGAACAAGGACTCTGTTCCGTTAGCACGGTTGTCTGCCTAATGAACATCGATGCACAGGATGCACAGGATTAACAGGACGAGAGCTTCCTGCACGAGAAGCCGGCTCAGGCGATGATACGGTGCGGTTTTGCGGATTCCCGGCATTGGAAGCTAGTGTCCTGTCCCGTTAATTCGGCGCATTATTCAAGACGTTAACTCATTGAATTCATTTAAACTTCTGGCCGAAATACTGTAAATGCACTTCTGGGACAGGCCACTAGCCGTTTGCTGAAAAAATCCTGTGCATCCTGTGCATCGATGTTTTTTCTGTGGTTTCAGACACGCCTACCGCTTGAAAAAGAAGTCCTCGGCGGTCTTGATCAGGATCTGCTCCTTGTCCGCCGGGCTGAGAAAGTCGGCATGGTCCCGGATGAGGGCCACGGCCGGCTCGATCCCGTGCGGCGGGTCGGGCAAGGGATGCCTGGAGGGGCGGTCGGGTGGGAAGGGCGCATCGCTCTCCCACATGCATCGTTCCGGACCGAAGGCCGCCACCACTCGCTTGATCAAGGGCAGCAGGCTGGTGTAGGGAGGGGTTCTTCCTCTGCTGTAGAAGGCCCCCACTTTCAGCATGACCCGCTTGTGTTCGGACATGCGCAACAGGGCGGTGATTTCGTCCTCGGAGGAGCCCTCGTAAACCCCGGCGAAGTGGTCCAGGATGACGGGAGTTTCCGGGTAGCGGCCGCACATGCGGTCGACTTCGGGTAAATCCCGGGGGCCCATCAGGAAGCTCAGCGCCAGGTTGTGGTCGGCTCCCGCCTTGAACATCTTGTCGAATCCGGGGTGGTCCATCCACTGCGGGCCCCCGCCCAGTGGAGGACGGGTGCTGCCGCCACGAACACGAAAGGCATGGACTCCCTGCCTGGAAAGGGCCACCATGGTCCGGTCGGGACTGGCCAGGGAGACGTCGGTGACGGCCGGAATGATGCCGGTGCCCACGAAGTGCTCGGGGTCGTTGGCAATGACGTCCAGGATGTAGGAGTGGTCGAGGCCGTACCAGGTCATCTGGATCAGGTTGATTTTGCCAACCCCCGACCGATGAGCCTCCTCAAGGAGCCTTTCCGCCGAAAAGCTCGGCACCCAGAGGTCTTCCGGCGTGAAACCGTCGGCCAGCGGAAAGCGCCTGGTGTCGGAAGTCCAGATGTGAACGTGGGCGTCCACGATGCGGTGCTCGGCAGCCTTGGGCTTGTCGGGGCTCTTGCTGCTGCAGGCCGTCGCCAGCCCGGCCGCCCCGGCGGCAAGCAGCCACTCACGTCGACTCATGTTGTCCATGACTGACCTCCTGCTAGCTCTCCCGCCTCACCTCTGAAAGGGAACGGGCAATTTCAGCGATGACCGCCTTGTCCTTCTCGGCCACCTGGGTCCCGGGAGGCCTGACCGGCCCGCCGGCCCGACCCAGCGATTCCAGGGCCACCTTAATGGCGCTGATGCCATACCCGGGCTGGACCCCGCGCAGCTTGACCACCGGTTCGATCTTTTCCTTGAGAACCCGGTTCATTTGTTCCTTCTCTCCCGCCACGCCGTGCTTCCAGAAAGCGTGGCTGGCCCGGGGAACGAAGGTGGCCACCGCGGTGGTGTAGGCGCGGCCGCCCACCGGCAGGGCCTTGGCTGCGTGGCCCTCGCCTTCAGCCACCCAGAGGAAGTCGTCCGGAACCAGGTTGCCCAGGGCCAGACCCACCTCGGTGCCCCCGCTGGGGTCCTTGAATCCGACGATGTTCTCGATCCCGGACAGTCTTTTCAACAGGCGGGGCCAGTACTCCTCGGACCGGGGATAGATCAACACTCCGATGTCGACCGACTTGGCCACGTCCAGGCAGCAACGATAGGTGCCTTCCTCCTGTCCCCAGCGGGAGCCCGGCGGAAAGATCAGCACGGCATCGGCCCCCGACTTTTCCGCGTTGCGGGCCATGGTCATTGCGTTCCGGTAGCCACCGCCTACCCCGGCCACCACGGGCATCTTGCCGTCGGCGCCCGCCACCGCCGCCGTCACCAGAGCGCGGTGCTCTTCGATGTCCAGGCTGTAGAGCTCGCCCAGGCCCCCGGCAACAACGATGGTCATGTTCTGGTGGAAACCGCGGGCGTGATCGGCCACGTTGCGGCGGAGGCCCTCCGAATCCAGCTCGAAGTCGGAGTGAAAGGTGGTGACCATGAAGTTGTGCACGCCCTGCAATGCCTGAATCAGGTCCCTGCGATTTCGAGCCGTTCCCGGCCTTGGGGAGGCCTGGCAGGCGGCCATGGGAGCCACCGCCAGGGTTCCGGCGGCCAGCGCCAGGTCCTGTACGAATCCTCTTCTGCTGCGTTTTCTCATGGGGCGTCTCCGGTCTCTTGCGACTCCAGCTTCCGGTCAGGCCTGGCCGACTCCGATTCAACCCCCAGCCTGGGCGCCATCATACTTGGTTGGCCGACGGCCAGCAACCCCGATCTGGTCGCCCGATCCGGCCGCCCTCGACCCCATTGACAAGGCGCTTCGGGTCTGGATAGTCTCTCTCGGACGCGAGACAGTTTCGAGAGGGCAGAGTGGTTCGGGAATCCGGAAATGAGGCGCAACGACCCTTCTGGTCGGGGCGCCCGGTCATTGACTGCGACCTGCACAACGAAGTTCCCTCGCTGGAGGTGCTGAGGCCCTACCTGGCCGACCACTGGTGCGACTATATCGAGGAGTCGGCCTTTAGGGGGCCGGATGCGGACGACTATCCCAAGGGAGCGCCGACCACCATTCGGCCGGGACTGGAATGGGAGGGAGAGGTGGAGGGGCAGCTTGCGCTCATGCGGCGGCAGGTGCTCGACCCTCTGCAGGTCGAATTTGGCGTTCTGGACTGCGCCTACCGGGTTCAGGGCGTGCACGATCCGGAGCTGGCCGGGGCCCTGGCCTCGGCCATCAACCGCTGGCAAGCCGAGCACTGGTTGGACCGCGACCCCAGGCTGCGAGCCTCCATTGTGGCTCCCACCCAGAGCCCGGTGCTCGCCGCAAGGGAAATCGACCGCTGGGGCGCCGACGCCCGTTTCGTCCAGGCGGTCATGCCGGTCCGGTCGCTGATCCCCTACGGAAACCGGATTTACGACCCCATCTATGAAGCGGCCGCCCGCCACGACCTGGTGGTGGGGATTCAGTTCGGGGGATCTCCCGGCCATCCCCCGACTCCCAGCGGCTGGCTCTCCACCTACCTGGAGGAGTACGCCGCCATGGCCCAGGTCTTTCAGTCCCAGGTGACCAGCTTGATCGTGGAAGGCGTGTTCGACCGCTTTCCCGACCTGCGAGTGTCCCTGATCGAGGCGGGCTGCACCTGGATGCCTTCGCTGATGTGGCGGCTCGACAAGGAGTGGCGGGGCCTGCGGCGAGACATCCCCTGGGTCAAGCGTCCCCCTTCCGACTACATTCGACGGCATATCCGGCTCACGCTGCAGCCGGTGGATGCTCCTCCCTCCGGCAAGCAGCTCCTGGAGGTCATCGGCCAACTGGATTCCGACGAGATGCTGATGTTCGCCACCGACCATCCCCACTGGCATTTCGATCGGCTGGAAGAGGCCTTTCCCGCGGGCTTGTCCGACTCCCTGGCCCGCCGGGTGCTGGCCGACAACGCCCGCTCCTTTTATCGGCTCTAGAAAAAGAAATCTCCGGCCCCCGTGTTAAGATGGGAACGCCTGGAAGTAAGCCGATGCGGGCCGAGGAGAACTCACGGAGATGGCGACAGCGGCAACCACAAGGCAAGCTTCGACCGGCGGCAAGAAGTCGCGGTTGGAGGTCATCGACTGCGACATCCACAACATCATCCCATCCAATGAGACCCTCTACAAGTACCTGCCGGAGCGGTGGCGCAGGCACCATCAACAGTTCGGGCTGCGCGGCCATCTGGGAGGATACTATCCGCGGGCGCTCATGAATGCCGCCCGGCACGATGCCTGGCCGCCTTCGGGGTTGCCGGCGGGCTCGGACCTGGAGTTCATGCGGGAGCAGTTGCTGGACGCCTACGATATCCGATACGGCATCCTCAACTGCCTTTACGGGGCCGGCGGACAGCTCAACCTCGAGTACGGAGCCGCGCTGGCCCGGGCCACCAACGACTGGCAGATCGCCGAATGGCTGGAACCGGAACCCAGGTTGCGGGCCTCCATTATCGTCCCCTACGAGGATGGGGACCTGGCGGCGGAGGAGATCGATCGGGTGGGAGACCATCCCGGGTTCGTTCAGGTTCTCCTGCTGGTTCGGACCAACGAGCCCCTGGGCCGGCCCAAGTACCGTAAGATCTACCGGGCCGCGTTGCGCCACAACCTGCCGGTGGGCATCCATTTCGGTGGCGCCGGAGCGGGGCCCATTACCGGGGCCGGCTGGCCTTCCCACTACATCGAAGACCATGGGGGCATGCCCCAGGCCTTTCAGGCCCAGGTCATCAGCCTCGTTTGCGAAGGCGTCTTCGAGCAGCTTCCCTCATTGAAGGTGGCCCTGATCGAGGGCGGGTTCGCCTGGATGGCTCCGCTGATGTGGCGGTTGGACCACGGTTGGCGCAAGCTGTCCGAGGAGATCCCCGCGCTCCGACTCCCTCCTTCGACCACCATTCGCAAACATTTCTGGTTCACCACCCAGCCCATGGAAGAGCCTCCCCAGCCGCGCTACTTCCGGCAGTTGCTGGAGCAGCTCGACGCCGATGACCGGATGATGTTCGCCACCGACTATCCGCACTGGGACTTCGATTCCCCGGAGAGCGCCGTGCCGTCCGGTCTCTCCCGCGAGTTGAGGAAGAAAATCATGTCGGAGAATGCGCGCAGCCTCTATGGTCTCGATTAGCTCCGCCACTCGGCCCGCCCGCTGCAGTCAGGCCCGGAATTCCCGGGGCGCCCCCCTGAAACCGGATGAACCCAATGGCTGAACACGTGGTGGCCACCCTTGGCGAGATACCGCCCGGCGGCCGGAAAATTGCCGAGGTGGAAGGCCGGTCCATCGGCGTCTTCAACCTGGATGGCCAATTCTTTGCCGTGCTGAATCGGTGCCCCCACCAGGGCGGTCCTCTCTGCCTGGGCCAGCAGTCCGGCTTGCTGCAGGCCCGCGTCCCCGGCGAGTACAGCTATACACGCGTCGGAGAGATCGTGCGCTGCCCCTGGCACGGCTGGGAGTTCGATCTCAAGACGGGACGGTCCTGGTTCGATCCGGTTCGGACCCGGGTTCGCAGCTATCGGGTGCGGGTGGAGATGCGGGAATCCGAAGGCGGCGGGTGCGGCGAGGAAGCCGGACACCGGCCCGGACCCTACCGGGCGGAGACCTTTCCGGTATCGGTCCGGCAGCAATACGTTGTGGTCGAGATTCCCTGAGCGGGAGGCATCGCGGCGAGTGCGAAATCGCCCTTGCGGCTCTCATTCGCGCGACCGGAGTCATCGGCCAAAACCGACTGGAGGTGGATCTTTATGTGGCGAGGACCGGACCTGGCGGTGATCGGGCTGAATCTGGCGGTGATGGTCTGGATCGGCGTCTATTGCGCTCGCAAGAGCAAGTCCTCGGACGCCTATTTCCTGGCCGGGCGCAACATGGCCGGATGGGTGGTGGGGATGTCGATGATGGCCACCATCGTCAGCTCCATGACCTTCCTGGCCACGCCGGGGTTTACCTATTCCGAGAACTGGCGCTACATGCCGGCCAACTTCACCTACCTGCTGGCCGCCATCCCCGGGCTCCTGCTGTTCATGCCGCTCTTCAGGCGGGGTGGGTTCCGGTCCGCCTACGAATACCTGGAAAGGCGTTTCGGCACCTGGGCGCGGCTCTATGCCGGAGGGGCCTTCATCCTGTTCCAGATGTTTCGGCTGGGGGTGATTCTCTACGCGGTCTGTCTGCCCATCAAGGCCATGACGGGGTTTTCGCTGCCCTGGGTGATCGTGATCTTCGGGGTCCTGGTGGCTGCCTACACCATTGCCGGTGGCCTGGAGGCGGTCATCTGGACCGACTTGATCCAGGGGTTTGCCTTGATCCTGGGCGGACTCATCTGCCTGCCCATCATCTTCGGGATGGTGCCGGGCGGCTTCGGCCAGGTGATGGGAGTGGCGCTGGCCGACGGCAAGCTCTCGGTGGGCAGCACCGCCTTGAACTTTTCCGAAAAGACCGTTTGGGTGACGGCGCTCATGCACCTGTTCCACTTTACCCAGTACATGTGCGTCAACCAGATGACCATTCAGCGCTACCAGGCCATGAAGAGCACCGGCGAGGCTCGCAAGGGAATCGTTCTGAGCGCGGTCGCCACCGTGGCCGTCTGGGTGTTCTTCAGCTTTATCGGGACGGCGCTCTACGTCCTCTACAAGTACAATCCGGCTCCGGAAGTGGGGACGCTGCTGCCGGAGGAGGTCTATCCCTTCTTCATTCTCAGCCACGTTCCGGCCGGCGTGGCCGGTTTCGTGATCTCGGGACTGCTGGCGGCGGCCATGTCCACCCTCGATTCCAGCATCAATGCCTCGGCGGCCACGGTCACCACCGACTTCTATCGACGGTTGCTGGCCCCCGACCGGCTGGAGCGCCATTACGTCACCTTCGGAAGATGGATCTCGGGTTTTTTCGGAGTGGTCATGATCGCCATCGCCCTGATCATCCACTTCACCCGCACCGAGACTCTGCAGGACCTTCAAGCCACCCTGATCTCCATCATGAGCGGGGGGCTGTTGGGGCTGTTCCTGCTGGGCCAGTTGACTCGACGGGTGGATGGCCGCTCCGCCTTCCAGGCCACCATGGTCACCCTGGCCGGGGTCAGCCTGTGGCTGTTCATCGACAGCCGCTTGGGTTCCGAGCTGTTTCCGACTCTTGCCGCCCTGCTTCCCGACAAGTTCTGGATCATCGTGCTGGGCAACACCTTCCTGTTTGTTCTGGGAGTCCTGCTGAGCCGCGGATCCCGGCGCAAGCCGGACCGGGACCTGACCGATCTGACCGTCTGGACCGGAAAAACCGGCGAGGCGCAGGCTTGACTGGATCCTACCCCGGATAGGCCAGGTTCTCCTGCAGGGGGTACAGGGAACGCCGCACGTTTCGGTAGGTGAAGTGGGCGGGGTTGGCGCTGGTGGACCCGGGCGTGTCCACCAGGATGGTGTGGTGGGCGATGGGTTCGTAGGCTGCCCGGGGGGCAACCACGCCCTTGACCACCAGGATCTTCTTCTTTTCGGGTCTGAGCCCCAGGGACCAGAGCTGTTCCAGGCTTCGGGGGGCCATGCGTATGCTGGTCAGCACCAAGGTGTTTTGGCGCGGCGTTTCCAGCACCGCCGTCACTCCCTGATCGAAAACCCCCTGGCCGCCGTGGCGCGGGCGGCTTTCGGTGGAACGCCCGTCGGCGATGGAGCGGATGCAGCCTTCGACCCGCAGGGGACGGCCGTGGAGGGCGTCGCTCCTGGCGCCCACCGTCAACTCGATCGACTGCCGAACCCCTCTTCGCACGCAGGCGGACACGGCCTCGGGATCGTAAAGGGTAACCAGGGCCTCCGAGGCCTGCTGGCGCAGGATTTCCTCCAGCAGGATGGTGGAGTCGCCCGGGCTGCCTCCTCCCACGTTGTCCCCCACATCCAGAAGCACAACCGGTCGGCCGGTTTCCCGGGCGGCACGGCGCACGGCTTCGGCCGGACCGGGAAGGTCGCTGAGAAATTCCCTCCGCCGCCGCCAGGCCCTTGTCGCCAGCCAGCGGGCCGCCTTGCGAGCCAGTTCTTCGTCTCCATCGGCGATAGCCAGAAAGGAAGCTCCCATCTCTTCCACGTCGGAATAGTAGAAGCCCATGGCCGTGCTGGCCGAGAGAATTCCCGGCCACTCCAGCACCGACTCGACGTCCCGGTAGAGGTCCCTGGCCGGGGCCTCCTCCGTGTACTGCCGGGTGATATTGAGCAGCAGGGGAGGGCGCTCCAGGGCCTGGACCGGGTTGATGTCACCCCGCAGGGTCTGCGCCATCAAGCCGGCCGCCTCCAGTCCGCGCTCCCTCTGGTCCAGGTGGGGGTTGGACCGGTAGACCACGATGCCGCTGGTGTTGCGGGCCATCTTGTCGGAGACGTTGGCATGGAGGTCGATCACGGCCAGGATGGGAATGCGGGGCCCCAGGACCTGGCGGAAGCGTGCGGCAAGCTCTCCATCGGCGTCGGGGTAGCTCTCGGCCACGGCCGCCCCGTGCAGGGCCACCAGCAGCCCGTCCAGGGGCAGGGCCGCGCGCAGGGCCCCGGTCAGATCGGCAGCCAGCTCTTCGAAGGAGTCGCCGGGAATGGGAGCCGAAGGGACGCCGTAGGTGGCCAGCAGCGGCACCGGCTCGAACCGGTATTCCCGGGCTCCTTCGAGGAACCCGCCGAGCTGGTGGTGGGTGCCCTCCCAGCGTTCCAGTAACGCATCCGCTCGAGTAAAGTTGGTGTCCTTGAAGTGCTGGTAGGGCGTGGGGATCGGAGAGAAGCTGTTGGATTCGTGCAGGAATCCGGCGATGCCGACGCGTTTCATGGAATCTCCTGGCAGGGACCCGCGAGACTGGCGGGTCAGGTGAGGCGCTGAAATCCGGTCTGCTTGACGGGTCCTCCGATTCGCTGCTCGATGTCTCCTTTCTCAATGGCCTCGGCCAACTCCTCGAACACCGGCTCCACGGCGGCGGCGTAGGCCTCCACGTGGTGGGGCTGGTGGGCCAGGGTCAACTGGACTCGCGGCGCCGCCATAAAGCCGGCCTTCAGCATGCGCACCGTGAACAGCGTCTCCAGGGCCAGCACCCGGGGATGGTCCAGGACGAATCCGGCGTTCACGTTGTGGCCGCTGACGGAAAGCGGCAAGGCATATTTTGCGCCCAGCGACAGCCAGACCTGCTTGATCTGCTCGCCGATTCGGTCCACGTGGCCGACCACGTCAACGCGCATCATCTTGCGAATGGCCGCCAGCGCGGCCGCCGGCCCCACCCCCTCTGTCCAGAAGGAACTGGAGATGAAGGACCCCTGGGCCGCCTGCATGGTGGCCTCGGTGCCGATCACCGCTCCCATGGGGTGCCCGTTGGCCGTCGACTTGGCGAATACCGCCATGTCGGGATCGACGCCATACAAGAGGTGGGCTCCTCCCAGGGCGTGCTTCCATCCGCTGGAGACCTCGTCGAATATCAGCTTGGCGCCGTGTTGGCTGCAGAGATCCCTAACCCCCTGCAGGAAGCCGGGAGGAGGATGGTCGCCTCGGGTGGCTTCCATGACCACGGCCGCCAGGGGTTCGCCGGTGGTTTCGAAGATCCGCTCCAGTTGATCCAGCCGGCCGAATTGGAAGGGAAGGGTGGTGCCGCCCAGATTGAAGGGGACGCCGGCCGCATCCAGGCCCTTGAGCAGGTGGTCTCCCAGCCGGTCCTGGTCGGTGCCCACGTTGGTGGCCATGTACCAGTCGTGCCAGCCATGGTAGCCGCAAATGGCAACCCTCTGGCGCTGGGTAGCCGCTCGGGCGATGCGCACGGCCACTGTCAGGGACTCTCCTCCGGCCCGAGTGAAGCGGGCGTTTTGGGCCCAGGGGTGCAGTTGCAGCATCAGGCGGGCCACCTCCACCTCCTCGGGAACGTTCAGGGTGCACATGGACCCGAGCTGGACCCTGCGCAGCACGGCCTCGGTGACGTCGGGGTCGGCGTAGCCCAGCAGGCAGGAGCCGATGCCGTTGAAGCTCATGTCGGTGAGGTGGCGTCCATCCATGTCGACGATGGTGCAGCCGCGGGCTTCCTTGTAGTAGGCCGGCCACTGTTCGGGCGCGAACAATTCCGGGCGCTTGCTCAGAAGGTTGGTTCCTCCGGGAATCAGCTTCTTGGCCACCTGGTAGAGCTCCTGGCCGCGGCCGACCTTCTGCTCTCCGATTCCGAAGAGCTGGTGGGCGTTGCGGTAGAAGATCCGCTCGATGTCGGCGTCGGTCATGTGCCTGTTGCGGCAACCCTGCTTGAGGGCCAGCAGGCTCTCCAGCCCCAGCACCGTGTGGGACCCGAAGGCGGTCGTCGACCAGTCCAGGTTGGCCGTGCCCATCCAGACAAAGCCGTCGCCGATGCTCACCGCCCGACCCCTCAGCTCGGAGACGGGGAAGTCGGTTCCGAAAAGGAGGCGGCCGGGTCCGAAGAGCCTCAGGATCTCTTCCACCGGCTGCGGCTCGCAGATGGCCGAGTTGTCGAAGTAGACGTTGTCGAGTCCGTGCAGCGATTCCAGGCCTTCCAGTCCATGCCCGGCGTTGAAGCTGCGGGCGCAGTGGGCCAGGATGAGATTGGCGCCCGGATAGCGCCGGCAGTGGCGTCGAATGTAGTTCTGATTGGCGGGATCGGCCATGGCCCGCGGTTTGACCAGGTGCAGCATGATGGCCATGCCCCGCCTGTGGGCGATTTCCCAGGCCCACTCCGGCAGGAACTCCTCGATCTCGGCGTTGTAGGGATCCTCCCTGTCGGCATAGACCAGGTAGACCTTCATGCCCACGAACCCCTCCGAGGCGATCTGTTCCTCCACCCGGTCCGGGTCGTCCTGGGGATGGACGAGCATCAGGGCCTTCAGCCGCTCCTCGCGGCTGGTCTCCGCCGCCAGGAATCGGTTGGCGCCGGCCATGTCCACGTCCCGGCGGGGCATGCCGAAAAACAGGCCGCCCTTGGCCGTCCGATCCCCCATCCATTTCGAGATCTGGCTCCGGTAGGCGGCCCAGCCGCCGGGGTCGGGGGCATCCTTGAGATAGCTGGCGGCATAGGTCGGCCCGATGTGGGATCGCTCGTAGAAGTGGGCATGAGCGTCAAAGGCCTCCGGCGGAACGAAGCTCCTGAGGTGCCTTTGGAACAACTCGGTGTCTTCCGGGAGAACCTCGAAGTCGCTCGCGGAGAAGATGGTGACGGCAGCGGAAGATGAATCCTTTCCCATGTCGATTACTCCTGGAGAAATGGCAACGATACCCTGGACTTCAGACCCGTGGATTCCGCCTCGGTTCGAATACGAGGGCCATGGAGGTGGGTTCAGCCGAACCAGGGGACTCCATACTACTGGATTGCGCAGCCGACGCCAACCGGGATGGGCCCGGGGCCATTTTTTGTTCATGTCCATCGACTGCCCTCTCACACTCCCTCTCCCGATCCCTAAAACCCTTGCCGGCGGTATCTTGCAAAAGGCTCCATGTTTATTGACTCTCACCCTTGATTCACATCGATGCACAGGATGCACAGGATTTTTTCAGGAAACGACTGGCCTCTATTCCTGGGCATCCGCCATCCCGAACCGGATTATCGCTGGAGTCAGCTCCCCGAGCAGAAGCGTCCCGTCCCGGTTATCCTGTGCATCCTGTGCATCGATGTTCAATGGTTGGTTCTTCTCGATTGATCTGCCCCATCTCGTAGGCCCACTATGGCCAACACTCCGTTTCGTGTCCTTCGTTACCCAATCCTCGATTTCGGTTGTCACACCCCCAAATCAACATTTCATCCATCCGCTCATTGGTGTTCATTTGTGGTTCGTCGTTTTCCTTTGCAGTTTCCTCCTGTCGGTCCTTCAACCCATGCCTGAGGGGCCTCGCCCCTTTCCTGGCCTTCCAGGCCCAAACTAGAGAATGGACCTGGGGATTGACGGGTTTAGCCCCCCGGAGGGGGCCGGGCTGTGATAGATTCTGCACAGACTGCGGGAGGGGCGCTCGGCAGCATCCGGCTGGCGGTGGCGGCCCGGTTGTGGTCACTGGAATCAGCGAGGAAGCGATCATGGAGGAGCGTTGCAGATGACCAAGAGAGATTTGCTCGGGCTGACGGTTTTGTGTGCTTTCGGCGTCCTGTGCCTGGCCGCCTGTCGACAGGCGCCGGTGGAAGAGCCGGCCCCGGCGGGGCCGCCCTTCAGCTCCGCCATCGAAGTGGATGACACTCTCTATCTGTCCGGGCAGGTGGGACTGGACCCGGAGACCCGGGAGATGGCCTCGGGAATCGAGGCCGAGACCAAGGTGACCATGGAGAACCTGAAGCGGGAGCTGGAGGCCAAGGGATACGGCTTCTCCGACGTGGTCGCCACCCACGTCTGGCTGACCGATATGAAGGAGATCGGTCCGATGAGCGGGGTCTATCGCGCCTTCTTCGAGCAGGACAAGCTGCCCAGCCGCACCACCGTCGCCGTCTCGGAACTGGCGCTGGGAGCCAGAGTGGAAATCGCCATGGTCGCCGTGCGGGGAGAGAAGACCTACGTTTTTCCTGAAGGAACCGAGCCCGGCAAGGCTCCTTACAGTCCCGGCGTGCTGGCGGGAGATCGCCTCTTCGTGTCGGGCCAGGCCGGGGTCATTCCGGGTTCGGCGCCACCCAAGCTGGTCGAGGGCGAAATCAAGGCGCATGTCACCCAGACCCTCAAGAACATCGAGACCGTGCTGAAGGCTGCCGACATGGATTTCTCCAACGTGGTCTCGACCGAGGTCTTCATGACCAGCGGCGAGTATTTCGGACCCATGAGCGAGGTCTACGTTTCCATGGTCCCCGATCCCAAGCCGGCCCGGGTGCCCATTCTGGTCTCGGCCATTCCCCTCGGTTCTCCGGTCGAAATCACCATGATCGCCAGCCGGGAGGAAAAGACGCCGGTGCTGCCGGAAGGCATGGGGGCCAGCGGCGCTTACAGCCGCGGCCTCAAGGTGGGCAACACCATGTACATCGCCGGCGTATTCAGCGCCAAGGAGACGGTGGAAGAGCGGGTGAAGGATTGCCTGGATCGGGTGAAGCAGATCTACGAGGCCGGCGGATTCAGCATGAGCGACGTGGTCGAGGCCCGGGTCTATCTCAAGGATTGGGAGGACTATGGCGGAATGAACGCCGCCTATCGGAAGTATTTCCCTGAAAATCCGCCCACCCGCGCCACCATGGAGGTTCCCGATTCACCCGGGACCACCAAGATCGGGATGGCCTTCGTGGCCGCCCGGTCCGCGGCTGAATAGCCGCGCCCCGCCCCCCACGACGGGGCGGATCATTCGAGAGTGAAACAAGTAGGCGTTAAGAAAGACGAACCACGAATGAACACGAATGGACACGAATACGAATGGATCTCTTTCCGCTTTTCTTGGTGGCCTATCGGCAACAATGACCCTGTCCCGTTGATCCGGCAATCTACCTAATTGAACATCGATGCACAGGATGCACAGGATTGACAGGAGGAGGCGCTGGCGCAGGGATAGCAGACTCGCGTGAAACGAGACACAGGATACCCGCAATGGGGGCAAGGCGGTTGAGGACCACAATCCTGTAAATCCTGTGCATCGATGTTAATGGATCTTTTTGCACTCGCGGCCGAGACCAAACGATGGAACCTGAAGGGCGTCAATTCGTGTCCTTGGTGGATTTCTTTTCCCCTTCCTGTTTTCTTCGTGGCCCTTCGTCGTCCTTCGTGTGTCTTCGTGGATAGCTCTTTTTCTGTTGTTCCAGGCAAGCTTGATGGCGAGGATGCCTTTATCTACAGGTGCTGGACGGCGGGCAGGGTAGCCATCTGTCTATCGAGCGTCAGAACCTGCAGGCCGACGCGAGAGTACTCGTCAGCGATGAGGCGGTCAAAAAGGCCGGCGCCGCCGGATGCTTCCAGGGATACGATGACCGAACGCCCATTCAGCGGTGCGACCAGCCCGCTGGTAAGGATGCTCAGTAGACCCAATCGAGCGTCAGCGCCGTTAAGTCCATAGTGGTGCTGAACGGCCACAAATGCCTCCCCGATCACCTGGTTCGAAGCGAAAACCTCGGCGCCATCCTGTTCTACCAAGGCAATCAACTCTCGTTCGCAGCGCTCGTATTCGCTCGCCGGTAAACCTGTCAACAGCCGCACCAGCACGGACGTATCAATCCCGTAACGACGGGTCATAGGGCTCACTTCTGAATTTCCGAATGTCGAACGGGGGGTATCCGGGCGGAATTTTGTCTCTGAGCGGGGCCAGTCTCGCATAGTCGATCCGCTGCGGCCGCAGCAGGAAGCCCTCGGGGCTCTCCTGCAGTTCGAGCCGGTCACCAGGGCCCACGCCCAGCGCAGCCAGCACCCAAGCCGGGAAGGTGACCTGTCGCTTGGATGTAATCTTGACGATCATGGAGGCTCTCCTTACAAAAATCTTATCTCAGTAAGGCGTGGAATTCAAGTATGGAGCGCGCGACCCCGGGGCAATTCGAAAAAATTCACAATGATGCATAAATACCGACGAAATTCGGGAACAAAGTTTGATTGTTGACGCCAACAAGTATAAAATTCAAAAGCGTTTAAGAGCAAATTCAGAAGGGTTGCCGAACACTTGCCGCGGCAAGCGGTTTGGGGGTCGCATGAGCTATCTGGTGTTTCTTGTTGCTATTGCCGCTCACCTGTTGGCTGTCTCGCTCCATGGGGAGGAACAGCGGCCCAGCTTCGAAGCGGACATTCAGCCAATTATCGAGGCCCACTGCATCGCCTGCCACCAGGGCGCATCCGCCCAGAGCGGGCTGGTCATGGAGACGGTGGAGGCGCTTCTCGAGGGCGGCGAAAAGGACGGTCCGTCGATCATTCCGGGCAAGAGCGCCGAGAGTTCTCTTCTCCTCTATTTGAGGGGCGAGCGCCAGCCCCAGATGCCCATCGGCGGCGATCCGCTGCCGGCGGAGCAGATCGACCTGATCGCCCGTTGGGTCGACCAGCTTTCTGCCGGGTCCGATCATTCGAGCCAGGCGGCGACTGACACGGCCGCCGCCGACGCCTCCGCTCATCAGTTCGAAACAGCCGTCAAGCCGCTCCTGGAGCAGCACTGCTTTACCTGCCATTCCATCCAGAACCACCAGAGCGGACTGGTGCTGGAAACCATGGCCTCCCTGCTGAAGGGAGGATCCCTGGGCGGTCCGGGAGTCATTCCGGGGAAGAGCGCTTCCAGCCCGCTCATCCAGCGGCTGCGCGGCGAGAAGGCGCCCCAGATGCCCCTGAACGGGGAGCCCCTGTCGGAAGAGCAGGTCGCGGTGATTGCCCGGTGGATCGACGAGTTGGAGGTGGCGCCCGTTCAGCAAACGGCAGAGGCTGAAAAGCCCGGCTGGCCCTGGGTCCCGTTGGAAAAGCCGGCCGTTCCGGAGGTCCGGCAAGAGAGTTGGGTCAAAAATCCCATCGATGCCTTTGTGTTGGCCAAGATGGAAGAGAAGGGCATGGAGCCGGCCCCTCCCATCGCCAGGCGCCAGTTGCTGCGAAGGCTCTATTTCGATCTGATCGGATTGCCTCCGAAACCGGAAGAGATGGAGGCCTTTCTCCAGGATGACTCGCCTGAAGCCTACGGGAATGCCGTGGAAAGACTGCTGGCCGACTCCCGCTACGGCGAGCGCTGGGCCCGGCACTGGATGGACGTGGTGCGCTACGGCGATTCGGTGGGAGGCGGGCTGGACTATCCCTTGCCTCACATGTGGCGCTACCGGGACTACATCATCCGGGCCTTCAACCAGGACAAGCCTTACGACCGCTTCGTCAAGGAACAGATTGCAGGGGACGCCTTCAGGTTTTACGGGGAGGAGGGGAGGATCGCCACCGCCTTCCTGAATCTGCAGGTGCAGGTGGAAGGCTCGGGCGATCAGCGCCGCGACTTCCTGACGGATGTGGTGAACACCACCGGGTCGGTGTTTCTGGGCGTTACCCTGGGATGCGCCCGCTGCCACGACCACAAGTACGACCCCATCACTCACCAGGACTACTACCGCATCGAGGCCTTTTACGCCCCCATGCCCAAGCCGCAGCCCCAGTCGGTGGCGTTCACCCAGTATGAACTCCCCAGGCAGAATCCCGAGATCTGGGAGCGCAAGGCCAAGGAATGGGAGGATCGGCTCAAGAAACGCAAGGAGTGGGCCGCCGGACTGCGCAAACAGGTCAAAGAAATTACCGATCCGCATCGGATTCTCATGTCGCCGCTGGACCTCAAGGACTGGGTGGTGGCCGATTTGAGGCGGGTGCCCTTTTCCACCAGCGAGCTGGTGCCCAAGGAGATCAGCAAGCAGTTCTCCCTGATCGGACGGCAGAACGCCCGCTTTGCCAACCCCAACGATCCCGACCGCTACAAGCCCATGGCCTATGTTCCCAGCGAGCCGTTGGGAAGCGTCGGGTATGCGCCAACCACCTTCCTGCTCAAGGGAGGCGACCCCGAGCTCAAGCAGGAAGTGGTGGAGCCCGGCTTTGTGGTGGCGGCCAGCGGGGATCCCGAGCCGGTGGATCTGAAGGGCTGGAGCGGCAGCCGGCGCAAGAAGCTGGCCACTTGGCTGGCCAGCCCGGAGAATCCTCTGACTCCTCGCGTCATGGTCAATCGGATCTGGCAACACCACTTTGGAAAAGGGTTGGTGAAGACTCCCAGCGACTTCGGCAAGAACGGCGCTGGGACGGTCCATCCGGAGCTGATCGACTGGCTGGCGGCCGAGTTCATCCAAAAGAGCTGGAGCATCAAGGACATGCACCGCCTGATGGTGCATTCCAACCTCTACCGCCAATCCCTGAACAATCCTCGCGCCAAGGAGTACGAATCCATCGACAGCGCCAACCGCTATCTGTGGCGGATGCCGCCCCTCCGCCTGGAGGCAGAGGTCATTCGCGACAGCATCCTGGCGGTGAGTGGCGACCTGAACCTGCTGGCCGGCGGCCCCAGCTTCTTCCCCGATCTGGAAGACGACATGATGAAGCGCGCCCGGACCTGGTGGGAACCCGATTCCGAGGAGGAGCGCAACCGCAGAAGCGTCTACATGCTGCAACAGCGGGTACTGGTGTCTCCCTTGATCTCGGTTTTCGACGGGCCCAACATCAGCGAGAGCTGCGATGTCCGGGAGGTGACCACCGTAACGCCTCAGGTGTTTGCCCTGTTCAACAGCAAGTTTGCCCACGAGAAGAGCCACGCCATGGCGGAACGGATTCTGCAGGAAGTGGGAACGGACCCGGGCCGGCAGGTGGAGCGCGCCTTCCAGTTGGCCTTGCAGCGGCAGCCGACCGAAGAGGAAAAGATCCGGGGCCTGCAGTTCCTGGGAGTTCAAACGGATGTGCCGGGGACCGAACTGAGTCTCACGCAGGCGGCCTATTCCCCGGAGAGCGCCGAGATCTCGGCGTCCAAGGGCAAGACCGGCAGGTCTCTGTCCGACTTTTGCCTGGCCATGTTTAATCTCAACGAGTTTATTTTCTTGCAGTAGGCGAAGGAGTTCGCTCGCAGCCTGCGAAGGAGTGGGGCACTGATGCTGATCAAACCGCAATTCGATCAATGTGGGAACGTCGAGGTGCAGGATCCCGGGTCGGGGGAACTGGGGCGCAGGGACTTCCTGTTCCGTATGGGCCGGGGCATCGGGGGTACGGCCCTGTCCTACATGCTGGCCCGTGACGGCCTGCTGGCCAAGGGGAACGGGGCCGGAAACCCACTGGCCCCCAAGGCTCCCCATTTCGCTCCCAAGGCCAAGGCCTGCATCTTCCTCTTTATGGGCGGTGCCCCCAGCCAGATGGACACCTTCGACCCCAAGCCGATTCTGGCCAAGTACCACGGCAAACCCATCACCCGCATTTATGGGAGCCTGGAGAAGCGAATCTACGTGGGCAGCCCCTTCAAGTTCGCCAAGCACGGCCAGTGCGGGATGGAAGTCTCGGAGATCTTCCCTCACCTTTCCACCTGTGTAGATGACATTGCCGTGGTGCGTTCCCTGCACACCAACTCCAACAGCCATCCCACCGGGTTTATCCTGATGAACACCGGGGTGCAGGAGCCCGGCGCCGCTCCTTCCATGGGGTCCTGGCTGGTTTACGGCCTCGGAACCGAGAACCAGAACATGCCCGGTTTCGTGGTCCTTCCCGACGGGGGAATCCAGGGCGGGATCGCCAACTACTCCAACTCCTATCTGCCCACGGCTTATCAGGGCACGCTGATCAACCCCCAGGGCGTTCCCATCGTGGATCTGAAGCCCCCCGGCGGGGTGACCGTGAAGCAGCAGAGCGAAACGCTCGGGTTGATCAACGACTACAACCGAAACTATATCGACTCGGATCCCGGCAACGGCGCTCTGCTGGGCCGGATGAAGAGCTACGAACTGGCATTCCGCATGCAAATGGCCGTCCCTGAAGCCCTGGACGTCGACCGGGAACCCGAGAAGATCAAGGAGCTATACGGGTTGAACGACAAGATCGCCGAGCCCATGGCCCGCCGCTGCCTGATGGCGCGGCGCATGGTGGAGCGAGGGGTACGGTTCGTGCAGGTCTATTGCGGGGGCTGGGACTCCCACTCCGATATCGACGGCGGGCACCGGCGCTGCGGCCTTCGGAGCGACCAACCGGTTGCCGGACTGTTGAAGGACCTGAAGCAGAGGGGCCTGCTGGATGAGACCCTGGTGGTTTGGGGCGGAGAGTTCGGGCGGACCGCCGACAACCACATGTCCTTCTTCCGGGCCCATCCCGGGCGCGACCACAACGAGAAGGCCATGGTGACCTGGTTTGCCGGCGCCGGGATCAAGGGCGGAACGGTGGTGGGCAACACCGACGAAATGGGGATCGAGGCTGCCGAAAACGTCTACCACCTGCATGACCTCCATGCCACCATCCTGCACCTGATGGGGTTGGACGACATGCGGCTCACCTACTACCACGCGGGCCGTTTCAAGCGCCTCACCGACCTGGGCGGCCGGGTCATGAAGGAGATCGTGGCCTAGCCTTTCACTCCAGGTTATTGAGTCGATCCTGCCGCAGGCCGCACCACCTGCTGGGTCTGGGTTCCCTTGGGAGTCTCCTTCTCGGCCTTGTTCAGTTGCTGAAAGATGCGGACCTGCTCCCTGGCCTCCTCGATTTTCCCCATCCTCCTCAACACCTTGGCCAGTTGGATATAGGCCTGTTTTCTCTTGGGCTCCCGTGCCACTACTTGCCTGAGCAGCGTCGCGGCCTTCTCGAATTCTCCGGCTTTCATATAGATATCGCTTAAGTCCGCCAAGGCGGGCACCCCACCCTGATTGAGGCGGATCGCCTCTTCGAACAGGGCGGTCGCCTCCACGGTCTTCTGCTGATGGGCCAGAACCCTTGCCAGCCCCAGCCTGGCTCCGGCCATCAGTTCCGGGTCGCCTTCGATCATGGGGAGGAGCTTCCTGAGATGGTTCTCGGCTTCCTGGAACCGGCCCATGATCTCCAGGTCCAGGCCGCCGTTGTAGAGGACCAGCGGATAGTCGGGAAACCGTTCCAGCAGTTGAAGCGAGGTTTCGAACGCCTTCTGATAGTTCTCGTCTTTGCGATAGGCGCTCAGCAGCAGCAGATGCACGTCGGGATCGTCCGGGAATCGGTCAATCAATCTCTTGAGGCTCCGGATGGCCTCCGCGTACTCTTCCCCGTCAATCATCACCTTGCTCAACAGGAAGACGGCCTTGGGCTCCTCCGGTCGGAGTTCCAAGACCTTGCCGAGGGACCGTTTGGCTTCGGTGAGTTGCTTCGCCTCCAACAGGCCCATGGCCTGAAGCAGCAGGGCCGGCACGAAATTCGGCTGAAGCTGAAGAGCCTTGTCCAGCAGTGGGCCCGTGCGGTCGATCCGATCGGTTCGGGACAGGGCCAGGGCGAGCAGATAGTGGGCTTCGGCCGATCGGGGAAGGCGTTCTACGCTCCGGGTCAACAGGGGGAGCGCCTCCCGATGGAGATTCCTCTCGGTCAGCAGCCGGCAAATCGACAACAAGGCTTCCGGGTCGGCCCGGGCCGCTCGCTCCATCTTGGCGGCGATCTGCAGGGCCCGGGAGACTTGGCCGGTTTGGAGCAGGGCCTGGCACAGGTAGAAGAGGGCCTCCGGAATGGCATCGATCCCTGGTTGGAGAGGCTGTAGCGAATCGACGCATTGAGTGTATTTCTCGCCTTTGCAGTAAACGATGCCCAGCCTGATCCTGGAGAATTCGAGCCCCGGACTGAGCTTGAGTGACTCTCGATAGGCCTGCTCGGCCTGATCCAGCTTGCCCTGGTTTTCACAGATGAAACCCAGCAGACGATAGCCGTCGGGGGAGGGCTGATCGGACAGCAGGGACCGGACCGACGCTTCCGCCTCGGCCAGCCTGCCGGCCTGGGCCTGCTCCACCGCCTGGCGGAAGCGCGGGTCCATGCCTTGAGCGGCTTGGGAGGTCTGGACTAGCAGGAATCCATTCAGGCAAAGGAGTCCGATGGCAATTTTTGCGCGGAGGGAATTCACGGGCGTCAGGTTAAAGGTTGAGGTGTGAATTCAAGTGATTGCCCTCAAATTTTAACATGGGCTTGGGCCTCGAGCGACAGGGGACGTTGCATGCGTGGCGTGATGCAGCCTTAGGGTTGGTTCCCCAAGGGCGTATGGAACCCGCGCTGTAGCACTTGACCGACCACGCGTTGGCCCCCCACCGCATCAGCCTTCGCCATTCGGCTCGCCTTCTGCGACTCCCCCTCAAGGGGGGAGTGATACTTGAGTCCTGCAAACAGCTCCTTGCTGGATCGGGCGGCAGGGTGGCTGCCTGCCGGCAACGTCGCGCTGACGCTCCGCGACCTCCAGCCAGGAATAAGGATGCGGGCGGGACGCCCGCGTTCCCG